>JARRLH010000218.1:0-5545 GCA_037387205.1 Desulfofustis sp.
CCAGCGCGAGGCAGAGGAGATAGCCGGCAGCGGCTCCGACTCTTGGTGAGAGGCTGGGAATCTTCATCTATTCATCAATTCGATTCCGAACGGCAGTCTGGAAGTGAGATTGCTGCTTATCAAGACTATCCTGTATTACCCTCATTGACAAGTGCGGCAACAGAGATATGACGCACCGCGGCTGATCAAATAGGGGTAAAATGAGGCTGCACTCTTGCACCGCCACGTACCTTGTTTTAGGGTTCTGGTGACCGAACCATATCCTGGATCACCATTTACAATAATCTCATAACCGGAGGATGGGCCATGGCTCGACACACCCATATTCATCTCTACCTGGCATTCTTTACAGCTGCATTGGTGCTGCTCACAGGTTGCTCCAACCCCTATTACAGCGCCATGGAAACCGTGGGAGTCCACAAGCGCGACATTATGGTTGATCGGGTTGAGAATGCAAGAGACGCCCAGCAGGATGCCCAGGAGCAGTTCAAATCGGCTCTCGAGCAGTTCAATTCGGTGGTCTCGCTGGAGGAGACCGACCTGAAAAAGGCGTATGAACAACTTAATGATGAATACGAGGAATGCGTAGCCATTGCCGACAAGGTAAGCGACAGGATTGACAAGGTTGAAGCAGTGTCCGAGGCGCTTTTCGATGAGTGGGCGGACGAGATCAAGCTCTATGAAAATAAAGAGTTGGCGCGGGCCAGCAAAGAACAGCTGAATAATACCAAGGCCCGCTATGAGGAGATGCTGTCGCACATGCAGGAGGCCGAGAAGAGCATGGAACCGGTGTTGCGCATTTTCAGGGACAACGTGCTCTTTCTCAAACACAATCTCAACGCCCAGGCCATCGGCTCATTGCAGGATGAGTTTGCCGGCCTGGAACTGGAAATCGACAAGCTGATCGGGCGCATGAATGAAGCGATAGAATCTTCCAACGCCTTCATCGCCGATATGCAAACCAATTGATCTCTGTCCCTAGCCTCCAGTAGCAGTCTTGCAGCCCCTGCTTGGCCAGAGACGGGCAGGGGCTTCGTCCGTCGTTGGATTACGACGTCCTGAACCTGGATCTGCTTGTTATCTTCAGCGATTACTTTTAGTATGCAGACGGGTTAACTGGAGAACAGGGAGGCTATGAACAGAGCTGCCTATTTCACGACTGAACTTGGCCTTAAAACGCTGGCCAGGCTGGTCAAAGCATCCAGCAGGGTGCACAACGATTCTCACCTCCCACGCGGGCCGGTCATTTTCGTAATCAACCATTTTACCCGTTTGGAAACCCTTCTACTTCCTTACTATCTCTATCAGTTGACCCACAAGCCTATCTGGTCACTGGCCAGCGACTCGCTGTTTCAGGGCGCCCTGAAATCGTATTTCGATCGCGTGGGGGTGGTGTCCACCCGGAATCCCCAGCGCGATGAGTTGATCATCAGAACCTTGATCACCTCCAAAGCCAATTGGATCATTTTTCCAGAAGGGAGAATGGTCAAGAACAAAAAGCTGATCAGGGGCAAGGAGTTTGTCGTCGGTGACGACGATGAGGCCCGTGCACCTCACACCGGGGCGGCGATGCTCGGCCTTCGTGCCGAAATAATCAGACGCATCCTTATACTTCATCGCCTGGACAACAACGGTGAAAACCATTGGCTCCGCCGACACCTGGGCTGCAGTGCAGCAGATGAAATCGACTCCGATAGCGTCAAGGTCCTGCCGGTAAACCTTACCTACTACCCCATACGGGCCCATGACAACTTCTTGTCGGAGCTCGCCGCACGATTCGTTAAAGATCCATCTGAGCGGATGCTTGAGGAATTGATGGCTGAGGGGACAATGTTTCTGGAAGGCGTTGATATTGACATACGCTTCGGTAAGCCGCTCGATACGGCTGATTATATGCACCACGGCGTCGTCACTTCACTTCTGGAAAACCCGGTGCAGGACGGTTTTAATAGCAATCCTGACCTGGTAGCCTATTTCAAGAGCTCTTCTCGCCGGATGATGCAGATCTACATGGAGAGGATCTATTCGGCAACCACTATAAATCATGATCATATCCTGGCTTTTCTGCTGCGGAAGCGGTCCTTTTCCCCGTTTGACCGCATTGATCTGGCGCGCCACGCCTATCTGGCGGCCCGCGCGTTGCAGGAAAATCAGCGCCTTCGCACCTCCTTACACCACTCGCTGGCTGAAGATCAGGTGCACCTGCTCACCGATGATCGTTACCAGAAAATCAGCAGCTTCCTCGATCTTGGCCTGGACTCTCAATGCCTCATCGCTGAGGAGAACCGGCTCAGGAAGCACAAAGACAAGTGGTTTGAGTCCGCCGCCTTCCATCAGGCCCGGATCGCCAATCCCAGTGAAGTGATCGCCAATGAACTCGAGCCGCTGAAAGAGGTGCAGAAACTGCTCGGAAGCATTGGTTCAATGCCGGATTGGCTGGTCCGGCTGCGGATAGCGAAAAGCCTCTATTCCTTTGATCAACAGCTGTTCAAAGAAGAACTGGCTGAGTGTCAATCGGGAAGCGAAATCGACCGGCGGTTTTCCACTTCTTACCTGCTGCCGGTTCGTTCCCGCCGGGCAGGGGTTGTGCTCGTCCACAGCTATCTTTCTGTTCCCCAGGAGATGAGAGAGATGGCAACAATGTTGAGGAAAAAGGGCTTCTGGGTTTACGGCATCAGGCTGCCGGGACATGGAACGGACCCGGCGCTGCTCTCGCAAAAAAGCCTGCCCGATTGGCGATCTGCCGTCGAACGGGGCTACGCGCTTATGAGTGCACTCTGCACCCAGGTGGCTATGGTCGGCTTCTCGGCCGGGGGAATGCTGGTGCTGGAACTGGGGTCATATGTGCACCATTTATCTGCAGTGGTCGCCGTCTGCCCGCCCTACGTTTTACAGGATTATTCCAGGCGATTCATGCCGTCCATGGATATCTGGAATCGATTGCTTTCCCGCTGGAAAAGAAATCAGGGCGGCCAGAAGTTTGTTGATTTCGAACCGGAAAATAGTGATATAAACTATCACCGCAACCCGATCGCCGGCGTCGATCAGGTTGGCGCGCTGCTTGACAGCACCCGGGACAGACTCAAACACCTGACCCACCCGGCGCTCATAGTCAGCTCCGATGAAGATCAGATAATTGGTCCCCGGAGCAGCATCAAAGTGTATGAGAAAATCGGGAGCGAAAATAAGGAACTGCTGAGGTTCTCCAGCGCCAGGCACAATATCATCACGGGAGACAGCTCCTCCGTGGCGCCGCGGGTAAGGGAGGTCGTTGCCTCTTTTATCCTCAGTCACACCAGGTAGATAACCGCACGGCAGGTGCCGCCAATCTCCTGGTGGAATAGGTTGCCGTTGGGGCCGGTCTGATTGTTTATGATAATTTTTGTTTTACAGTGCTAGAATATCTCATAAAGGTGGAGAAAGTCGTATCAAGAGAGCCTTTTGCTCCGCGGCGGCCTATGAGCGGCAGCGGTGCTATCTCAGTACAAAACCGAGGAGAGACTTGCTGTTATGAAACTGAATAGCTTGGTTGTGGCCGCTCTTTTTCTGCTTGCCCCTTCACTGACCGTGGCAGCATCCAACCCATGGTCCGCTAAACTGCCGTTTGAGCAAGCAGTAATAACCTATGAGATCAGCGGCATGGAATCAGGCCGTGAGGTGCTCTATATAAAAGATTTTGGCAGCCACACGGCGCGACATCGTGAGACCAGCAGGACGATCCTCGGCCTTATCCAGAAAAGCAGCTCGATCGAAATAACCACCCCGGATTGGATATACTCGTTCGATCTTCAGAAAAGGACGGGCAGCAAATCCATCAATCCGCAGAAACTGATGAGCGAGGAATACGATAAACTGAGTGTTGCCGACAAGCAGAAAGTAGAAGAAAATGTCCTTCACATGGGCAATGTCTTCATGGGCGGCCTACAGGGCAGCGTAGAGCAGAACGTACAGGAGATATTAGGCTATTACTGTGATAAAACGACGGGACTCGGGTCGACGGTGTATTCCATTCACGGCACCGGGATAAGTCTTGTGTCGGAGACCGATCTGATGGGGATCAAAATAAGAAGTGTGGCCACTTCGATTGAAAAGGGCGGGGCTGATAAGACATATTTCGAGCTTCCTCAGGGGATCGCTGTGCAGCATGACAAGGAAGCCGATCAAATGGCGCAGATGATCGCGCAGCAGACCATAGCCGCCCTCAAGGATCCCGAGATCATCAGAAAGAAAGAGCAGGGATTCATGGGAGGGCCGCCTGGCGGACAACCGGCGATTCCTGAAGAGGACCAGCTGGAGATGGAAGAAGCAATGAAAACCATCAGGGGACTGCTGGGAAACTAGATCGAGGATGGAGATGATGAGACGTATTACTCTGGCGCTTTTGTTTTTAACCGTTTTCGGATGCACGCAGCTGCAGACCGGCAGTGAGATTGACAGTGCAGCAGACTTTGGCGCACTTAGGACTTTTGGCTGGCTGCACGATGTTGACAAACCGGCTGCAGATGTCAGGTTAAATGATCCCAGCGTCCGGGAAACGGTCCGTACGGCGGTGGAGCAGTCACTATCAGCGAAAGGCTATGAAATGGCCGACCAGCAGCAGGCCGATTTTCTGGTCGCCTGGTTCGGAGCCATAGAAAAGAAAATTAAGAAGGAGAACATAGATCATTTCTATGCTCCTTATGGATACGGAACCTTGTACCGTGATCCGGTATTAAACCCCGAGTCCCCGCGGCAAATTCTCGAATATGAAAAGGGTACAATCATCATCGACATCGTCGATCCAAAAACCAAGCGCTTGATCTGGCGCGGCAGCGGCAGCGGCCGGATCAAAGAGGACCAGCCCGAGCAGACCGCCCTGAGGAACCTGAACCGGTCAGTGACTAAAATCATGGAACCCTTTCCCGCGCGCTAGCATCCTCGACCGAGTAAAGTTTCAATCTCAATGGACTTTTTTTCGATTCTCGTCATAGCCGTCGGCTTGGCCATGGACGCCTTCGCGGTGTCGGTGGCGTGCGGTGTGACCATCAAACAGATGGGCCTGCGCCAGACCCTGACCATTGCCGCCTCATTTGCTTTGTTTCAGGCGCTCATGCCGATAATCGGCTGGCTGGCCGGTCTTGGCTTCCGGGACTATATCGCCGCCTATGATCACTGGATCGCTTTCGGGCTGCTGGCGGGAATAGGGGTAAAAATGATTTATGAAGCCGGCCGGCTTGAAGAAGACGAGGAGATCGAACCCGCCATGTCCGGCGGCCGACTGCTGCTGCTGTCGCTTGCAACCAGCATCGATGCTCTGGCTGTTGGCCTGAGTTTCTCCTTATTAAACATCACCATACTGACCCCGGCACTGGTAATCGGCTTCGTGACCGGCGGATTGTCTCATGGCGGTATCATTCTGGGACGAAAGGTGGGTCATCTTTTTGAAGGTAAAATAGAAATTATCGGCGGTATCATTCTTATCCTGATCGGCCTGAAAATTCTTCTCGAGCACACTATTGCTTAGGCAGGCGGGGGGGCTCGGAGGGGGAAAAATAAGTTGACAGCC
>JARRLH010000219.1:0-5540 GCA_037387205.1 Desulfofustis sp.
TCGCCTCATCAACCCATTCTGTGATTCATGCGGCACACCCTGGCCTTAACTATCCTGCTGTCTGCCTTCTGGCTGGTAAACTCCGGTCACTACACCCCCCTTCTCATTTTTTTCATGCTGGCCTCGGTGGCAGCGATCGTTGCCCTGAGCCGCTATATGGATGTTGTTGACGGCGAGGCACAGCCCCTCAATATCACCTTTACCCTTCCCATCTATCTGTTCTGGCTCGCCAAAGAGGTGGTGCTGGCAAATATTGTGGTGGCCACACGCGTCTGGCAGGGTAAAGAATCGATCAGTCCGCGGACCATCGAAGTCACCGCCAGCCAGAAAACCGATCTGGGAAAAGTCATTTACGCCAATTCCATTACCCTGACCCCAGGTACCGTGAGCATCGACCTTGAGGGCGATACAATCATCGTCCATGCACTGGATGAGGAATCGGCCGCTGGTGTGCTGACCGGTGAGATGGATCGCAGGGTCTGCAGGGTGGCGGGCTTATGTTTGCACTGGCCGAACTGACCCTGTTGGCAGTCATGGGCTTGGCTCTGATCAGGGCCTTCCTGGGGCCGACACTCTATGACCGCATCCTGGCCGTAAATATTTTTGGCACCAAGACCGTGCTGTTGATTGCGGTGATGGATTTCCTCGGCGGACGACCCGATTTCCTCGATATTGCCATTGTCTACGCGCTGATAAACTTCATTAGTATTATCGGAGTATTGCGGTTCTTTGAATATGCCGAGAAGAAAACAGCGGAGCAGGCCGAATAATGGAGCTCATTCTCGATATACTCAGCTGGTTATTTCTGCTGGGCGGCAGTTTCTTCTGCCTGACCGGGGCGCTTGGGCTGCTCCGCTTTCCTGAGTTTTTTTCCCGGATACACGCGGCCAGTCTCACCGATACCCTGGGCGCCAGCCTGATCCTCAGCGGCCTCATGCTGCAGGCCGGCTGGAACCTGGCGCTTCCCAAGCTGATCCTGATCCTGATCTTCTCATTGCTGGCCGGCACTACGGCCAGTCATGCGATGGCCAAAGCGGCCCTGAAGAGCGGCTTGCGGCCGCTCGACCAGGTAGCAGGCGGGAAAAAACCTGAGCGGCAGGAAGAGTAGACATGGAAACCCTGATAGATATCGTCCTGCTTGGGTTTCTGGTACTCACGGCACTGGCCGTGGCCAAGATGCATGATCTCTTTGCTGTGGTCATGCTCTCGGGTATCTACAGTCTGCTCTCCGCCAGCCTGTTTCTCGACCTCGATGCGGTGGACGTGGCTTTCACCGAAGCCTCTGTCGGGGCCGGGATTTCGACTCTGCTGATGCTCGCCTCCCTGAAGCTGGTGGGCCGTTTTGAGAAGCGCACGCGCTACCGCCCGATGCTGGCCCTGGGGGTGGTGCTGGCCACCGGCACGCTGCTTATCTACGGGACGCTTGACATGCCCCACTTCGGATCGGCGGAGGCGCCGGTGCACCAGCACGTCGCTCCCCGCTACCTGAACGACTCGATTAAAGAGGTCGGGGTTGCCAATGTGGTCACCTCGGTGCTGGCCAGTTACCGGGGTTACGACACTCTGGGTGAGACACTGGTGGTTTTCACCGCCGGGATCGGGGTTATATCCCTGCTTCGGGTGTCCCGGCGCACCAAAGAGGAAGAAAAGCAGAAGACACCGGCCGACATGCAGCAGCAGATCATTCTCAGGGTGGTGGTCAAATGGCTGCTGCCGCTCATCCTGATCTTTGCCCTCTACGTGCAGTTTCATGGTGATTACGGACCCGGTGGCGGATTCCAGGCGGGAGTGATTTTTGCCGCCGGCATCATCTTGTACACCATGCTGTTCGGTCTCAGTAACGCCTCACGGGTCTTTCAGCCGGAACAGCTGGAACGGATTGCAGCCCTGGGTGTTCTGCTTTACGCCGGCGTCGGTATTGGTTGTATGGTCCTGGGTGGAAATTTTCTCGACTACAACGGCCTGGGCCGTGATCCCGTGCGCGGCCAGCACCTGGGAATTCTGCTGGTGGAACTGGGCGTGGGCCTGACCGTTGCCTCGGTGATGATCACCATTTTCTTCAAATTCACCTGGCGCACCGTCAAACACAAGTACGTGCAGAAAAGATGAACATTCTCGGGCTCTACAATTACTGGATCGTGGTGGTCCTGATGATGATCGGTTTTTATGTGGTCATTGCCCATGAAAATCTGCTCAAAAAACTGGTGGGCCTGTCCATTTTTCAGACCTCGGTCTTTTTCTTCTATATATCAATGGGGAAGATTTCCGGGGCCACTGCACCGATTCTCGATGAGCAATATCAGCTCTACTCCAATCCACTGCCCCACGTCCTGATCCTCACCGCCATTGTCGTGGGCATCGCCACCACCGCCATGGGCCTGGCTCTGGTGGTCCGTATCCAGGAAGCCTATGGCTCCATAGAGGAGCATGAAATCCAGGATCAGGATACCCAGGACCAGATGGAGAGTCGGCTTGAAGCTTACGGGTTCCGAAAAAAACATGTCCTCAGTGTTCGGGATCTAGAGGAGTGATCGACCATTTACCCATCCTGCAGGTGGTCGTACCTCTGCTCGGCGCACCCCTGTGCATACTTGTGCGCAATCCTCGAGCGGTGGGTCTTTTTGCCCTGCTGGTCAGCACCGTCACTTTTCTGATCAGCTGCACTCTGCTGCAGCAGGTGCTGCTCAACGGTACCCTGGTCTATGCGCTCGGAGGCTGGGCCGCGCCCTGGGGGATCGAATACCGTATCGACTACCTCAACAGCTACCTGCTCCTGCTGGTCTCGGCCATGGGCGCCATTGTGCTGGTGGCCTCCCAATCAAGCATCGGCGGGGAGCTGCCCCGCAACCGGCACATGCTTTTCTATACGGCCTATCTGCTCTGCCTGACCGGGCTGCTCGGCATCCTCTGTACCGGGGACGCCTTCAACGTCTTCGTCTTTCTGGAGATCTCCTCACTCTCATCCTATACCCTGATTTCCCTGGGCAATGACCGGAGGGCATTGACCGCTTCTTATCAGTATCTGATCATGGGGACCATCGGCGCCACTTTTATCATCATCGGCGTCGGTCTCATGTATATGATGACCGGAACCCTCAATATGTACGATCTGGCCCAGCGGCTGCCCGAAGTGCACAACTCCAAAACGGTGCTCAGCGCCATCGGTTTTTTCATCGTCGGCGTCTGTTTAAAACTGGCCCTTTTTCCGCTTCATCTCTGGCTGCCTAATGCCTACGCCTTTGCCCCCTCGATAGCCACCGCCTTTTTGGCGGCAACCTCGACCAAGGTTGCGGTCTACGTGCTCATCCGTTTTATTTTCTCGGTGGTTGGTCCGGAGTTCGCCAACACCGTCCTGCCCCTGCAGGAGATTTTTGTGGTGCTCGGCGTGTCAGGAATTTTTGCGACCTCCATATCGGCGATCTACCAGCTCAACATCAAGCGTTTGTTCGCCTATTCCAGCGTTGCCCAGATCGGCTACATGATCCTGGCGTTGGCTATTGGCACGCCGCTCGGACTCACCGCCACTCTGCTGCATCTGTTTAATCACGCCCTGATGAAAGCGGCGCTCTTCCTGGCCATCGGTGGAGTGGTCTACCGGGTCGGCAGTGCCCAGCTCAGTCACTTTGCCGGGCTGGGCAGGCAGATGCCCTGGACCATGGCGGCCGTCGTGGCGGGCGGACTGAGCCTTATCGGGGTGCCGCTTACCGTCGGTTTCGTTTCCAAATGGTACCTGGTGCTGGCCTTGCTGGAAAATGGCTGGTGGCCCCTGACCATACTGGTCCTGATCAGTTCGCTGCTGGCGGTGATCTATGTCTGGCGGATTGTCGAATGGGTGTATTTCTCCAGCCCCCGAATCATGATTGACGAGGTCAAGGACCCGCCGTTGGGCCAGCTGGTACCGATCTATGTGCTGGTCATCGCCAATTTCTACTTTGGCATAGACACCTCGTTGACTGTTGGAGTCAGTAAAAAAGCGGCAGAAATGCTGTTTGGAGGAGTATTTTGACGATGGCCCCCGAGACAATGCTGATTCTCACGTTACTGGTCCCGCTGGCAGCGGTCATAGGTATCGTCAGCCTCGGACACTCCCCCAACCTCAGGGAAGCGGCGAGCCTGACCGCAGGACTGGTGCTCATTTACCTGACGGTGAACCTCTACCGCCTGACGGCAGCGGGTATCGTCGTCTCCTGGGAAGGCCTCCAGATCCTGCCCGGCCTGAGCCTGTTGTTCAGCATTGAGCCGCTGGGTATGTTGTTTTCCTTGATCGCCAGCTTTTTGTGGCTGCTTACGACCCTTTACTCCATCGGTTACATGCGCGGTCACCAGGAAGAGAACCAGACCAGGTTTTATGTGTGCTTCGCCGTCGCCATCTCCTCGGTGATGGGCATATCCTACGCCGGCAATCTTTTCACCCTGTTCATCTTCTATGAGATCCTGACCCTCTCGACCTATCCGCTGGTCACCCATGCAGGGTCCGAGAAGGCCAAGCTGGGCGGCCGGGTGTATCTTGGTATCCTGCTGACCACCTCGATACTCTTTCTGCTGCTCGCCATCATCGGCACCTGGTACACCACCGGTACCGTTGATTTTCAGGCTGGCGGCGTCTTCGATCAGTCGCAGAAGTTCGCCGCCGCTGTGCTGCTGCCGCTCTATGTGTTCGGCATAGGGAAAGCGGCGATCATGCCGTTTCATCGCTGGCTGCCGGCGGCCATGGTGGCTCCGACGCCGGTGAGTGCGCTGCTCCATGCGGTTGCCGTGGTCAAGGCCGGCGTTTTCAGTGTGCTCAAGGTCTGCACCTATGTGTTCGGCTTCGATATTTTGCGCCAGCTGCCGACCACCGATTTTCTCCTCTATCTGGCCGGTGCTTCGGTAATCATCGCCTCCCTGGTGGCCATGAAACAGGATAATCTCAAGGCCCGACTGGCCTATTCAACCGTCAGCCAGCTCAGCTATATCACCGTTGGTGCCCTGTTGGCCAACAGCGCCGGTGCCCTTGGCGGAGCCATGCATATAGGTATGCACGCCTTTGGCAAGATCACCCTGTTCTTCTGTGCCGGGGCGATCATGGTGGCCTCGCATAAGACTGAGATTTCCGACATGCACGGGCTGGGCAGGAGGATGCCGGTGACCATGGCCGCCTTTTTCATCGGCAGCCTCTCCATCATCGGTCTGCCTCCCTGCGGGGGGACCTGGTCAAAATGGTATCTGATGATCGGCACCATCGAGGCTGGCAAACTTATTTTAATGGTGGTCCTGATGGCCAGTTCACTACTCAACATCGCCTATCTGCTGCCCATTCCGATCAAGGGATTTCTCTACTCTGATCCCGATGATGCAGATAGTCAAAGCGTGATCCGGGAGGCGCCGCTGCCGTCTCTGGCGGCACTCTGCCTGACGGCCGCAGGATGCATCGTCCTGTTTATTTATCCACAACCACTCTATGAGCTGGGAACACATTTTCTGGAGGCTGCGGGAGTACATGGCAGATAAGAAACTCTATCTTTTCGATAAGCCGAGAAATGTGAAATTTGTCCTCTATG
>JARRLH010000220.1:0-8108 GCA_037387205.1 Desulfofustis sp.
GGCGTGCACGGACCGCCTCAGCACCCCCTTTCCCTTGCCGTGAATAATGCGTACTTCGTAGATTTCTTTTTGCAGGCATTCGCGCAGATAATCTGGAACCAGCGTTTTTACATCCCTGGGAGAGAACTGATGCAGATCCAAGGTGCCGTCTATCTCCAGGATGACGCTGAAATCTTCATCAAAGTACTCAGTCATCGTCTCCCATCAGCTTCGCTGCCAGCCTCGCCGCCCGCTCCGAAGCACCTCTTTCACCCAGCTTTTCCCTTACTTTTTTGAATTCTGACAATTGTCTCTCCCGGTGGGGGTGATCATAGACAAGACGATGCAGTTCTGCGGCCAGCGCCTCTGCAGTTGCTTCATCCTGAAGCAGTTCCTGTACCACCTGCCGCCCGGCTATGAGATTCACCAGGGAAAAATAGCCGAGCTTCGCCAGGGGAAACTGGCCCAGTCTGACCAGCAGTCGGCCAAGCCTGTAGGACATCGGGGACAGTTTGTAGGCAACGACCATCGGGGTGTCGAGCAGGACAATCTCCAGGGTTACCGTTCCCGAAGCGGCGACAATCGCGTCGCTGGCCGCCATCAGCTCGTAGCGGTTATCAGCAATGACCCGCACGTCAAGTCGTGAGTCTGCGCCACCAATTCCGGATGAGAATAGTTCTTCAGCTTCAATCGTCGGCGCTTTGGGGATCAGAAAAACCGGATCCCCGGGGCAGTTTTGTTTGAATTTTTCCGCCGCCAGCAGAAATTCAGGAAGCAGGCTGCGAATCTCCCTGCGTCTGCTTCCTGGAAGAATGCCGATCAATGTTCGCCGCGGGTCGATGTCGTGGGCGCTGCAGAACTCTTCGCGCGACATGGCGCTGACCACCGTGTCCAGCAGAGGGTGACCGACATAGTGGGCTTTCTCAACCCCTCGTTCGCGGTAGTATGCTTCTTCAAAAGGCAGAATTACCCCAATCGCGTCAGTCAGCCGGTTAATGGTTTTTACTCTGCCGGACCGCCAGGCCCACACCTGAGGGCTGATATAGTAAAATACCGGAACGCCGAGTTTCTTTGCTTTTCTGGCAAGCACAAGGTTGAAGTCAGGAAAGTCAATGAGAATGAGCAGCCGCGGAGGTTTCTCGGCCAATCTTCGGCGCAAAACACGCTGCGCCTTGATTATGTGGGACAGGTGGGAGACCACCTCGAAAATACCGACAACAGCGATGTTCGAGGCATCGTAGAGAAGCTCGACTCCGCATTTTTTAAATTCAGGACCGCCGATGCCGCAGAAATTGAGGGCCGGATTTCTGTGCAGCATTGAGGCAATGAGGCGTGAACCGTGAAGATCTCCGGAGGCTTCTCCGGCGACAATCATCACCTCATCGTTCATTTCAGTGCTGCGGCCTGAATTTTGCTATAGAGTTCCAGGCTCTGGTGTTGTTTGATCTGTTCCATGACCTGCATGACCACTTCCAGCGCCCGTCTTCCTTCGACCCCGGAGACATCAGGTCTGGTGCGGCTGCGCACATGACCGACAAAGTTGGAGATTTCATTCAACAGTGCATCTTCGCCGGCAAAGGATTTGACTTGCTTGCTGTGTTTGGGCATGCCGCTTTCGAGGAGTTCATCTTCGAGTTGCAGGGTCATGATCTTTTTGTTGGCAAAATCAACATTGATATACGAGCCCGGCTGGAAGATGCGCATCTTCCGCACATTGGTAAGAGATACCCTGGAAGCGGTGATATTGGCGGTCGCCCCATTCTCGAAAATAAGCCGGGCATTGGCAATATCAGTCGTATCGGTCACCACCGGGGCACCGACGGTATGGATGGTCTTGAGCGGCGAATCAATGATGGTCAGGATAATATCGATATCGTGAATCATCAGATCAAGCACGACATCGACATCGACACCTCGCCGCTTGAACGAGGATATTCTATCACTCTCAATGAATACGGGAGTGGTGAGAAAAGGCTTCATGGCCAGGACGGCGGGATTGAAGCGTTCCAGGTGACCAACCTGGAGGATCAGGTCGTTGTTTTCTGCCAGGCCGATGAGTTCGTCCGCATCCGTCAGGGTGACGGTCATAGGTTTTTCGAGCAGCACATCGACTCCGGCCCGTAAAAACCGCGTCAACGTGGCCGAGCAGTTCATGATAATCACTGAATTGACGGCAGCTGCATTCACTTGCTATGTGGCCGGCCCGGTCAGGATCGGCGTCGGCCACACCGACCAGTTCGACATCTTCGAGGGACTGGTATTTCTGGGCATGAAAACGGCCCAGATAGCCCACTCCGATCACTCCTGCCTTGATTTTTTCCATAGGACCGCTTGAGCTGAGGCCGCCTAGAGACCGAGATAGGCCTTCTGCACATCCTTGTTTGACAGCAGGCTGTCCGCGCTTCCGGTGATGGTAATCTTGCCGTTCTCGATCACGTAGCCACGGTCGGCAATCTGCAATGCCTGATTGGCATTCTGTTCGACCAGAAAAATGGTGACATTGTTTTCCAGGTTGATTTTTTTAATAATCTCAAAAATCTGTTTGATGATCAACGGGGCGAGTCCCATGGACGGTTCGTCGAGCAGGAGCAACTGGGGTTTGGCCATGAGCGCTCGCGACACGGCAAGCATCTGCTGTTCACCGCCGCTCAATGTGCCGCCGTCCTGATTTCTGCGTTCTTCCAGAATGGGAAACAGCGAGTAGACATAGTCGAGATCCTGCTTGATCTGCTGGGTATCATTGCGCATGAAGGCGCCCATGTCGAGATTTTCCTGCACCGTGAGCTCCGGAAAGATATGTCTTCCTTCGGGCACCTGACAGATACCGCGTTTGACTATTTCATCGGTCCCCAGCCGGTGAATCTCTTCGTCGTTGAGCAGAATTCTGCCCGACCGGCAGCCGACAATTCCAGAGATAGTCAGCAGCGTGGTGCTCTTTCCGGCACCGTTGGCGCCGATCAGGGTAATGATCTCACCTTGATTGACCTCCAGGCTGATTCCTTTGACCGCAAGAATATTCCCGTAGCCGGATTGCACGTTTTCGAGCTTAAGCATCTACTTCTTCACCAAGATAGGCTTTAATGACGGCAGGGTTGTTGCGGATTTCTTCCGGTGTACCCTGGGCGATTTTCTTGCCGTAGTCCATGACGAAAATTCTTTCGGACAGGCTCATGACCAGTTTCATATCGTGTTCGATAAGCAAAATCGATTGCCCCTCAGAGGCTATCTCCTGGATCAGGTTGACCAGTTCTATCGTCTCCTGCGGATTCATTCCGGCAGCCGGCTCATCGAGCAGCAGCAGAACCGGCTCGGTGGCCAGGGCCCGGGCGATCTCGAGACGGCGCTGGGCTCCGTAGGGAAGATTTTTGGCTATTTCGTTTTCGTATCTTTGCAAACCAATTTTGATGAGAATTTCATGACTTATCTGGATAATCTCATCCTCTTCCTGCATTGTTTTTTTATCACGCAGCAGGGCGCCAAGAATAAAGGATTTGGTCCGGCAGTGACGCCCGATCATCACATTTTCAAGCACGGTCATCTGCGAAAAGAGACGGATATTCTGAAAAGTCCTGGCCAGACCCTGTTCGGTCACCTGATTTGGTTTCATGCCAAGCAGGCTGATCTGTCTATTCTTCTTTTTGTGAAAAAGATCAATTGTGCCTTTGGTGGGTTTGTAGATCCCGGTAACACAGTTGAAAAACGTGGTCTTGCCGGCACCGTTTGGACCGATGAGGGCGACAATCTCACCTTCGCTGACATCGAGATCGAGGTTGTTGAGTGCCCGGATCCCGCCAAAATCCATGGTCAGGCCTGTAACTTGTAGAATTGGCTGGTGCATATCAAGAGACCTCGCCATCTGTCTGTTTCTTGTCCTTGTACGTATAGGTTCTCCGGATACTGCCAATGATGCCCTGGGGCCTGAAGACCATCATACAGACAAGAATGGCACCGAAGGCGAGCATTCTATATTCCGAGAGGGCGCGCAGATACTCAGGAAGCAAAATCAGGATGAAGGCGCCGATTATTACCCCGATGATGGAGCCCATGCCCCCGAGGACGACAATGGAAAGAATAATGGCAGATTCGATGAAGGTGAAGCTCCGCGGACTGATAAAGGTGGTTTTGGCGGCAAAGATGACACCGACTATGCCGGCCCAGAAGGCGCCGAGGGAGAAGGCCACCAGTTTGGTTTTCATCTTATCGATACCCATCGCCTGGCAGGCGATTTCGTCTTCCCGCAAGGCAATCCAGGCCCTGCCCAATCTGGAGTCCTGGAGGCGGTTGACGAAGAAAATGGTGAACATCACGAAGAGGAGCATCAGGTAATAGGTGTAGATCAGCGCAGTATCAAGGGACATGTCGATACCGAAAAAGCTGGGCCTGGGAATATTGGAGACACCGCTGGGCCCCTGGGAAAACTCACCCCAGTTCTCCATCACCAGCCTGATAATTTCTCCAAAACCGAGGGTGACAATTGCCAGATAGTCCCCCCTGAGCCTGAGAACAGGGATACCCAGCAAAATGCCAAAGGCGGCAGCCAGCAGGCCGCCGATGGGGAGGGCAACCCAGAACCCCAGGCCGAAGAAATGGTAGAGCAGCGCGTAGGTATAGGCGCCGACAGCATAAAATGCCACATAGCCAAGATCCAGCAGGCCGGCAAGCCCGACCACGATATTTAATCCCAGGCCAAGAACCACGTACATAAGCGCAGTAGTCATGATACTTGTCTGGTAGGTTGAAAAGAAGTGGGGGAAAAGAACCGCCACGGCCAGGAGTGAGCCCAAAATGATATTGCGGTATCGAGGATCCGCCAGCCCCAGGTGTATAAATGAGCGACCCGTCGTGTCCTTCTTGTCGTCGTCTCCGTTATCGTCGGATTTCATCTCTTTGCGCTGCAGCATGTAGCGAAACACAAAAGAGAGCAGAAAACTGCCAATGGCCACGTAGACCATGTTCATCCAGCGCCATTGCACGGTCTTTTCAATGGAATCAACCCTGATAACCATGAGCGGAAAAGTCAAAAAGACGAACCATATGGATACCAGCAACGAACGCTTTAATTCTTGTAGGTTAAACATATCGGTATCACACTTTCTGTGTATCCACCTTGCCGAGAAGACCGGAAGGCTTGAATATCAGGATCAGGACCAGTAAGGAAAATGCAAAAACGTCTTCATAATCGCTCGATATATACCCCGTAGCAAAACTCTCCGTGAGTCCCAGCACAACACGTCCCAGTACCGCTCCCGGGATGGATCCGATACCGCCCAGGACTGCGGCCGTAAACGCCTTGATGCCGGCGATGAAACCTATATAGAAATTTATTTGACCAATGTGGGACGCAACCAGCATGCCGCCAATGGCAGCGAGCGAAGAGCCGATGATGAATGTGACTGAGATGATCCGGTTCACATTGATGCCCACCAGCATCGCCATGGTCCGGTCCTGCGACGTGGCTCGCATGGCTTTGCCTATTCTCGTGTATTTAATAAGAATGGTAAGACAGATCATCACCACCGTGGTTACCACCAGGATCACCATGTCCGACGATCCCACGATATGGGCGATGGGCTCCATAAACTCGAAGTCAGGTATCAATTGCGGGAAGGGTAAAAAGTCCGAAGTCTGGGCCAGCAGCACGTAATTCTGCAGAAACATCGACATGCCGATGGCGCTGATCAAGGCAGACAGCCTAGGCGCGTGCCGGAGCGGCTTATAGGCAATTTTTTCAATGGTATACCCATAGGAAGCAGACCAGATGACCGCGGCAAGGCCGGCCAGCACAATGATGGCGAGAGCGGGAAATCCCAGGATGGTCAGAATCGTGGCAATGATAAAAGAGGTAAAGGCACCGATCATGTAAATTTCGCCGTGGGCAAAATTTATCAGACCGATAATTCCGTAGACCATCGTATAGCCCAAAGCGATGAGCGCATAAATTGCTCCGCGCGACAGGCCGCTGAAGAGGAGTTCAATGAAATAATCCATATGATACCCAAAAAATAACCTGGAACAGGCCGCATTCCGGTCTGTTCCAGGTATAAAAAGAGAAAGTCAAGACAGTTACTTGAGCTCTACGAAGGTACCATCTTGAACTTGGTAGACGGAAAAGCCGACCCCGATGGCGTCACCTTTTTCGTCAAAGGAGATCGTTCCCACGGGTGTATCGACTTTTTCTGTCTGCAGTGCTTTTTTGAGTGCATCAAGATCGGTGGAGCCGGCCTTTTCGACGGCATTGGTCATGGCCAGAACTGCAGAGTAGGCGTTCTCGTAGAAAGCGCCGGGATCTGCGTTGAACTCAGCCTTGTGCGCTTCGACCGCGGCTATGGACAGAGGATTTTTGGAGGTATCCATCGGTCCTGAGGCATACGCGCCTTCGGCAAATTTACCAGCCACCTTGATAAAGGTGATATCTTTTACCCCGTCGTCGGAGATGAAATCTGCGTTCAATCTCTTCTTCTTCATCATGGTGATGATTTTTGAAGCTTCGGGGTGGTAGCCGCCGAACATGACTGCTTCGGCACCGGACCTCTTGATCTTCTGCACAATGGCCGAGTAGTCTACCGCACCGGGGGTTACACCCTCGAAGAGCACCACTTCGGCTTTGCCTGATTCCTCGAGGAATTTCTTGGCGAATTCGGCGAAACCTTTGCCGTAGTCACCTTTGTCATGAACCACGGCTATTTTGGTATAACCGAGTTTATCCAGCGCAAAATCGACATCGAGCTGAGCCTGGGCATCATCCGGCGCGATGGTCCTGAAAAAGTTATTGTAGTCGCCGCTCTGGGTCAACCCAGGATTGGTAGCCGAGGGGGACATTACCAGAATGCCGGCATCCTGATAGATAGGCAGTGCCGCCTTGGTGGAGCCCGAGCAGATACCGCCCAGCACAATCTGGGCACCATCGGAAACCAGCTTGGTGGCAACGTCGGTGGCAGTCTTGGCATCACAGACCGTATCTTCGACGAGCAGCTCTATTTTTTTACCGCCAATACCGCCAGCTGCGTTGATTTGTTCAGTCAAAATCTTGGCTGCGTTGACGCTGGGCAGTCCGTAGGAAGCCAGGTCTCCACTGTGGGGACCGACCACTCCAAGTTTAATGGTGTCTTCAGCAAAACCAGCAAGCGGAGCGGCTGCAACCAACATCAATCCCGCAGCAGCGGCGATCAATTTTTTGCTCAAATTCAATTTCATGAATTCCTCCATACTAAAAAATTTTGATTTAACTACTTTCACGCCCTTGATTCCACAGCAATGGGAGCGTTGGCAAAAACCAACATCTGGTGATATTAGTCATTTCCTGATATTTTTGCAAAACAGAAAGCATCTAATAACTGATGAAAAACAACTCCACAAGTACCACACGTCTGAATTATTTGCTTTACCCGCCGTGCAGCACTATAACAATAACTGGATTTGAACCTGCATCATCCGCACCATTTGAAACCACATACAACGAATCCCCCTGCATGAACAGTTCCGATCGCTCATCATTATTCTTTCTGGGGCGCCCTTTAACGCCGCTCTACGGCTCAGCCATGAAAGTGCGCGCCCTGCTGTATCGAAGACCCCCATGGTAATCTACCTGGCCCGTTTCCTGGCCGACAGAGGGTTCAAACCGGCAGTCATCAGCCGCGGGTATCGGGGGCAGGCCCGGGGACCGGTCAACATCGTTTCTGATGGTACCTCAATTCTGCTGCCGCCGCAGGAAGCCGGAGACGAACCGGTCTTGATCTCCTCCAGACTCAAAGGGACGGTCGTGGCCACAGGAAGAAAACGGCACCTGGTCAGTGAAGCGGTGATACGCTCGCATCAGTGCAACCTGATCATTATGGACGACGGTTTTCAGCACCTGAAGATGAAAAGGGATATTGATCTGGTGTTGTTTGACGCCGACCACTTCGCCGGCAGCAGCAGGGTGTTTCCGGGAGGAGAATTGCGGGAGCCGGTTTCCTCTTTACAGCGCTGCGATGCATTCATTCTCACCGGCGTAACCGAGCACAATCTTGAACGAGCCGACAAATGTGCAGATCTTCTCCAGGAGCGTTTCAGCGGCAAACCGGTATTTAAGGTAACACCCATGTATGCTGAATTTTATCGATACACCATTTCGCCAGACTCGATCAGCA
>JARRLH010000221.1:0-5492 GCA_037387205.1 Desulfofustis sp.
AGCAGGTAACGGTCCGGGGTGGGTCTGATTCACCTGGATCATTAAAGAACACGACAAATAGGAGGTGTGTCATGTTTGCAAGGGTAAGTGATTATGACAGAATGTTTGACGCCATGGGGCTGCTGAGGAGTCGGTTCGACAATATCTTTAATGAATTCGATCGAACTGCAGGCGTTGAGCCGAGATGGTCGGTGATCGGTAATTATCCGCGTACAAATCTTTATGATAAAGGCGAACACTTTGAATTGGTTGCTGAAGTACCAGGATTGTCCAAAGACGACCTGGATGTGAAAATCCAGGGTAACTATGTAGAGATCACCGGTAAGCGAGAAGTTAAGGCGCCTGAGGGGTATCGGGCACACCGTAGTGAGCGGGGATCGGCTACCTTTACCCGCAGCCTGACCTTACCTTCAGACGTTGATTCCGGCAAAGTATCGGCAAGTTTGAAGGACGGCATCCTGGTTTTGACCCTGCCGAAGTCAGAAGCTGCTAAACCGCGACAGATTTCTATTAATTAAATGGGTTTAACTATCTTGTAACAAAGAACTTGAATAATGGAGGGCGCTATGGACGGAAAAGATATGACTAAAAAAGAACAAGGAGCGGTCGAGTCGACCAGGAACCTTCGTCAGGTGACTCCACTGGTGGACATCTACGAGAATGACGATGAGATCCTGCTGCATGCTGAGATGCCAGGGGTAACAAAAGACGCTATTACGGTCAATATCGACAATGGCAATCTGGCACTGACCGGCGTGAGGTCATTGACCAAAGATGGTGCGGCTGAGTGGGAAGAGTTTGGAGAAGTTGAATATCAGAGAGTATTCTCAGTCCCGCAGACCATAGATGTAAACAAGGTGAGCGCAGAACTCAAGGATGGTGTCTTGGCGCTGCATCTACCTAAATCAGAGGCCGCTAAACCCAAGCAGATTGAAATTAATGCTGGGTAATAGTGTGAAATAGGCTCTAGGCATCGGGATGGTTGTTCCCTGATGGATAATGATATTAACCTCGAAACTATCGGGAAACCGTCTACGGAGGGTTTCCCGATTTTGGTTTAGCTAACTCACATCAGCTTCTTGGAGGTACAGCATGGATATCAAAAAACTTGCCCCATGGAACTGGTTTAAAAAGGAAGATGAAGAAACTGGGTCCGTGGTTCCTGTGCAAATAAGTGATGACCGGTTTTCTCGTCAGCAAGACCGCTTCAGTAATCCAATAGTAAGGCTTCATCGAGAGGTTGATCGGATTTTTGAGAATGCATTCCAAAACTTCGGAGTCTCTTCAATTGGAGCTGATCGATCTACTTCTTTTAGCTCTACCGGGTTGCTTAAACCAAGCGTCGATATTGGTGCAACAGATAAAGAGTACGCAATTACTATCGAAGTACCCGGAGTCAGTGAAAAAGATGTAAAGGTCGAAATATCCGGCGACACTCTGACCGTGAGAGGAGAAAAGAGACAGGAGAAAGAACAAAAACATCAGGATTTTTACAGGATAGAGCGCTCTTATGGTTCCTTTCAGAGGGTTTTAAGTCTGCCAGAAGACGCTGATCAGGAGGGAATTTACGCGTCCTTTAAAAAAGGAGTGCTCACCATAAAGATGCCTCGAAGAGCTCTACCAGGAAAAAACGTCAAGCAGATTGAAGTGACGAGCGCAGATTAGCGTCAAGTATCCCGAATGGTGCAATCTGCATCGTTCGGGATATTGAGAACCTAAACACTTACTGTGAACTTCTGAAACTCTCCGGAGGAGCTCATGGACCGAGGTGATTTTGATTTCATACCTCATTCGTGCTTGGGTGAATCCAGTGAAAAATTACAGCACCTGGAACAGGTAATAACCCTTGCAATTGAAATTGCCAGGGAAGGCCACGAGGGCAAGAAAGTCGGAACCATATTTACGGTGTTCAATGCTGATGAGGTTCTTCCTCGTTCGCGCTGCATGATTCTCGACCCTCTTGCACTGCACGAAGATCATAAGAAACAAATAGATGATCCGAATCTTCGTGAAACAATCAAGGAGTTGTCCCTTCTTGATGGGGCTTTTGTTGTTGATGATCATGGTGTTGTTGTGTCTGCCTGTCGGTATCTCGATGTCACTGTGGAAGGTATAGATCTGTCTCTTGGCCTGGGGAGCAGACATATGGCTGCTGCCTCGATAAGCAAACAGACAGATTGCGTGGCAGTCGCTGTATCAGAGAGTTCGATCGTTCGCATATTTATTGACGGAAGAATGGTATCGGAAATCATTCCGGAGATATGGCTCTTCAATAAATACAGCACTCACTTGGAGGGCTCGTACTCGAAACGCAGCTATAACGATATGACGGTTCTTGACAAGGATAGTGAAGAACTCAGATAAATATTTCTGCCCACGAATCTTTGCATGTGAAAGTGAAAAGGTGATCGCAATGTATCTGAATTCTCATCTGAAACGTTACGCACTGTGTATCTTCTTATTGCTATTTCTGTCATTGGTTTATCTGCCTAGTCTACATGGAAGCCAGCAGCAGACATCGATACTCACCGAGACAGGGGAATCCCGCATCGCCGATATCGCCGAACAGACAATTAATGGTGTCGTGAACATATCCTCCACCAAGGTGACCCAAACAAACCAGCAGCAGTTCATGCATCCCTTTTTCAATGATCCCTTCTTCAGAGACTTCTTCGGGCATCGTTTTTATGGGATTCCGAGAGAAAAAAGGGAGCGCAGCCTAGGGTCTGGGGTGATCGTTTCTGGAGACGGACTCGTGCTGACAAACAGTCATGTAGTCGAAAATGCCGAGGAAATAGTAGTAACGCTTGCTGATAAACGAGAGTTTGAGGCGTCCATTGTGGGCACTGATCCTAAAAGCGATCTGGCCGTTATCAGGCTCAAGGGTGATCTGAGTGATCTCGATCCTGTACCAATCGGCAACTCCAGCAAGCTGAGGCTCGGTGATATCGTGCTAGCAATTGGCAATCCTTTCGGCCTCGAGCATACGGTGACCATGGGCATCGTGTCAGCCAAAGGCAGAGCAAATGTGGGCATCACCGATTATGAAGATTTCATTCAGACTGATGCAGCAATTAATCCGGGAAACTCTGGTGGCGCATTGCTTAACTTAAAAGGAGAACTTATCGGCATCAATACTGCTATATTGAGTCGTTCAGGAGGATATCAGGGTATCGGCTTTGCGATTCCCTCAAATATGGCCAAGGCCATCATGGAAAGTTTGGTTAAATACGGCAAAGTTGTCCGGGGCTGGCTTGGGGTATCGACGCAAGACCTCGACCAAGATCTTGCCGAAGCGATGGGACTCAGTGACACGAACGGAGTGCTCATCACAGATATTTCAGAAAATAGTCCCGCAGCTCAAGCAGGAATCCAGAGGGGTGATGTGATACTGAAAGTCAACGGTGATGAGATGACCTCGACTGGTCGTCTGAGGAATACTATCGCTGCGCTGGGCGCGGGCTCAAACGTGGAAATTGCTATCGCAAGAGAAGATGTGGAAAAAATATTCAAGGTAACGTTGGACAAATTGCCAGATGACTTCGGCGGTCAAACGACCTTGGATAAAAGTGAAGGAGTACTTGGAGGGTTGACTGTCTCCCCGCTCAGTGATCTGGTGAGAGAAAAATTCGAGATAAAGCAGGAGATAAAGTCAGGACTCGTAATCACAAAGGTTGAGCCGGAAAGTCCCGCAGCGCAGATAGGGTTAGTGCCTGGCGATTTAATCCTGGAAATCAATCGGCAAGAGGTGAAAACCCCTGAGGAGTTTGCTGAACAATATCGCAAGTCAGAAGGAACTATCCTTCTGCTGATAAACCGGAAAGGAAACAATTACTTCGTCACCCTGAAAAATTAGGCGACGAACTCAGGTTATTGCTTATTGGAGGTCGTGACACTAGCGATCTGATCTTCCTGAACCAACGGTTCTCGTAGATCAGATCGGAGTGTAATTTGAGGGTGCTGTGGAAATGCAGTTTGGCGAAGACTGACTTCTATTAGAAAACGGGTAGGACCACTGGAGTTTAATTGGGGTCTGAAATCAGAATAAACAAGAGACGTCGACATATTAGGCTGTTATGGTTTTTGCAAATCCCGTGATCATGTATGAGGCTCATTGCCCTCAATGTAAAAGTCAATTGATACTCTTCCGAGAAGATCTTTCTCATCTTGTTTCTTGTGACACATGCGACTTTGAATTCCAAGTGTCTCTGCCATCTGAAGAGGTTGGTGAGGTCATTTATGAACATGCAAGCAGGATAGTGGGTAGTTAGGATGAATCTGCGCTTTATTGAAAATTAAAACGAATATGGCGTGATCATTGTATGAGATGCCCTATGGTAAGTTATTAATAATATTAGAGCTAATACAGTTTAGACTATTCCTGATAAATCCCGAGCGCTAAATTTTCCAAAAAACTACACTTGCCGTTGTAATCATCTCGTAAGGCGCATTCGCCCCAATTCTCAAATTATCAGGAAGAAATTTAGCTTGAACCAAAATGCGGTCGATTTAGGAATTTATCCTGGCACAATTAAATAGCCTAAGAAGTCTTTGATCGATGTAATTTTTGGGGAGGCAAGAGTCTCCCATGCGAGTGATTGAAATTAACAGATGAGGCGAGGAGAAGAAGTTAGACACTTGTTTCTTTGAGACGCAGAATATAAATTCCTCCCAGTAAAGAGACAATTGAGAGTATCAATATGACCGTATGTATGGCAAATACTTCTGCGGCAAAACCTATTGTGCCGCCAATTAGAAGCATGAAGCCGATAATAGAATTACTGACAGCCACATACTGTGCACGGTTGTCAGCGGTGGCGAGATCGACCAGATACACTTTTCGGCCTAGGCGAGCCGCACCATAGGCAAGATTTATGAAAAAGAAGACGAGCATTGCAAAAAAAGTAGAGACCGAAGATACGTCGCCAGACTCTATTATGAGCCAAACTAGAACACCAATGCAGCCAGCCATAAAAGAAGCAACTGCCATTACCAGCCGACTGCTGCGGTCGGCAAAAAAACCCATGAGTGGCGCACTGAGACTTTGAGAAAGGCCACTGATTATGATAAGCCATCCCAGTAGTGATGGGCGGGCGCCTAAACTTAGCTGGATAAGCATAACATAGAAAGGGATTACCAAAACCACACTTAACAACATGATACGGCTGAGCAGATATTGCCTGAAGGGGCGGTCATCACTGATGAGACGCAGACTTCGAAATGCCTCATACAATGCATTTCCACCACCTTCAGTTGCACCTGCTGGCTCAGCAATGGTGATAAACACAATTGAGGCAAGGAGCCATACGAGTCCAGCAACCAAAAACAGAGCGAGCATTGCAGTCAGATCTGCTTCTCCAAAAAAATCGGCCTGCATCATTAAGCCGATTGCAACAGTGGCTACACCGGCAAGCGCAGTGCTATAGCCCATGAGTCTGCCTCTCCTGCTTTTTGAGACCGTCTTGCCAAGTACATCCTTGGCAGAAACCGAG
>JARRLH010000222.1:0-5474 GCA_037387205.1 Desulfofustis sp.
TCTGCAAAATACCGGGGCATAGCCGTGAACTGCCTCACCATGTTCGCACGGCCAAACCGCCGACCTGTTTTCACACGGACAGCAGAAGGATTCATCGCGACCCTGATTATTCGGCTGCTTTCATGGAACAAAACATTGCAGAACCTGGCGCACACAACTGCAGATTACCCCTAACCTAGGCTAAGAGCATGTGAAAAATTATGGAACCAAGTAGCGTGTCACAAAATAAGATTTCCAGAGGCAATGCCCAGATATTAGGGGCATTATTCCTATCTTTTGGCCAAGCTTGCAGCAACTACAAATTCCTTATGTCAGAGGAGATTTTGTTCCTGAACCAAATCAAGCCTGACCAATGGTATCCTTTGGGGAAGTTTTTACAGACCTTGGAGCTAGTACGAACAAGATATGCCAATCCTGCTGTCATTTTAGAGCAGATTGGTATTGAGATGATGAATCTCTGGTATTCTCATGGACCTGGAAAAAAGATCATCAAAAGAGGTATCGATTTCTTGAAATTTCAAACCAGTTCCGAAGGATATTACAGTGTGATTCGAGGCGAGCCACATGAGATAGGGGATTTTTCCTTGCTCCATCTGGATGAACAAAAAGGAACAGCTACCATAAAAAGCACAACTCGATTCGACCGGGATATGGAGCGAGGTGTGTTGCTCGGGGGAGCACGAACAACAAAAGATTTGCTCTACGTCAATGTGGACAACAGCGAGGATAACGATCTCTTTCATATAACCTTTCGTGACTTGCATTCGCTCAAAGAAACTGACAATGAGGCAATTTTCGATAAGGTTGATTTACCGTCATTATATTGGAAGCACAAAGCACTCCAGGATGACTTCAATCGCTATGTTTCCTTTTGGGATGCGACAAATGAAACGCTCTCTTTTGCTGTTGAACATGTCAAAACACAGGATAATGAGCTGTGGAAACGAACGAAAGATCTATTGCATGCTAATGAGCAGTTGTCCCAGAAAATTGCCGAAAGAAAACAGGCCCAAGAGAGAATAGAGCGTCTGAACCGGTTAAAGGAAAGCCTTGCCGGACCAAGTAGATTTGAAGAAAAACTGAACCTTATAACCGATGGGATCATATCAATATTCGATGCCGACTTTGCCCGTATCTGGATCATCCAACCAGGAGACCTATGTGCATCCGGATGTTTTCATGCAGAGGTCTCGGAAGGACCGCATGTATGTAGCAATCGGGGTCTCTGCCTCCGCTTAATGGTAAGCTCAGGACGGTATACGCATCTTGACGGAACGGTGCATCGGCGTGTGCCTTTTGGGTGTTATAAAATCGGTCGAATTGCAGCTGGGGAAGCAGTAAAGTTTATCAGCAACGACGTGACCAGAGATCCACGCATCCACAACCACACGTGGGCTAAAGAACGTGGGCTTGTCTCTTTTGCCGGGTATCAGCTTCTTTCAGCCAACGGTTCTCCCCTGGGGGTTATGGCTTTATTTAGCAAGCATTTGCTTGCTCCTGAAGATGATGGGTTGCTCGAAGGCCTTGCAAATTCTACAGCTCAGGTGATTCAAACAGCAATTGCAGAGGAGGCATTGCGCAAATCAGAGTTGGAATTGCGCGCTTTGTTTGCCGGGATGACCGATGTTGTGATTATGCTGAATCGTGATGGTGAGTACCTGAAGATTGCCCCGACAAAGCCCGAACTCTTGTATAAACCAGAGGAAGACCTTGTTGGAAAGAGACTCCATGACAACTTTCCAAAAGAGCAGGCTGACGATTTTCTCACCTCCATTCAACAGAGTCTTGATACTCAACAGCTCGTTAAAATTGATTACAGCCTTAATATAAATGGAACCGTGCACTGGTTTGACGGACGCATTTCTCCTATGTCTGAAAACTCAGTAGTCTTTGTTGCTCGAGATATTTCTGCGCATAAACAGGCAGCGGATACCTTGCGTGAGAGTGAAGAGAAGCATCGGGCAATCTTTGAAAATGCAAATGATATGATTGTGATAGCCCAGGATGGCAAAGTAGCACACGCAAATCCGGCAATAGCCAAGGTTCTGGGGTATGCCATTACTGACATCATCTCCAAACCGTTTACTACATTTATCCATCCCGATGACCGGGAAATGGTTTTTGAACGATATAAAAAAAGAATGATGGGTGAGGAGGTTGAAACAGGCTATCAATTCAGACTTCTGACCGCAACAAAAGAAGAGCGATGGGTCATTATTAATTCCAGCATCCTTGAATGGGATCAAAAACTGTCGACACTCAATTTTCTCACCGATATAACCAAACAAAAATTAGCTGAAAATGAGGTAATAGCAGCCAAAGAAGAGGCTGAAGCCGCCAACAGGGCCAAGAGTGCCTTTCTTGCCAATATGAGCCATGAATTGCGCACACCGCTAAATTCAATTTTAGGCTTTGCGTATATTATCGGCAAAAACCCGACTATCCCCAAAGAAGAACTTGAAAACCTTGCGATTATTCAAAAAAGTGGCACGCACTTGCTTTCCTTGATTAACCAGGTACTCGACCTCTCCAAGATAGAAGCAGGTAGCATGAGTGTGGTAGAAAACGATTTCGACCTGTTCCATCTGCTCGATGAGCTGGAAGATATGCTGGCCCTGAGAGCAATCAAAAAGGGCTTGCAATTGCACTTTGAATGCACCCCATCGGTCCCCAAACACATCCGCGCTGACGAGGTCAAGATCCGTCAGGTTCTGATCAATTTGCTTGGTAATGCCATAAAATTCACCACTAAAGGAGAAGTACGGGTTCATGTCTCGGCTGAAAAACCCAGTGATCTGAAAAAAGAAGAGAAAGCATGTGGCCCCACAGTTGACAAACAAGATGATGAACAATGTATTATAAAGTTCGAAATCATCGATACGGGCTATGGCATCGATGAACAGGAACTGAACGAACTTTTCCAGGCATTCAGCCAAACCTCCACGGGCAAAGAAATCCAAGAAGGAACCGGCCTCGGGCTTGCTATCAGTAACAAATTTGTGGAGCTGATGGGCGGTACCTTGTCCGTTGCCAGCAAAGTAGGAAAGGGTTCAACATTTAGTTTTGATGTTCGGGTAAAAATTCTTCATAGAGATGCGCTGAAGAAGAATTCACACAATCTGCAAGCTATGGCGTTGCAGGAAGGACAGCCACAATACAAGTTGCTGATTGTTGATGACAAATGGGAAAGCCGAGAGTTGGTGGGCAAATTACTGAGACCATTCGGTTTTAACCTGAGAGAGGCGGAAAATGGCCTGGAGGGATACAAGATCTGGCGATCTTGGAGACCTGATCTGATCTTTATGGATATGCAAATGCCTGTCATGGATGGGTATGAAGCTACACGGAGGATACGGAAAGAAACATCACGTGGCGAGGTGCGGCCTGTGATCATAGCCCTTACAGCAAGCGTATTTGCTGAGGAGCAGACAGCGGTAATGTCCATTGGTTGCGATGGCATTATTATGAAACCTTTTAAAGAAAATGAACTTGTCGAAACACTGCAGAACTATCTCAATGTCAAGTTTGTTTTCTCGGAGAATCACCAGGCCAAGAGAACTGCAGCCTACCAGGGAGACCGGTTGGAAATTACGCAGGCATATCTTCAGACGATGCCAGATGAATTGATTGAGCGATTGAGAAAGTCCGTTACAGGGCTGGATCTCGAAGAATCTCTAAAAATAATCAAAGAATTAAAACTGTTGGATACAAGGCTTGCAGAGGCACTCCAAGACCTGGTTGATGAATATAGGTTCGATACCTTGCAGAAAATATTTGACACATGAGCGACTGCAAAGCAGAAGGTGATCGCTAATTATTTGAATCTTGCGGCTTCGATTGATAAAAGCGAAAGAAAGAATAGTAGATAGGAAAACCCGTCAAATTAAAACAGAACAGTGCCATGTGTATGGATGGGAATTTTGCTGAGCTTCATCCTCGCATGTGATGGCCACACTGACGTTGCCACATCGAAGGTCTGAAGTCCCTATCAGTTCCTCCAGTTGACCTTCTTCCTGATCAGTTGAGAATCGTGGCCAATAAGCCTCACGAGAGGGTGCCATCGGGAAGGTTCGATTTTTAGAAAAGTTGGTCGGCGAGGCTGATAAGGAAACACCTCTTATCGGCTTGAAAAACGGTATCCTAGAAGTTTGATAGGGCAAGGTTCGCTCTGTCATTCTTCATTCGCTTACGTTGACGTAATTGCCATTGTTCAAGATCATACCATCTTGTAAAATTATAATTGAAGCCTAACAATTTATTCTTGCTGCCACAAAGTGGTTGAGTATTTTGTAGCGCAAGACACCCAGGTAATGGGATTCTTGTTTAGGAAACTCATTCAAAATGGTGTTCAATTGGCAAAAGTAAGAATTAAAAGGAGACTTTCTGCAATTCTGTGTGCCGATGTGGTTGGGTACTCCCGTCTAATGGGTGAAGACGAGGCGACAACCCTTCAAGCCTTAAAAACCTGTGAATCAGAAATCATTGAGCCAACAGTCAAAGAATATAATGGTCGTATTTTCAAACGGCTGGGGGATGGGTTCCTCGTCGAGTTCGCAAGTGCCGTTGATAGCGTCGAATGCGCTATAGCCTGGCAGAAAAAAATTCAAGAACAAAGTTTTCCTCTGCAGTTCCGTATCGGTATAAATCTTGGTGACGTTATACCCGAAGGTGAAGATATGTATGGCGATGGTGTGAACATTGCCGCACGCATAGAGAACCTCGCTGATCCAGGAGAAATATGCATTTCCAGTAGTATCTATGAACAGATTAGGAAGAAGGTTGATCTTGGATATGAATATTTGGGAGATCAAAGAGTAAAAAACATCGCGGAGCCAATTAGAGTTTACAGATTACTAATTGGTTCCGAAGATGTGGGCAAATTAATTGGAGAAGAAAAATCAAATTCGAATACATTACGTTGGGGTGTATCTGGAGCCATCATCCTCTCAATTGTTCTGGCAGGCCTATACGGCATCTGGCGTTATAACAATCGTCCACAGCAAGAGACTGCTGCTATAGAAAAAATGGCTTTCAATTTGCCGGACAAACCTTCTATTGCGGTACTGCCTTTTGTCAATATGAGTGATGATCCTAGTCAGGAATATTTTGTTGATGGCATGACAGAGGATCTCATTACTGATCTTTCCCAAATGTCTGGGTTGTTTGTTATCGCTCGTAACTCAACCTTCCTATATAAGGGAAAACAAGTAACGATTCGTCAAGTTTCAGAGGAATTAGGTGTTCGATATGTTTTGGAAGGAAGTGTTCGTAAGGCTGGAGAGCAAGTACGCATCAATGCCCAGCTTATTGATGCTACTACAGGAGAGCATCTCTGGGCAAATCGTTACGATGGTAAATTAGATAATATTTTTACTCTTCAAGACCAAATTTCACAGAAGATTTTTGCTGCCCTCGCCGTTGAATTGTCTGCCGATGAGGAAGAAAAGGTTAGCTTTAAGGAAACAGACAGTATC
>JARRLH010000223.1:0-10460 GCA_037387205.1 Desulfofustis sp.
CGACGCCAGCAGGGGCCCTGCGGAGTACGATCAGAACATGGCCCAGCTCGAAGAGGATGATGCCGTACTGAACGGGGGGACGCTGCAGGAGGCTGCACAGAGGTATGAACGGCTTTTAGACAATCTGCAAGCCCTGCTCGACACCAGGGAGCAGCGCTATCGGCAGGCCCTGGCAGCAGGGCAGCTCGGTTTGACGGATGAGCTGCCTGAAGTGGCCAGGGATCATTTCAATCGGGCGCTGGTCATCGAGCCCGCGAGCAGGGAGGCGCAGCAGGGCCTCGAACTGTCTGAAAAACTGTCCGCCACGCTTACGGCGTACCACCGCGCCCTGGAGCTTGAAGCGAGGGGCCAGCTGGAGGAGGCGTTGGTGAAGCTGGAGACGATAATTAATTCCTGCTCAGAATACGAGCCGGCCCGGGCAGCACGCGACAGGATACAGGAGCGGCTGAACCAGGTGGCCTTCGAGGGTGAAATGAGCAGTCTTTTCTCGGCCCTGGAGGTCGAGGATTTTTCATCCGCCCAGCGCTCATTGCAGACCCTTGACAATTTGGGCATTCACCGGCAGGAGGTCGAACAGGCGGCGGCCCTGCTGGCGGAAAGACAAAGGCGCAGCGAAATCGATCGATTAAAAAACCAAGCCGAGGGGTACCGGGCAGGGGAACAGTGGCAGCAGGCTCTCGAAACCTATGGGGAGATCTTACGCCTTGACGGTGACCTTCTCTTTGCCACCGCCGGTCAGCAGGAGTCAGCCAGGCGGGCAGAGCTTGACGCATCTTTAAGCGATGCCGTTGAGCGTTCCCACCGGCTGCAGGATGCTGCACAGCGCTCCGCCGCCGCCGGCCTGCTGAGCTTTGCCAGACAGATCGAACCGCAGGGGCCCAGGCTGCGGACCCAAATAGACGCACTTGAAACCCAGCTCGAGAAGTTCAGCACTCCGGTAACCGTCACGCTTGAATCGGACAATCAGACCCATGTCACCATCTATCACGTGGGTCAACAGCCCTAACCGCTATGAGATCAGGTGTGAGGAAGCGATTTGAGGCGATTTATCACCATCAAACAAGTGGATGGAACGGAAGATAAATTTTCCGACAGGGATCTGCCGCTTACCATCGGCTCAGGGCCTGGCCACCATATCCGCATGGAGGGCAGCGCTGAGCCGGCCGCCTATATCGATGACGCCCAGGGGCATCTGTTCATCCAACCGGCACAACATGTTGCCGTGCCGCTGCTTCACAATGACCGCCAGTTGACCGAATCGGCCTGGCTCAAGTCTGGCGATACACTGCGCTGCGGTCCGTTCCTGGCTCGCTTCGAACGCAGCGGCGACCGCATCGTTTTCAGGGTTGCCGAGGAACGGGCCGTTGACTCACCGGTTTTGTCGCCCCCGCCCCACCCTCCGCCGGGACCTAGCGGCCAGAACAACGGGGGCGATGAGCTTCCGGTGGATATCGCACCTCCGACCAGAACCTCGGGAAGGAAAAAAATAGGTGTCGCCGCCATCGCCTTTTTCTTTCTGGTCTTGAGTTGCGCAGTGGGATATGTGCTGCTGGCCCGTCCCCTTGAAGTCATCGTCTCGCCCGAGCCGGATTCGCTGGACGTCTCGGGTCCGTTTCCGGCCGTCAAGATCGGCGGCCGCTATCTGCTGCTGCCGGCTCTCTATTCAGTAGCCATAGAAAAGAGGGGCTACCACGATTTTCACACCGAAGTGCAGGTCGGCCAGGGCGGGCAAAGTTCTCTGCAGGTGCCGCTGGAGAAATTGCCGGGCCTGCTCAATCTTCGTGTCACCCCGCCTGACGGGGTGCAGGTCTATTCTGCAGACCGCTTGCTGGGCACTACGCCGCCGGCTGCGGTAACAATTGCCCCTGGCCCCCATACCCTCATCCTGAGCAAACCACGTTATCGCCCCTATCAGACCGAAATCGTGATCGAAGGCAGAGAGATTGTTCAGGATCTTGAAGTAACACTCGAACCCGACTGGGCCGACGTCACCATCGTCTCAGACCCCATGGGAGCAGAAGTGGTCGTCGACGGAACAGGCGCCGGTGCCACTCCGCTGACTGTGCCGCTGCTCAGCGGCCCCCACGAGATCGAACTTCGCCTGGATTTGCATAGCCCTCAGAGCCAGGCGATTACCGTCGAGGCTGGCGTCGAGGCGGATTATTTCATCAATTTGACGCCGCTGCCGGCCCTGCTGTCGCTGACCAGCATACCCGCCGGTGCCGCGGTCAGTATCGGCAACCAGTACAGGGGGACCACCCCACTCTCTTTGACCCTGCCGTCAGGCCTCGATCAGGATATCAGTCTGTCACGGCCGGGATACCTTACGCTCAATCATTCTATTTCCCTTGCGCCCGGGGAGGAACGGGATCTGCAGCTCACCCTGGAAGAGGAGCTGGGAGTAGTGTTTCTGACCACCACTCCAGCCCAGGCGACGGTCACTATCAACGGCATCTCCCATGGCACTCTGCAGGGCGCCCTGAAGCTGCCGGTCCGGGCCCAGACCTTCGTGGTCAGCGCACCCGGCTACCAGACCGTATCCCGGACGCTTACCCCGAACCCGGCCTTCAGCCAGCAGCTGGTGATCGAGCTGCCGGCCGATGCAGCAGCCGGGCCAGCCGTGGCACCTGCTCCAGAGGGCGCGGTGTCATTGACCACTGCGGCCGGGCAGCGGCTGCGGCTTATCCAGCCGTCGTCCTTTATGATGGGTGCTCCGCGCAGGGAGCCGGGCCGCCGGGCCAACGAGCGTGAACGGCAGGTTATCATGAAACGGCCTTTTCTGATCAGTGAGACCCTGGTTACCAACGGCGAATTCAGAAAATTCAACGGAGGCCACCGGTCCGGGACCTACAAGGGCTATTCGCTCGATGGTGACAACCAGCCGGTGGTAAACGTGACCTGGGATCAGGCCGTTGCCTATCTCAACTGGCTCAGCGAACAGGACAACCTGGAACCGTTCTACCAGAAACAGGATAACGGTTATCGCGCAGCTGCGCCGCCGACCAGCGGCTACCGCTTGCCCACCGAGGCAGAATGGGCCTACACCGCCAGGCAGGCAGGGGTTCAGGAGATACAGCGCTATCCCTGGCCGGGAGGTTTTCCGCCCCGCTCGGTGCTGGCCAATCTCGGCGACGAGTCCGCCCGGACGCTTCTCCCGCGGGTCGTACCGGGCTATAACGATACGTTTCCGGTCACCTCTCCAGTCGGCCATTTCCCGGCCAACCCGTCGGGTCTCTTTGATATAGGCGGCAATGCGTCTGAGTGGTGCCATGACTATTACAGCGCATATACCGGAAAATTGGCAGAAGACATTGACCCGCTCGGGCCCGGTATCGGCACGCACCGGGTGATCAGAGGATCGAGCTGGAAAGATGCGACGCTTGCCGAAACCAGGCTGAGTTATCGGGCCTATCGCAAGGAAGCGCGCAACAGTGTCGGCTTCCGTATTGCCAGGTACCCATGAAAAGAAAAAGATTGTCATTCGACTCAAGCGCCGCGCTGCCGGCGAAAAATCTCCTCCGGACGTTCTTCAGTGTCCGCGGCAACATGTTTGAGCGCGCCGCCATCGTGCCCGCCCGCCCGCATGTTGCCTGGTACCCGCTGTTGCTCCTTATCATCTTGTTCATTTTTGGCGGGCCTCTGCAGGCGGAGAAGGGATCGGGGCCGGCGGACAAGGTGCCTGCTGGCGGCGAAGTAACCCGTGAACCCGCCCCGCAACAGGGCCCCGCCGAGACCGTCGTCTGGCCTCCACCGTTCAAACCCAGTGAAGAGATTGGCGCCGATTCCCAAATTTCCTTTCCCACAGATATCTAGGAGCGGTATGAACAGAGAACTGTTTCCCATCCAACTCGTCTATCAAGTGTTCACGCTGCTGATCGCCTTCATCATCGTGCATGCAGCCTATGTAACCGTTGTCCGGCCGAAGGCTGCGGAATTTATAACCTTTGAGCAGGAGCAGATTGCCCAGGACCCGGACTATGTGCAGCAGCGTAATTTTTTCGTAGTTATCAAGGATTACGAGCAGGAAGCCTGTTTCATACTGATGCTCTGGGCGCTCGCCATCCTCGGCTACAAATCCGTCTCGGCATATCGCCAGAAGCAAATCCTTGCCAATGACATCCTGGAGCTGCCGGCGACCCTTCCGGTGGGTCCGGAAGATACCAGAAGTCTGCTCGACCATCTCGCCGGGCTGCAGCCGCCGACTCGGGACTATCTACTGCCGCGGGCTCTGCGCCTGGGGATTCAGCGTTTCGGCGTAACCGGAAACATCCAGGACTCGGCCACGGCCGTGCGCGACTTGTGCGAATCTGAAATGGAACGGCAGGAGGCCGAACTCTCCATCATCAGGTATATCGCCTGGGCCATTCCTTCGGTGGGGTTTATCGGTACAGTCCGAGGCATCGGCTCTGCCCTCGGTTTAGCCAATCGTGCAGTCGCGGGCGATATCACCGGAGTGACTCAGAGCCTCGGAGTGGCATTCAACTCCACCTTCATTGCCCTGGTCATCTCCATCGTTCTGATGTTCTTCATTCATCAACTACAGCTTTTTCAGGAACGGCTGGTGCTTGACAGCGAAGCCTATTGCAACGATAACCTCATCGCCCGTTTGCGCACCAGACCGCTGCCCTGAGGTACAAAATGTCCTCCTTTACCCGGCGCCGGATATCGACTTTCAACCTCTCCTTCCTGGATATCATGTTCTGCGGTTTTGGCGCGGTGGTCCTGCTGGTGCTGATACTCAACAGCCACACGCAGAGCCGCCGCAGCGAGCACGTTGCCGACAGGTCGGCTGAATTGCGGCAGGCGGAAATGGAGCAGCGGCTGATGGGCGCCCATATCGAGCGGCAGCAGACCGAAATAAGCCGGCTCGAACGTTCAATTGCAAGCCTGGAACAGACCCGCACAGCTTTTTTGAACGAGCTGGAAGAGATTGACAACAAAACAATCCCGCTGAGCCGGAACCAATCTGCCCAGGGGCGCATCGCGGCCTTGCAGGAAGAACTGCTGCGCCTGGAGCAGGAACTGCAGGCCGTTGCCAGCCAGAAAGCTGCTGAGCGTGAGGCGGGCAGGCAGGTCCGACCTTTTGTCGGAACGGGAAACCGGCAGTACCTGACCGGATTGCGCCTCGACGGGCAGAGGGTATTGATCCTGGTCGACTCGTCCGCTTCGATGCTGGACCGCAGAATCGTCGATGTGGTGCGCCGCAAGGTGCGTGACGAAAAGAGCCGCCGGACTGCACCCAAATGGCTCAAGGCGGTGGCCACGGTGGAATGGCTGGTGGCCAATCTGCCCCAGACCAGTTCGATTCAGATCCACCATTTCAGCACTTCTGTGGTCCCCCTGGCCGCAGGCGAAACAACGGGCTGGCTGCCGGTTACCCGGTTCGACCAGGTTGATAGCCTGATCGAGACCCTGAAAATGGTGGCGCCGCTGGGCGGCACCAACCTCGAGGCACCGTTTCTGAAGGCCCGCTCGCTGACTCCACCGCCGGACAATATAGTGCTCATCACCGACGGTCTTCCCACCCTGGGAAAGCGGGGAGCGAGGTCGACTGCGATTAGTGGGCAGGCCAGGGTAAAACTCTACCGGGAAGCGATTAAAAGCCTGCCCGCCAAGGTTCCCGTCAACACCATTCTTTTTCCCATCGAAGGCGATCCCATGGCGGCGTCGTTGTTCTGGGAGCTGGCGGTGACCTCGGGGGGGTCCTTTTTAACTCCGACCAGGGACTGGCCATGAAAAGACGAAGACGGTCCATAGAGGTGTTCAACCTGTCCTTTCTCGATGTAATATCCTGCGGATTCGGCGCCATCGTGCTGCTGCTGGTCATCATGAAAATATCGGAGCCCGTGCTGATCGAAGAATCAACCAAAGATATCTCCCTCAGCATCGCCCGGCTCAGGGCCGAGGCCGTCTCTCTCAGGGACTCCTCAGCCGGACTCTACCAAACCAGTGAAGAGCTGCGCACCACTGAACAAGCCCTGCTCGAGCAGATTGGCGACCTCAACCTTCAGCTTGCCGGAGCGCGGGAACAGCAGAAAAACCTGCTGGTCCGCCAATCTTCCCAGGAGGCTATCATTGAGCAATTGTATCGGGCCCGGCAGGAGCTCACCGAGGAGATGCTTCGGCTGCAACGGCAGAAAGCTGCCATTCCTGTAAATGCTCCCATCGGGGGCATCCCGGTGGACAGCGAATTTATCATCTTCGTGATCGATACGTCCGGGTCCATGCAGCAGTTTGCCTGGCCGGCGGTGCGCAAAAAGATGCAGGAGATTCTTTCCATCTATCCACGGGTCCAGGGAATTCAGGTAATGAACGATATGGGAGACTATATGTTTTCCCAGTACGTGGAGGGCATTACCGCGGCCATCAGGAGGTTTTACGCAGCGGACAAAAAGATAAGCATCTACGTGTTCGGCGACGATTTCTCCCGCGGTTCCATCCAGGAGGTGGTCGACACCGTCGATTCGATCAATCGTTCACTTGGTGAGGGTTCCCGCCGGGTGCGCATCCACGCCGTCGGTTTCCCGGTATTGTTCGGCCATGCCGGAGCCGATATGAACGTGGCCCGGTTTGCTGCCCTGATGCGTCGCCTGGCCGAAGACAATGACGGCAGTTTTGTCGGCCTGACCGAGCTGTAGGGTGGCCCCGGCCACGCAGTTTAAGGGGGGTAAAGCCCCATGCCCACGTGTGGTGGCCGGTGATCGATTTTCTCTGCCGGGCTGCCCGAGGATGGTGAGGTAAGTTTGGCGTCCGGAGGAAAAAGTCTTTCACTTCGGTCCTACCTGCGATAGATTTTCAGCCGATGGTCCGACAACGCTACTCTATTCATTCATATCGAGGTGATTATGCACCCGTTTTCTGTTCGGCTCCTGCTTCTGCTCTATCTGTGTGGCTCCGCGTTGCTGTTTCCCGCTTGTGCGACCCTGCCGCCGCGTCCGGATCTTGCCCATGAGCCGGCCCTGCCGCCTGCCGACTCCGGTTCACTCGCCATGCTTGCACAGCGCTTTACTGCCGCCAATGGGCCGGAGGCCTCCGGCTTTCACCTGCTGATCGACGCCCGCGAGGCCCTGGATGCGCGTCTGGCGCTTATCGACTCGGCGACGAGTTCCATCGACATGCAGTATTTCATCTGGAAAGGCGATGCGGTCGGGGTGCTGCTCTTCGACCGTCTTATGCAGGCGGCCGACCGCGGTGTCCGGGTGCGGATCATCGTCGATGACATCTGGCTCGGTTCCACCACCAAAAATCTGGCGGCCCTGAACGCCCATCCCAACCTGGAGATCAGAATATTTAATCCAAACCCGTCACGGGACTCTACCTTTGGTGGTTTTATAAACTATCTGGCCAGTTTCCAGGCACTCAACCAACGAATGCACAACAAGTTGATGATCGTCGACAACCATGCACTCATTGCCGGCGGCAGAAACCACGGCAACGAGTATTTTGGCCTGGGCAAAGAATTTAACTTCCTCGATGTCGATGTCATCGCCGTGGGCGGAGTGATAAAGGAAAGCTCCAATGCCTATGACGACTACTGGAATGACAATGCGGTGTATCCTTTAACCCGCTTGATTGAGAAGCTGCCGGACAATACCCTGGAGGAGGTGCGCAGTGCGTTAAGTGAACTACTCGAGAAGTTCAGCCCGCAGCTTGTTTCTTATCACCTTCAGCGTCGCGACTGGCAGAAGTCGCTCAACACATTCGAGGAGAATCTGCTTATCGGCGAAGCCCACTTTCTCCAGGACGACCCCGTCCAGATCGAAGGCCAAAGCTACCGTTTACTCGACATGATCTCCTACTTCTCCGATCCGACGACAGAAGAGTTTTTGTTGACTAGTCCCTATCTCCTTCCAGTGGGTGCTTCTCTGCAGAATCTGCGCGAGTCGGTCCAAAAGGGGGTGAAAGTGAAAATAATCACCAACTCCCTGGCCTCGACCAATCACACCCTGGTCAACAGCCATTATAAAAAATATCGACGGCCTATTCTCAACACCGGCGCACGGCTCTTTGAGTTTCACCATCAGCCTTCGGGAACGGCCAGGAACTGGGCCGATGTCGAGCCGGTAAAAGCTCCTTTTATATCGCTCCATGCCAAAACGATTGTAGCCGACCGGCGTCTCTGCTTTATCGGTTCTTTGAATTTCGATCCCCGGGCCTTGGTGATCAATTCAGAGAATGGATTGCTTATCAAATCGGAGGAGTTGGCGAGCGAACTGACCGATTTTCTCGAGTTCCTGGCTGCACCCGAGAACTCCTGGGAGTTGACCGTGGACAGATCCAACAGAATCCAGTGGCAGTCGGCCGAGACAAAGCTTAGTGCCCAGCCGGCGCGCGGGGTATTACAGGGCTTTTTCGACCTGTTCGGCGGGTTGCTGCCCATAGAGGGCCAGTTGTAAGACTGGTTGGAATGATTGTCTGGGGCCGCCCTTGCCGCTTGAACAAAACTTCGTTCTTGAAAAAGTTCGATCGGGATGTAGAGTAGTGCAGCCCAGGCAGCGCTATTTCCTTGTGACCTAAAACGTTTCACCACGACACCTCATTGACTCCGACATCTCCACGATTATCCACCGTCTTCAGCACCATTGACTGGTTGTCGTTGTGCCTGGCCGCGGCTGTCTCCTGGGTTGTTTCCGCACTGCTTTTCGCAGGCCTCCTTCGAGCCGGGCTGCCGGTGGTCGCTGCCCACCTGGCGGCCCTGGCAGCGGTCTGTCCCCTGATCTTTTCAGCTCTCTGGCGGGACCGACGCAGAGGCGAACGGGAACCGATGATCACCTACCTGCTCTTCCCCAGAATTCTGCTGGCCTTCGCCCTGGCTGCCTCACTGCAGGGCGCACTGCTGGCACATCTGCTGCCGCTGGCGCTGCAGTCCGATTCCTTCACCTTCATTCCCGCCGCGCTCATAGGGGTGCTGGCGTTTTATCTGGTCACCGCGCTCTGGGCCTTTCCAGTTCAGGGGAGCAAAGAGACACGGGTTGCAGCGTCGGTGAGCCTCCTTGGTGCCATGGTCGTCCTCCGAGGTGCGTACCTGGGGCTGCCCGAGCTCATGGAACAGGAGGCTTATTACTGGAATTATGCGCAGCACCTCGACCTGAGCTATCTGGATCACCCGCCTATGGTGGCCCTGTTGATCTGGTTGGGCACCAAGCTGTGTGGGATTAACGAGTTTGGGGTTAGAATCGGCGCCTTTCTCTGCTGGTTCGTCACTGCCTTTTTCTGTTACCGCCTGACGATTAAGGTTTTCGATCGACAGGCGGCCCTGGGTGCCGTGCTGCTGCTGGCGGTCCTGCCGCTCTATTTTGGCGTCGGTTTTCTGATGACGCCGGATGCCCCGCTGCATGCCGCCTGGGCGGCCCTGCTTTTTTATGGCTATCGGGTTCTCGTGGAGGAAGACACGGCCTCCTGGGCCGGTTTTGGGATCAGCCTTGGTCTGGGCCTGCTGTCCAAATATACCATCGTCCTGCTTGGCCCTGCCTTTCTTTTCTACATGCTGATCGACCGCAGAGCCCGGGGCTGGTTGCTGAAGCCGGGCCCCTATGCAGCCTTGACGGTGGCTGTGGCGCTCTTTTCGCCGGTTATTATCTGGAACATGCAGCACCAGTGGGCCTCCTTTCTTTTCCAGAGCGCCAAGCGGATCTCCAGTGACCCGGTCATTTCCACCCCTCACCTGCTCGGCCATATCACCCTTATTCTTACCCCTGCCGGGCTGTTCGGGGTGGTGCTCTTTTTCCTTTTTGGCCGCAGGCTTTGCCAATCTGCTGCAACCGTTGACACATCCGACATCGATAACAAAGCAAAGCGCACCTTCCTGCTGCTTTTTCTGGCTTCGTTTCTTCCCTTTATCCTGTTTTTTACCATCAGTTTCAGTCGTGAGGTCAAGCTCAACTGGACCAGCCCGTTATGGCTGGCGGTTCTCCCTTTTTTAGGCTGCACCGTCACTTCGGTGTATGGAAGATTCTGCTCGATCTGCCTGATGGTGATTCATGAATTGTGGCGCTTTACCATACCACTTCTCATTATGGCGTTGGCGATCGGGCTGCACTATGTGACGCTGGGTCTGCCCGGCGTCGCTCATCCGCCGGGGCCTTTTCTCATCGGCTGGGATAAGCTCGCCGCCGAAGTAGAAACACTGGCCGACGAAATCGAAAAGAACTCGGGCGCCCGCCCCATCGTGGTGGGTATGGACCATTATCAGATCACCAGCGGTCTGGCCTTCTACCGAACCAAAAATGGTCTGGACCAGGGCTCGCCGAACAGATCCGTGACCATCGGCCAGAGTATCGGCTGGCACCTGTTCGGGCACAACTCACGGATGTACCGGTTGTGGTTCGATACCCGCGACTGGCAGCCTGTTGGTGTGATCGCGGTGGCCTCGAAGAAATCGAGACTGGAAAAAGGGGCGTTTGGAACCGGGGCGGTCTTCGACTCCGAGATTATGGAGCTGCCTGCCGTCAAAGATGGTC
>JARRLH010000224.1:0-5444 GCA_037387205.1 Desulfofustis sp.
AATCATAGAGCCCGTGCCTCAACACCCCTGCTGCCGAGTGATTCAGATATCAAAGAGGCGTATTTGAGAGTCGCTGCTATTTCCTTGTCGATGGTTCGTTCATTTTCTATGGCTGCGAGAAAGGCGATACTGATCGCCCCCTGTAACTCCTGATTATGTCCCACCAGGGGCGCCGCAACACACTTGATTCCTTTGGTTATCTCCTCGTTGTCAAGGGCATACCCCTTTTCCCGTATCACTTTCAGTTCAGCCTGGAGTTGGTGCGGGTCGGTAATGGTATACTCCGTATAGGCCTCCAGCGGCTGGCTCACCAGCGTGCGAAAAACTTCTTCTGAAGAGTAGGCGAGAAGCACTTTGCCCAGCCCGGTGCAATGCAGAGGGAATGGTTTACCTATCTCTGAAAAAAGTTTAATGCCAAAATCTTTCGATTGAATCTTGTCCGCAAAGACACCGACCAAGCCGTTGCGAATCCCCAGATTCGTCGTGTGCCCGGTCACCTGGTGAAGTTCCACAAGGTAGGGATGCACATGGCTGCTGAGACGGAAATGTGCCATTACCTCGGCGCCCAGCGCCGCTAACTTGAGACTGCCGAAATACCTTTTTGTTTCAGAGTCATAGGTTAGATAATCCAGCTGGGTGAGATCTTTAAGGATACGGTGAACTGTCGACTTGGGTAGACTCGAATCTTTGATTATATCTGAATACGTGGCACCTACACCTTGGCAGGCGACCACTGTTTCGAGGATTGAAAATGTTTTATGGAGAGGATTCATTTAGTTTCGACTCAAAGAGAGAAATTGAGGACCTGGTCTCAGGGCAGGGTTCTCCATATACGGAAATATTATCTATATATAGAGAACCCGAAACTGCCTATTTTGTCAACAAGAAGAATTGATGCAGTTGATTTGGAGGCAATCTCTTGACGAGAAGGCAGAAGAAAGCGCACCTATCGGGGCATCGACATCGACCAGGGCAACAGCAGCGGCAGCTGAAGAGAGAAAACCTTTTGTACCTGATCCCGGTCACTTACAGTATGACAAAGGATCTCGCCGCAGAGAGACGTTTCCGAGAGGCTGGCGGACAATTACGGGGAGTATGAACCACCTTTTAAAGGGTTGGATAATTTAGATACGAATAAAAACGAACACTAAGTATATTGACTCATGGCGCCCCGGCATGATCTGAGATTGCCGTCGGCCGCATCAAACAGCAGAGCTTAAATCAAGGCAGAAAGAGGTGCTCCGTCAGCAGCACCGGAGATGTTGAGCGCCCCCCAATGTGTCTTCGCGCACTGGTTCCGGCAGAAGAGAGCATTGCCAACAAAATATTGTCAGGAAGACGACTTTGACCCAGACGGTTCCGAAAAACAAAAGATCTGTATTGCTGAGTGGTTGCATAATCAACCTGCTTGCAGTTTCTACGGTATTCATGACCCAGTCAATATTTTTGGAACTTTCTCAGACCTTCAGGACAGATATCACCGAAGCACGGTTTTCATTCAGCGTCGTTTCCTTGTTTTACTGCGTATCTTTTTTCTTTTTAGGCCCCGCTGCAGATAAGTTTAATTTACCCAGAATGGCTTTGACTGGAATGCTGCTGCTTGCCATTACGGTTTTCTACTCATCTCTCACCTCGGATTTCAGTTTATTCATTATAGCCATGGCATGTATGGGAATCAGCGCAGCAATAGTGCCGGCCTCGATGTTCCCGTATATTGCCAAGACGGCGCCAGCCAATAAGATCGGCGTCTATATGGGATCGATCGTGGCCTCTGGGACGCTTGGGGTCATTCTAGGCCGGGTCTCAATGGGGATAATGACGGCGCTGGTTGGTTGGCAGGTATCATTTAGAATTGTCTCTGCCGCTCTGGTTATCCTTGCAGCAGCTACGTTTCCTTATCTTGCCAAGGGAAACGATGGAACGGTAAAAAACACCCAGAAGCTAAGCAGGTTGTACTTAAATTCACTCCAGCTGTTAAGCAACGCCAAGATACTATCCTTTTTCTTGATTGGGTTTTGCCTGTTTATCGGCTTTCTGGGTATGGTTACTTTTTTAACCTACCGGCTGATCGGCCCTCCTTTTAATTTTACATCCGGAGAAATCGGCTGGATAAGTTTTGCTGGAATCACTGCACTAATTGCCCCCTATGCGGGATATCTCTCTCAAAAGTTTGGCCAATACAGAACTATTTTCATCAGCTTAGTGGTGTGCCTGCTGTCTTTTCAACTCATGGGCTGGTTCCAGTCTGTGACCCTGACTGCAATCGGTATATTGCTGCTGTTCCTGGGCGTCTATACCTGTCAGCCCTTGGTGTTTGTACTCATTGGGCGGAGCGCACCAAGAGAAGCAATAGGCAGCGCCTCAGCCCTCTATATACTTTTTTGTGTCGGGGGCGGCAGTCTTTCTTCCATCTTTCTGGGTCCGGTTTGGCGCTCATTTGGCTGGTCCGGTGTGACCGCCATCTGTACAATTTCCCTAATGATATCTCTGTCGATTTTAACCATGCACACCTGTAGAGAAAGACGGGCAGCTCACCCTGAAACAGGTAAGGCGCCTGGGCTGAATAGCGGAACAACTGACCGTGGGGGGAGCAATTATTAACAGTGCCCTGCGGCAGCATATGGATGGAGACAGGAAACTATGAAGTGGTCCGGAGAACACTACTTTCCAAAGAAAATAGTTACATTTTTTCAATTGTTTACCCTTGGTTCAATGGTGTTTTTCCAAGCTGCTGAACTGTCCGCTTCGCAATACTGGCCGCAAGCACAGTGGAGAACCGCATCCCCAGAAAGCCAGGGCATGAGTTCAAGGATACTGGCAGAGCTTTTTCACTCCGTGAGAGAGAACGAATATGAAATTGACGGCCTGATAATAGTGCGGAACGGATACATGGTTCTGGAGTCGTATAATCACCTCCTGGAACCACATTTCAAACACCAGATCTATTCCTGCACCAAAAGCGTCTCTTCAGCGCTGATCGGGATCGCCATCGAAAAAGGTTATATCAAGTCGGTTGATCAGACCCTGGGGGAACTGTTTCCCGAGAAAACGGCTGAGGTTCAGCAGAGCGGCAACAAGGAGATTAGTCTGCGGCACCTGCTGATGATGGCTACCGGCCTTGCATGTGAAGATTCTGTCCGTTACGAATTTAAAGGACTGAAAGAGATGTGGCAAAGCGATGACTGGGTGCAGCACATGATCGATCTGCCCCCAATTGAGCCACCCGGAACTCGCTTTGAATACTGTAACGGCGCTTCAGCGCTTCTTACCGCAATTATCCAGAAAGCCTCCGGGATGACGGCCTTTGAGTTCGCCAAACGACACCTTTTCAACCCTTTAAAAATATCAGACATTCAGTGGAAAAGTCACAACGGCATAACAATTGGCTACAGCGATCTGACCATGCGGCCTGTCGACATGGCTAGATTTGGCTACTTATTTTTGCACAATGGAAGATGGAACAACCAGCAAATCATATCTGAAGAATGGGTTGAGGAATCTACGAAAAAACACATTAACAACCCCCTGACCTATGGTTACGGCTATCAGTGGTGGATCATGACCCCACAGAGATTTGCTGCAGTGGGGGCTCATGGGCAGCGTATATTCGTCCTCAAAGACAAGAATATGGTGGTGGTGTTCACGGGAGATCTTAAAAAAGTAAAAACTCGAATTCCCGAAGAACTGCTCCACAGCTTCATTGTTCCCGCAGTCCGTTCAGATGACCCGCTGCCGGAAAATCGCAGATCGTGGGCAAGACTGCAATCTCTGCGTCTGTCTGGACAGACAGGAGAGTAATCATTCTGAACGCGAGAATGGGCTTGCTGGCAGTGAAAGATGAGCAAAATCGGTAGACCGCGATTCGGCCGTTTGTAACAGGAAATGTCCTCGGAACTTGGCCTACGTCAGCCCTTTCATTTCAGCCTCCGCCTTTTCCAGCCAGAAACGCGTATCCATTTCCCGCCACATTGCTGTTGCAATAGCAAAGTGTTCCATCGCATGCTCCGGCTTTCCCGCTCTTCGTGACAGCGTGCCCAGGCCAACATGGCAGTGGGCGAGAAGAGGACGCATGTCGAGTCCCGCGGCCAAAGTCATGGCCTCCTGATAGGCGCCTTCGGCAGCCTTTAGGGTGGGCGGATGACCGAGTGCAGCAGCTTCGCCTAATAAGCGTTGCGCCCAGGCTTCCTGGCTGCGCTGGCCGTGTGTGCGCGCCAGTGTTAGTGCCCGTTTAGCAGTGCTGGCGGCCTCCTCCACCTGGCTGGCCAGGAGCTGCGCCTCGCATAAATGGACAATCGTGGGAGTCAGAAACATAGAGAATCCTATAGATTCAGCAGCGGCAACAGCGCTGTTCAGGAGATCGAGTCCTTCCGATTCGCGCCCGGCGAGCACGTACATATAACCCAAAAGCTCATCCAGAATTGGGGCAACGAAGCGAAGATTCCACTCACGGCACAGGGCTGCCCCGCGTTCGAGCAGGGGAATGGCTTGGCTGAAATCCCCCTTAACGCTGTATACTTGGCCCAGAGCGCGGTAGGCGAAGGCCAGACTGTAGGGGTGGTTGAGGGTTTCGGCAAGTCGAACGGCATCAAGTCCGTGGGTCATTCCTTCATCGATTTTGCCTCTTTCAGCGAGCCCCCAGGCCCAAAAGACGCGGGCCATAACGACAGGGAATCCGGCCATCCCCAGCCGTTCCCGACCGAGATCGCCGGCGAGCAGCTGAATGGTCCCTTTAAGACTATCCCCTGCACGCTTATAATCGCCGGCGGTAAAGTAGGCTGTACCTAGGTAGTAATTTGCTACCACCTTGAGGGTGAGATCGTCGAGTTCTTCTGCCATCTGCTCGACTTTCTTTGCCGACGACACGGCATCCGCCGAATAACCGGTTAATCTGGAGTGCTCGCTCATGTATGCTGAAATTATCGCCAGTCGGCGCTTATCATCCAGGCCCAGAGCCACTGACTCGGCATCACGAAGATGGCCGAGTCCGGTCTCGACCTCACCTAGCGGAAAAAGGGCGTTTCTCAAACCAAGGCGAAAGTCGACCGACTGCGCCAGTGTCTCCGGGGTCTCAGGGAGATGCGTTAGGGCCGAAAGGGCCTGATCGAAGTAACGTGCCGCTTCTTGATGTGCTGATCTGCCAAGCGCCCGCGCCGCAGCTTCGGACTGGTATCTCACCGCCTTCTCCCAGATTTCTCCACACGCTGCGTGATGGGCTAATCTCTCTACTTGCTCACCGATACGCTCAGAATAGAGTGTTTCAATAGACTCGACAATTTGGGCGTGTAATTCTCGTCGCCGATCATGGAGCAGGCTGCCGTAAGCAACCTGGTAGGTGAGGCCATGGGTGAATGTGTATTCCACATCGGGAAAAAGACGCGCCTCATAGAGGAACTCTGCCGCCTGCAGATGGGCGATCCCCCGGTGCAGCCCATCTTCGGTGACAT
>JARRLH010000224.1:5490-7684 GCA_037387205.1 Desulfofustis sp.
CGGCGGAAGCCGGTCGATCCGGGCCGCCAGGATAGCCTGGACAGTAGGCGGAACCTGGACACCCTCCAGCGACTTAGCCAAACGATAAAAACCGCGTTCTCCGGCTAGGACCTCAGTTTCTTCAAGCGTTCGGATGGTCTCCTCTAAAAAGAAGGGGTTGCCCTGGGTCTGCTCAATCAGGCGCTGCTTGAGAGGCTCCAGACTGTCGTCGCTGCCAATCAGGCCTTCCAGCAATTGCTCGCAGCTCTCGGGCGGCAAGGGGTCGATTCGGAGCTGCGTATAGTAACTCTTCGCCCCCCATCCGTGCTGGTATTCGGGACGGTAGTTGACAAGGAGAAGCATGTTTGCCGTCGGCAGGCTCTCGACCAAACTGTCGAGAAGACCCTGGGTTTCAGAATCGATCCATTGGAGGTCTTCCAAAGCCACTCCCAGGGGTTGAACCTGGCTTTCGCGCAGCAGCAGACGCTTGAGTGCATCGAGGGTACGCTGACGTCTCGTCGGAGGATCCATGGCCTGCCACTGAAGATCGTCGACAGGGACTTCTAAAAGCGTTAAGAAAGCGGGCAGACCGGGTTCTAATGCCCGGTCAAGCGAGAGAATCTTACCTGTCACCTTCTCGCGGATCTTGCGCAAATCGTCCCGCGATTCAATCTGAAAATACGCTTTTAAAAGGTCTATTACAGGCAGATAGACGCTGGATTTGCTGTAAGATGCTGTGCCGCTCTCAAGAACAAGCCAGCCATGGGTCCGCTGCGAATGGATAAACTCCCAGAACAGACGCGATTTGCCAACGCCGGGGTCACCCACCAGCGCCACCACCTGGCCGCGCCCCTCGCGGGCTTTTTCAAGGGCCTGGTTGACGCTTTGGAGTTCGATCTCTCGACCAACGAACCGGGTAAGCCCTCGCGAGACAGCAGCTTCTATGCGCGAGCGCGGCGTGCCCGCCCCCGTCACCTCAAACACCTCGAGTGGCTCCTCGATCCCCTTGACCGCCAAGGGGCCGAGTGGGCTGACCTGAACGAAGCCTTCGGCCAATGTCAAAGTACTGGAGGTAATCAAGATCGAGCCGGGCACAGCCATCTGTTCCATGCGGGCGGCAAGATGCGTGGTCTCGCCCACGGCGTTGTAATCCATCTTGAGGTCATTGCCGATAGAGCAGACGACTACCTCACCCGAGTTCAGGCCAACGCGAATCTGGATGGGGATCCCCTCACTCCGCCTGAGATCCGCAGCGTAGCGCTTGATAGACTCCTGCATTCGGAGGGCAGCGTAACAGGCGCGAACGGCGTGATCCTCATGGGCGAGAGGTGCACCGAACAGGGCCATAATGCCGTCCCCCATGACCAGATTAACGGTGCCCTCATAGTGATGGATCGCATCCATCATGATCTCGATCACCGGATCGATGAGCTTTCTTGCTTCCTCCGGGTCGCGGTCGGCCAGCATTTCCATTGACCCCTTGAGGTCAGCGAATAAAGCTGTGACCTGCTTCCGTTCACCTTCGAGCGCACTCTTCGAGGTCAGGATCTTCTCGGCTAAATGTTTGGGCGTGTAGGTCTCCGGCCCGGTATAGCGAGATGTTGTCGGCGCAGAGGCATAGCCTGTGGGATGAGCGCACTCTGAGCAGAAATTGGCTGTGGGGGAGAGCTGGAATCCGCAATTTACACACGCACGTACCATGGGCGCTGCGCATTCCTCACAAAACTTGGCAGCCGGGCGATTCTCATGCTTGCATCTATGACAATTCATAGCCTCACCCATAAGACAAAATTCGTTGCTGCTAGGTAAATCAACTCAGCAAACGTCTTATAGCAGCCCTTGTCGATGACCCGAACAAAACATGGCTATCCTATAAACTAACCATGCCGCCTAACCAGTAAATAGAACTATGTGGTAGTATCAGCAGCGCGCTATTTAGCAGGGCAGTGTTGAGAAATGGCTGTCTAACGGAGAACTCTCATTCACCTTGAGCTAATTTCGCGGGGGACATAACCGGCCCGTGTTGAGCTCCATTCGGATGGCATTTGACGCACAGGTCGAGACACACAAACCGCATCCATAGCATTTATCCTGATCAAACACCACCGCCCCCGATTCCCCGCTCTGAGCGCCGAAAATACATAGTTCCGTACACACACCACACTGCATGCATGCGTCCGTGTCCACCGCGGCGACATAATCAGCATGAGCCACC
>JARRLH010000225.1:0-5427 GCA_037387205.1 Desulfofustis sp.
CACGGAAGTAAGTGGGAGTAACCTACTGGCGGAGCACTCGACCAGCTCGATTTTTTCGATCTCAAGGCTGATGGGACAATCGGCGGGGTCCAGGCGCAGTGCACGCCTTCCCGCAAAGGTTTCTATTGAAAACCTGATGGTCCTTGTCCCCGGCTCGATCTTCCTGGTCACGCTTGAGCTGTCGCTTACCCCCGCTCCGCAATCCACATAGAGTCTGCTGACGAGGTACTGTTCACGCAGATCAAGCAGGGGCTCCAGCCACACCTCGATGTGGTCGAAAAAAAGCTCTTGATGCCGTTGAAAAATCCTTTTGAACATCTCGACTTTCTCGAACTTTTCCTTACTGCGGACCATTGACTCCGGGGCGACCCGGTAGAAAAAGTGGCACCCCTCCAGACGATGCACCTGCCGTCCCCGTTCGATAAGTGCCAGCCAGAAATCATAATCTTCCCAGCCGTACACCATTCCCGGATCATACCCACCAACGCTCTCCCAGTCCTTTCTGCGAAATAGGGCCGTGCAGAAGATGATGTTGTCCTTGAGCATCTCCTCGAGACTGTAGTCGGGCAAATGCCACTCTCCCTCCACCGCACCGAACAGTCTTGCGCGACAATAGACAATACCTATCTGACTGTCGCTCTCGAGCACACTGACGGCTTCGGAAATGTAGCTCGGAGCGATTTTGTCATCGGCGTCCAGGGGGAGGATATAGGTGCCCACTGCCTCTTCTATCGCCTTATTCCTGGCCGCGGCCAACCCCTGGTTCGAGGTGGTGATAACTTTTATTCCCGGCCCCTCGAGGGCGGAGCAGATCCCTGCTGTTTCATCATCGTCAGAGCCGTCGTTGACGATGATAATCTCGACATTCTCGTGTGTCTGGGCACGTACCGACTCGACCGCTTCTGACAGGAAGGCCCCCTGGTTGTAGCACGGTATGATCACGCTGACAGCGGTCATTGCTGATATTCCTTTCGTCTCCTGCTCAAATAATTGATATTGCGACAAGACTTGCTGCTGCACTGTATACTACCGTGTTTGCGGCACAAGGTAAATATCGACTGTGCCACCAGTCGCCCCTGGATAATCATTTTTCCAACCCGCCAAGTGACCAATAGAGTTCAAGATCTACCCGCACCAGCGGCAGCAATATCTGACGTACCGACTCATCCCCCAGATCGAACAGCGGCTCAGTCGTGGAGATGTTCATTTTTTCTCCAACCGTAGCGCCACTGAGGCCATTCATTTCAATATAGTCGTTTACAAATCTCTCATAGTCTTCGGTCAGGCCAATCAACGCAAAGCGGCGGCTGTTGGCGACAGCGGTGTCAAGGTCGGCGACCGTAACCCTCGCCGGCTGCTGGTCGAGGAAATAGCGGGTCTGCAGATTATCGACAAAAGCGGCCTCAGTGGCCGTCAGGCGGTGCACGAAATCGGACAGGGCAAGGCTGTCCGAAAGCGCGTGCTGCCCCAGTTTTCTTCCCAGATCGTAGATAACCGGATTGGTCGTTTTAAAATAGTTGTCATCACTATTGGCTGCGGTCTGGATCAGCCACCTCAGGTGTGATTGCAATTGTGCGTATGGCTCTCTGAGAATAGTATAGAAAGCTATCTGCTCAGTGTCGAAGTACTCTTTGAGCTGGCCGAACCGCAGATGACCCGACACATAGTTATAGGTGTCGGCACACGAGCGATAGCTCGATTCCGGAAGCAGTTCTATGTGGTTTATGGTAGTCCCCTTGGGGTAGATGGATTGGGCCAGGGTATTGAAAGAGGTGCCTGCCGTTTTGGGGATGTGCATGAAGACCGCCGTGCTTGTCAGCTTTTTCCTCCGAGCCGACAGTCTTTTCAGGCGCCCCAACATGCCCTTCGGGGTAAGGCTTCCTGCCCCTTGGGCAACATCAGCCAATACCGACCCTTTGCCCTCGACACGAATCGACAGCGGCTGGTTCAGGTCGAAACCGGCCGACTTCTCGGGGATAAGCTCAAACCCGCATTTTCCGCTGGGATGCACGCCAAGCGCCTTGAGGTCCTCACGGAACAGGGAGGCTTCCGTTTTGGCCTGCAGGGTATCGTTCTGCACACATTCCAACCGCACGGTTCGGTGAGGGTAGAGACGGTGAAAGCACCAGCCCGAGATGTAATTGGCATTGACGCGATCAATGGATATTTTGTAGAAAACGCTCATCGGCGGCTTGGTATCATACCGGTATCAAACTGAAAAGTTTTCCCACGCGAAGACTATTATGCTAGACAAGAAGTTTCTCTCATCGGTTCCCCACGCACCGGGGGTTTACCTGATGCTCGACAAATCGTCAACCGTCCTCTATGTGGGGAAAGCCAAGGATCTCTGCAAACGTTTGTCATCTTATATTCACTTGAAAAGTTCGGCGCACAATAAAACGGCAGTGCTGCTCTCCAAAATTGAGAAGATAGATCTGCTGCTCACTAATACCGAAAAAGAAGCGCTTATACTCGAGGCTTCTCTGATCAAGCGACACCGGCCAAGATACAATGTTATCCTTCGGGATGACAAGAGCTATCCGCTGATCAAGGTTACCGTTCAGGAGGAGTGGCCGCGGGTGTTCATGACCAGGAGAAAAAAGAATGACCGGGCACGCTATTTCGGTCCCTACGCTTCATCCTCGTCCAGGTGGACAACTCTGAATCTGCTGCAATCCCTATTTCCCCTGCGCAGGTGTAAGGGAACCAAGCTTAAACCGCGCAAGCGCCCCTGTCTCAATTTCCAGATGAACAAGTGTTTGGCACCCTGCTGCGGGAAAATAGACAACGACTCCTATCGGGCAATGGTCGACAAAGTGATTCTTTTCCTGGAGGGACGAAACAAGAATCTGCTACGGGATCTCCAGAGGGACATGAAACGCGCTGCAGCACGACATGATTTCGAGCAGGCCGCTGCCATAAGAGACCAGATCGGCGGACTTAAAAAGACACTTGAAAAGCAGGTGATCGTCGCCCAGTCCAACGACGATAGAGACGTGTACGGTTTTGCCAGATTAGACGCCTCGGTTTCGATCGTGCTGCTGTATGTCAGAGAAGGCGTGCTGCGCGGCACCAGAAGATTCTTTATCGAAGACACTTTCGTCAATGATCAGGCCATCTTGTCGCAGATCCTCAAACAAGTTTATGACGAACGGTCCCTACCGCCCCATCTCGTGCTGCTGCCCTTCGAGATCGATGACCAGCTGCTGCTGGCCGAGCGATTGTCCGAACTTGCGGGGAGAAAGACCGTTTTGAGCGTACCCCGGAGAGGGGACAGAAAAAACCTGGTTGCCATCGCCAACGCCAATGCCAGGCAGCGGTTTGATGAAATCGAAAAGAAACGCGCCTCCTGGCAGGCCTTGTCCGTGGATCTGCACAAAAGACTGAACCTGAACCGGCAGCCTCGGCGCATCGAATGCGTCGACATTTCCAACATCAGCGGTACCAATGCCGTAGGGTCACTGGTTCGTTATGAAAACGGCGAACCGGTCAAAAACGGCTACCGGCGTTACAAGATTAAAGAGGTGCAAGGACCTGATGATTATTCGATGATGAGAGAAGTGCTTAATCGTCGATTTGCTGAACAAAAAGAGGGAGATGATTTCCCGGAACTGCTCATGGTTGACGGCGGTAAAGGACAGCTGGCGGTGGCCGAATCAATATTGAAAGAAAACAATCTCCTGCAGACAATTGATCTCATCGGCATAGCCAAAGAACGACAGGACGAGGGTGAAAAGCTCTACCGCCCCGGACGCAAGAACCCCATCATCCTCCCGGCCCACAATCCGGTGCTGCTTTATCTGATGAGGATCAGAGACGAAAGCCATCGCTTCGGCGTCGCCTATCACCGCTCACTCAGAACCAAGCAGACCCTTAGATCTAAATTGGATGGAATCCCCGGGGTGGGGCCGGTAAGAAAAAAACAATTGCTGAAACAGATCGGCAGCCTGAAAAAAATTTCTGAAGCCTCAGTTGCCGATCTCATGACCGTGGATGGCATTGGAGCAGAACTGGCGGAGGAGATCCACAACTATTTTCAGAGTACGCCAGTGAGCGGGTGACCGAACAATAACTTCAGTGGCAGCCGCAGCCGCAATCGGAGCTGCAGCCGCCATGGGACTGTAGTTCTGCCATGGCCGTAACGATCTCTCTGGGCTCGGGGGTGGAAACCGTGTGCAGCTCGAACTTCATTTTCACGGCAGCATCGCTGTTGGGCAGGATAAGATTGGCACCCATGGCCCGGTAGAGCCAGCCAAAATACGAATTCAGCCTGCTTTTCTCGACTTCCAGGTCAAATACCTCCTGCAGGCCAAGCCCATCTATGGCCATTTCGAAATCGCTCAACCCCTCTGTGCCGATGCCATAAATGAAAGAAAATTGAGCCGCTTCAGAAGACCGCTCGATGGGCTCATCACCTACTGAGGCCCAGACATTAAATGTCAGCTTTTTTAGATTTTTCTCCAGCTTTTCCATTGACCAATGACACCTTCTGTGAGCGTGTATCTTAATGGTTCAACCGGGACTGCAGTTCTGCCGCGCGCAGCATGGAGATGGAGGCGTGCAGTGCAGCGGCCGCGGTTTCCACCCGGAGGATGCGGTTGCCCAGACTAAACTGGTCAAATCCCTGAATCCGCATCTGCTCCAGTTCATATTCATTCCAGCCGCCTTCCGGCCCCAAGGCCACCAGGACCGGTCCAATCCCGGCCTTATAGATCGTTGCCAGCCTTTCACCGCCGTGAGGATGGGCGACAAGCATCTGCCCATATCGGTCTTTTATAGCCGGAATGACGTCCTGCATGAACGGTTTAAAACCACGATAAAAAGAGAAAGGTACCAGGCGGGTATCGACAGCCTGCTCCAACCCCTCCCGTACATAGCGCTTCCAGCCCTGGTCTTTCACCACCGATGAGTCCCAATAACTTTTCTCTACCTTGGCCGCATTGACGACCAACACCCGGTGGACACCCAAGGCGGTAAGGTGGCTGATGATTCGTTTGAAGACGATGGGTCTGGGCAGGGCCAGCATGACATCCACAGGCGCGACCGCCTCCGGATATCCCTGAAGGTTCACTTCCAGGGTTACCAGACAAGGTTGGGCTCGACTGAGCTCTTTTATAATGCCATAACCGGTTTTTCCATTTAATATGCCAACGGTTACCCGGTCCCCCTGAGCGCACCGCAACACTTTTACGATATGCTCAGCCCGGTGATCCCTGAGCGTTGCCAGGTTACCGTTGACCTCCTCACTGTCCAGAAGAATGATGTTCATTTTTTGTTATAATTGTCTGGTATCCTTAGCTACATTTATCGTATTTCACGAATTTGCAATCTCAACACCCGGGTAAAGACGTATCCGCCAGCTGCCATGATGGTCATTTATAATATCATTGCCCTGTTACTGACACCACTGTTGGCTCTGGCGCTGCC
>JARRLH010000226.1:0-5424 GCA_037387205.1 Desulfofustis sp.
GAGGATCAGAGACGCTGTCGCAAAGGCCACGGCAGTCGGCAATATAAAAGGATATTCAGGGATCGATACAACAGCGGACGTGCGGCCGCTTTCTTTGACGTCGAGAAAATGGATTAGGTTCTGCCAGGCGATAACCAGAGTAAAAACGAGAGTGATTGAAATTGTAACGATGTCAACGAAAGCGGCCTCACGTCCGCTGTTTTATCGATCCCTGAATATCCTTTTATCTTGCCGACTGCCGTGGCCTTTGCGACAGCGTCTCTGATCCTCTTCGTGCGGCTGCTTGAATCGATCTCGGAGACGTTTGGCACATGAGTCCACTCCTCGCAGGTATTATCGGAATTTTTGTTCTCATCCTGCTTATCGCCTCCCGCATGCAGATCGGCATCAGCATGGCCCTGGTCGGATTTCTGGGATTTGCCTATATCGTCGGTATAAATCCAGCTTTAGGGCTGCTGAAAACAGTTCCCTTCAGCACTCTGTCGAGTCAGAATCTCAGCGTTATCCCGCTCTTTATCCTGATGGGAGCCTTCGCCTTCACCGCCAACATCAGCGAAGACCTCTATCGGGCAGTGCATAAATGGCTGGGGCATTTCCGCGGTGGTCTGGCCATGGCTACGGTTGCCGCCTGCGCCTGTTTTGCCGCCATCAGCGGCTCAAGCCTGGCGACCGCCGCGACCCTGGGCAAAGTGGCCATGCCGGAAATGAAAAAGTACAAATACGACATGGCCCTGGCCACCGGCTCCGTCGCCGCCGGCGGCAGTATCGGCATATTGATCCCGCCCAGCGTCATTCTGATTATTTACGGAATCATTACCGAGCAGTCCATCGGCAAGCTCTTTCTCGCCGGCTTCATCCCCGGTCTGCTCGAGGCGGTCTTCTACATCATCACCATAATGATCCTCACCAGGATCAACCCCGCCCTGGGACCGCGCGGTCCCCGGGCAACAATGAAGGAGCGGGTCGGCTCTCTTCTGAGCGTCTGGGAAGTTGTCGTTCTCTTTGTGGTGGTGATCGGAGGCATCTATCTGGGGGTTTTCACGCCGACCGAAGCGGCCGGCGTCGGAGCCTTCGGCACTTTCTGTTTCGCCATTCTCCGTAAAAAACTGACCTGGGCAACCTTCGGATCCAGCTTATTGCAGACCTGCCAGACCACCGGGATGCTCTTCATGGTCGTCCTGGGAGCGATGATCCTCGGCTACTTTTTCTCGGTCAGCAGGCTGCCGTTCGAGCTCGCCTCCTGGGTCGGAGGTCTGGAGGTAAACCGCTATGCAGTCCTGATCCTGGTTCTCGTGGCCGTCGGTATTCTCGGCTGCCTGATGGACTCAATGGCGATCGTGCTGCTTACCGTGCCGGTCTTCTACCCGTTGATCCAAAACCTCGGGTTCGATCCGATCTGGTTCGGCATTCTCGTCGTTCGGGTCACTGAAATGGGCCTGATTACCCCCCCAGTGGGACTCAATGTCTATATTATTCATGGAATTACCGGCGAACCGATGGGCACCATCTTCAAAGGGGTGGTCCCTTTCATCATTGCCGACATTCTGGAAATAATGCTGCTCATCGCCATTCCGGAGCTGACCCTTTTCCTGCCTGGGCTTATGGCCGGTTAACCCGCATATCTGCTGTTTAGCAGGCTGTACCGATTAAATATATGGGTTAAAATTCAAGAGCTTAGGACTACTCAGCTATTTTGCAGGAAATATCAGGGGGAACAGGTTATCCCTGGAATTTTTATGGTGTTCCCGGACCCGGGCTTTGGCCAGTTCGACATCTTTGAGGCAGATCGCCTCAAAAAGCCTGTCATGCTCGCGCCGTATTTCTTCGATCCTGCTCATCACCAGGTCTTCGATCCGGAACCTTAGGAAGATTTTCCGACAAAGATCCTTGTAGCGCTGCGCCAGCAGGTCGTTGCCGGTCATCTCCATGATGGCCAGGTGGAATTCGGTGTCGAGGATGAACATCTTTCGGGTGACGCGGCTGGAGGTCAAATTCTCGTAGGCCAGTTTGGCGCTCTCAACCTTCTGCAGTTTTTTATCGGTCATCATACGTATAGCCAGGCCGATAAACCCGACCTCCAGCACCTCCCGGACCTGGTAGAGTTCTTCGGCTTCCTTTTTGTTCAGCTTGTGCACCGAATACCCCTGATTCGGTACGAAATCGAGATATCCCTCCTGGGCCAGGATGGACAGGGCATTGTTGACCGGCGTGCGGCTCACCTGCAGCCGTGTGGCCAGATCGACGAAGACCAGGCGCTGGCCAGGAACAAGCTCGTAATCGAGCATCAAGTCTATTATTTTATGGTAGACCTTGAGCGTCAGATTCTTGTTTTTCTTCACATCCCCAACCTGCTGCGACGCTTGATTCCCGCGGAAACCTATTCGAAACTGTTCATGGTCATCACCGGCATGACGCCGAATTGCTGGGACAACCCCATATAATCGTTGTAGGCCCACTCTTCGACGATCTTGCCCTCTTCCCAGGTCGATACGGTGCAGCCTTTCATGGCCACGTCCCTGCCGGTCGGCGGCGCCTGAATCGTCGGCGTTTTGCCGGTATGCTTGCCGGTGAGTATGACCCGGGTAACCGTCTTGTCGCCGTCCCTGAGAATCTCTTCTATCTCCATTTTCAAGTTGGAGTATGCGTTGCGGACGTCGGCAATGAATGTCTTATAGCCGGCCACCCCCTCGACCTTTTTCATCGGCGGCTGGTAGCGCCGGTAGCCGGGGGCGATCAGTTCATCGAGCACTTCGAGGTTACCGTTGTTGTAGGCTTCTTCAATTAACCGCTGCATGGTTTTCTTCAGATCTTCTGACATGGCCAATCCTCCCTGGTTCACAAAAGACTGCTGGCTTCGAAGAACTCTATAGACTCATTGTACATGCAATCATGCCAATGTTTCTCATAGTAAACAAATCTTGAATTAAAGCAACAACGATGCAGGTGCTGCATCGGTCAATTTGTCTCTGGAGATGGAATTTCCTTGACAGCAACTTTTTGGCGCGCAATATTGCATGTAATTATCCTGGGTCCCGGCAGCCGTCGTCTTCTTTCGCGCCTTTCTTCGGCCGTGCGCGAAACAGGTAGGGGATAGGGCGGGTCCTGAGTGGAAATATCTGGAAAAATCGAGAAAAACAAGATAGCTTCACCATTGAGATAATAGTCTGAAACCGCTTCTAAACTGTACGATTGCAATCTGGTCTTTAGCTGTTCGGGTGCGATACCGGGCATACATCAATGCGTTATCAATCAAGGAGGGATCATCCGATGATGAAAAAATCCATTCTGGCAGTCGTGTCTGTCGCTGTAACAGCTGTTTTTCTCTCAGGATTCGCATCCGTCGTCAGAGCCGACACGGTGGAGCTGACCTACGCCAATTTCTTTCCGCCATTCCACATTCAGTCACAGCTTGCTGAGTCATGGTGTCAGGAAGTTGAGAAGCGAACCAACGGCGCGGTAAAGATCAATTACTATCCGGGCGGCACCCTGGTCAAGGCACCGCAGATCTACGACGGCGTCGAGCAGGGTATCGCCGATATCGGTATGTCGGTTCTGGCCTACTCCAAAGGCAGGTTTCCGGTTCTCGGCGCAATGGATCTGCCAATAGGCTATCCTAACGGCGTGGTCGCCACCAAAATCGCCAACAGTGTACTGGAGAAATTCACCCCCGAGGAGTTCGATACCACCCAGATCATGTTTCTCCACGCCCATGGCCCGGGCCTGATCCACACCAGGGATAAAGAGGTCAATAATCTGGCCGATCTGGAAGGTCTCAAAATTCGGGCCACCGGCATGAGCGCCAAACTCGCCGATGCTCTTGGCGCCACGCCGGTCAGTATGGGCATGCCCGATGCCTACCAGAGTCTGCAGAAAGGCGTGGTCGACGGCTGTGCCCATCCGCTGGAGGCCAACAAAGGCTGGAAACTGGCAGAGGTACTCGAATATGTGGTAGACGAAGACTCAGTCGCTTATACCACCACCTTCTTTGTAGCCATGAACAAGGCAAAATGGGATTCACTGACACCTGAAATCCAGAAGACCATCTCTGAGATCAACATGGAATGGTCGGTAAAGCATGGTGAGGCCTGGGATTCCAGCGACGCCGAAGGTCGCGCGTTCTTTACCGAGAAAGGCGGCACAGTTGTCACGCTCGACGACGCCGAGAAGGAAAAATGGCAGGCAGCCGTTAAACCGGCCATCGATGCCTACTCTGCCGATCTTGACGAGAAAGGAATCAACGGCCAGGAAGTTATCGGCTACATCCAGTCAATGCTGAAGTAATCACGCCCTAACCCGGCGCGATGATGCTGAAATCGATCGGGCAGGACAGCGGTTCTGCCCGATCGGCTTGTTCATCTTTCAATGAATACTTAGCCGGTTAGAAAACCTGATTACCTCATGCACCCTTTCTGGACTCTTTTAGACAAAACACAACGATTCATGAAGGGTGTTTCTTCAGCGTGCCTGATGGGCATGGCGCTGATGACCTGCGCCGACGTCATCCTCCGGGCGACAATCAACAAGCCGATATTCGGCTCCGAAGAAATCGTTTCCATATTCGCCGTGCTGGCCATTGGCTTTGCCCTTCCCTACGCCCACAAAAAAGATTCCCACGTGGGCGTGGAGATAGTCGTCCGGCTGCTCTCCAAGCGAACCCAGGAAATCATCAGACTGGTCACCAATGCGTTCTCTTTCCTGCTCTTCCTGCTGCTGGCCTGGCAGATGTTCATCTATGCGCGGGTGATGCAGGGATCCGGTGAGTTGTCTATGAACCTTGAGCTGCCGACCTATTGCTTCGTGTACGCCCTGTCCTTCTGTCTGTTTGTTGTCTCCCTCCATATCCTGCAGGACATGCTCCTTTATTTTAACGGAGACCGTTCATAGAGATGAGCCCCTCGACTGTCGGCATTATCGGCATCCTGCTGATGCTCGTCATCTTCGTAACCAGAATGCCGGTGGCCTATGTGATGACCCTGGTCGGCGTCGGCGGATTCAGTTATCTGATCTCGATGAACGCCGGCCTCAATCTTCTGCCCAGGGTTTTTTACGACACCTTTTCATCCTATGAACTGACCACCATCCCCCTTTTTGTCCTGATGGGGCAACTGGCCTTTAACAGCGGCATCAGCAGAAGACTGTACAACACGACCTACACGTTTCTGGGCAACACCAGGGGTGGTCTGGCGATGGCCACCGTCTCCGCCTGCACCGCTTTCGGGGCGGTCTGCGGCTCCAGCCCAGCCACCGCGGCAACCATGGCCACCGTCGGCATACCGGAAATGAAACGGTTCAATTACTCCAATGAACTGGCTGCCGGGTCAGTGGCTTCAGGCGGTGGGCTGGGCATGATCATGCCGCCCAGCGTGGTGCTCATCGTCTACGGGATTCTGACCGAACAGTCCATCGGCGCTCTCTTTGTTTCGG
>JARRLH010000227.1:0-5424 GCA_037387205.1 Desulfofustis sp.
GAGCTTGTTCCAGCTGGCCTGCATGGGCTGTTTCTCCCCGTTGCTGTCGGTGGCGCGAGCGAGAATCCTGTAACTGCCGGGGCGATCGACCTGCCAGACATACTGCCAGTGACGCCAAGCATATTGTTCGTGCGGGCCGATGAAGTCTGCAGCCTGCCAGGACGATCCTCCATCAGTGGATATCTCCACCTTGTCAATATCTGCCTCACCCGCATAGGCGGCGCCCAGGATCGTCACCCTTCCCGTTTGCAGCTCCGCCTCCGGTTCCGGCTGGGTAATGATTGATTTTATCTCGATATCTGTAACATGCTCCCCTGTTTTGGGATCCTGATCGGGTTGATGGATCCGGTAAACCTGGTCCATGTAAAAGCCTTCATAGGGCTTCTCGAGAAGGGTTATTTTTTCCAGCCACTTGACGCAATTGGCGCCGGTCCACCCAAGCGCCAGGGCACGCAGCGGATGGCCGTGCTTCAGCGGCAGTGGTTCGCCGTTCATTTCGTAGGCCAGCAGGGTCGAAGATAGCGCCTTGCTGAGGGGGATGCTGCGAATAAACTTGATCTGCGCCTTGCCCAGCGGCTTGTCAAATCCTTCGAAGGCAACATGGCTGGCATTTGAGGAGACCACTACCTTTTCCAGCAGGTCCTTGAGCCAGACCCCTCCCCACACCGCGTTTCCCACGCCACCGATGGTCCAGGGATTTCCTGAGGCCTTTTTATCGAGCAGAGATCTGCTGTTGCCCGAGCACTCGAGGGTATTCGCCACAATCGCTTTGGGCATGGACAGGAGATACTCAAAATCTGCGGTAAACGGAGTTTCCACTTCGCCGGAGATGGTCAGGCGCCAGGTGGAAAGATCGATCTCCGTTTCAGGTATCTCCCCCTGATTCCTATCGAAGAAGACCTTGTTTGCCGTGATCCAGGATCGGAGATAGGGGCGTGGGGTCTCGGCATTTCTGGGCCTGGGCGTCATGACTCGCATCAATTCATCCATTTCTTTCCCTCCTGCACTGGCTTATATGAGGTAGCATACCACCAGAAATACATCAAAATGAAAATAATTCATACCGCAAATGCTGTGCAGTGCATAAATGCCTGTATGCATACAACAGTACGTTAGGTAATTATTTCTGACTCGGGATTACCCACTTCTGCTGGAGCACCTGTCTGTTAGACTTATCCCAGGGCGGGGAGGCCGGTACCCAGAAAAACCGGCGCGGTTCAGAAAATTTACTGTCTGTCTCCGCGACACATATTCTGTTTTTTATTTTTCTCAACTCATTGCTCCCTATGCTGCCGGTATAGATCCGTTAAAATCTGCAGATCAGCCGTCGTATCGACATCCTTGAGTATCAAGGGATCGTCTACGGGCAAGACGAGCGCCTCTGCCCGGCGGGTGCGCAGAAGAGCGCGCAGGCCTCCGTCACCGCTGTGCGCCAGTATCGGCTTGAAAAGTTTCGCGGAGATCAGGGGGGGATGGCCGCATCGTCCCTGATACTGCGGGTGAATTATCGCCCGGGTTGGATCCTCAGCATAGGCCTCAAGCAATTGAATAATCGTTTCCTGCCGAACCAGCGGGATATCGACCGGTAGGAGGAAAAAACCAGCGCAGCTGCCTGCCAGCGCTGTCACCCCGGCCTGAATTGAGGTGAACATGCCGGCCCTGTAGTTTTCATTCAGCACGAAACGGGCCTGACGGGCCCGTAATATCGGAATGAGTTCCTCGGATCGATGGCCGACTACCGTGACGATTTCCCCAATGGCGGGCAGGCGAAACAGGTCCAAGGCATGCTCCAGGATGGATTGGGGACCGATCCGCAGCAACGGTTTGAAACCATCTGTCCGCGAAGAACTGCCCGCGGCCAGGATGAGAGCGCTGATTTCGGGTTCAGCCATGCTGTCTTCGCTGCGCCCGTTGCTGGATAAGTTCAGCGACGACGCTGACTCCAATCTCTGCAGGCGTCTCCGCGTCAATGGAGATACCTATAGGACAGTGTATCTGCTCGAGCGCACTGGCTGAAAATCCCTTTTCGACCAGCTGCCGGAAGATCGTCTCCCGCTTCCTGCGGCTGCCTATCATGCCAATATACCCCGCCTTGGTCCGCAATGCTTGGGCCAGCACCTGCTGGTCGAAGTGATGTCCTCTTGTGACGATAACGATGGAGCTGCTCCGGTTTATCATGAACGACTCAAACAGATTTTCGTATCCGGGGCAGACGTGTATTTCATCGGCACCAGGAAACCTCTGTTCATTGGCAAATGCCTCCCGGTCGTCGAAGACAAGGGTCCGGAAACCGACCTGTTGCGCCAGCAGCGCAAGCGCTTTTGAGACATGGCCGCCGCCGATAATAAAGACCGGATCGGCTGGCGAGAACGGCTCCACAAGATTCACCACGTCAGCCGATTCCTGCACCGATGATGCGGCTCTCCCGGATGGCTTCAATTTGGCCTCCGTCTCAATCTTCCGCTCGACCCGCCAGCGCCGGTCGTGCGCAGTGATCCGTGCCTTCCAGAGAAAAGAGTGCCCGTTTCTGATCATTTCCACAGCGCTCCGGTAGAGTTCTCTATTGGTGTCGGAAACCGGCACGTGTTCCAGCAGGATCTGAATCCTCCCTCCACAGATGAGGTCCATCCCGCCAGCGTGGTCGGAATCGCTCAGGTCATAGTGGGCGATGAGAGCCCCTTGAGTGCTAAACAGCTGGGTGGCCAACTTGATCACATTCCCTTCCACCGCGCCCCCGCCGATCGTCCCGTAAATGGAGCCGTCGGCCAGGACGATCATCTTCGAACCCGAAGTTCTCGGGGTTGAGCCGTGGTGATCGATAATGGTCGCCACGACCAGGTCCCGGCCTTTTTGCAGTAATTCGTTAATCTCTTCCAATGCCGTATTCATTATACCTCCCGTATGGACAAACTGGATATCTACGCGCGCTGCAGCAGACCCACAGGCCGCCAGTCTGCAGGATGAGTTCTGCTTCGTCCTGGATAAGCGTGGAAATCGCCTCGACGGTCAGGGGTATGATTCCCAATGTTTCATATCCTGAGGAAAAAGGAACGGCTGGCCGGGCCTGCACGGCTTAACGCGATATTTGCTTTTCATACAGATAATTTAACATCAAAAACAATACGTTACATTTATATTTTATAGTCGAAGGACGTTTTTCTCCGACCGGCACCTAGCAATCTATTGACTCTCTACCGCACAACACAGCTGTCAGGAACAAGCTGTGGATAAAATCTGAATCGTACAAGCTGAGGGTGGTTGCTGAAATATTGGCTAACAATCGCTTTGACCAGCCAATTAATTAAACACTGATTTGCCAGAGGGGGGCGACGTCTGCACGACGTGGATAAATCGTGATGGTGACTATATTTATGGAGCTGCCGTACTCTGCGTGTGAAGCAGATGTTGGGGAGCGCTTGATTTGACGATTAGGGTGCCGCGGTGGTCGACTGCGTAGATGGGGATGAAATCAAACTCAGATGGGTGCACCACATCGTCGGTTATCGATCGAAGTAACAATTGTTCACCGGTCGAGGTTTCAACCAGCAGAATAGCGTGGGACTCTTTTCGTCCCCCTTCGGTCAGAATGCCGACCAGCAGGTGCATTCTGTCGCGCGGCCAATCGAACCTCTTGAGCACAGATGCTTTTACCAAGGCGATATCTTCACAGTCTCCACCCTCAATCAGCGCAGTTTCGGGGTCGGCCCAGTAATCAGACTTGTGAAAGTGGTGGTAGTCATCGATGTAGTTGATGTCCTGGTTGATAAACAGATTCAGTTCTTTAAGGGCACTCACCTCATCGCCAAAGTCAAGCAGAGCAAGCTGTTCTCTCCACTTTACAAGCTTCGGATGGCCGGAAGTGGTCATTTGGTCGGCGTGCAGCCTGGCTCTTTTTGACCAATCAGACAGTCGGGCTTCTATTTCTGCATTATGTATGCGGATGTCTTCATACAACTCCACCACGTTGGCGGTTGCAGGTCTATCCAGCACCACCAATAGGCTTATCAAAAACCAAAATTTCACCCTAATCATTACCTGCTTTTATCGTCCTGAATCCGTCCTGCCAGGCGAGTGCACGATAACACGGACCGATGCCGTCGCCGCACTGATAAGGGTGAACGGCGAGCAGGATAACCGCCTGCCCGCCAAAATCGATCACCTTCCACTGGTGAGCAAGAAATTCGTATTCCTTGCCGTCGACGACAATCCACAGGTAGGTGCCGCCGGTCCCGCCATACAGGGTCAACGCAGTCGAGCAGGAAAACTGCGCCCCATCCACGAATTCCTCTGGGATGCCGTCGCCTGTTATATCATGGAGGGTAACAGCTTTTTCCGTCGCCTCGAAGCTCCCGTTTTCGAAACCCTTGCACTCCTGTTTCGCTTTTTCGATCAGGTCCCTTGCAATGGCTGAAGGTTCATCGGCACATAAGATGCCGGGGAAAATTGTGAGAACGAAAAGGAGGATCAATACAATATGCATTCAATATTACCTCGTATGGGGATTGATTGCGGTTGGAGAAAGTAACGACTTATGTCCACAGAACAATGAGCGGCACCATTGACCGTGACAACGGTGGTTATGGCACCTACGCCCACGATTCCCGGGCCACCAACCATGGCAACCTCGACGGAATAAGTACCATCAGAACCAGTTGCAGTGGTAACCGTTGCAAGGCCTCCGCTGCCGCCATTGGGAGTGGCTACAGTAGTGACCTCCGAAATGTCCTAATTATCAGCAATTACGATTGATACCCGGCGGTTTTTCATTCGCCCTTCATCGGTATCGTTGCTCGCCACGGGATCACTTTTACCAAACCAACTCAAGGTAATGCGACTTTTATCGATCCCCATCTTTGCATGGAGATAAGTGCGGGCACTTTCAGCCCGGCGTTGCGAGAGCTGCATGTTGTAGTCTTCTGTTCCGACACTGTCGGTATGTCCGGCCAGTACAACTCGCTTGTCTTTATTTAGGTTCAGAAAAATGGAAAGCTCTATCAACTCCTTGGCAGCGACCTCGTTGATGGCGCTGCTGTCAAAGGCGAAAAGAACTGCCCCCTGGAGTTTACCGGTTGCCTTCTCCTTGGGTTTCACTGCAATTTTAGTTTTCTTCTCAACCCTGAATAACACGTCGGTCATCCATTCCGGATGGCCGAGAAGCTGAGAAAAAGGAATAGTACCGGAACATTCGCTGGCTTTGGCAATATTCATTACCGCCTCGTACTGGGCCTTGTCCTCATCCGTGCTGATGACTTGGAAACAGACATCGTACTTTTCCGCCAGTCTTTTGGCCGTAGTCCCTGGAGCCGGGAAGCCGGGCTGCGAAGAATACTGACCGTCGGTAAAGACGAAGACCACCGTCTTCCCCTGGAGCCCAGCCAGGACCTCTTCGTGGCCCACCATGGCACCCTTGAGCCTGGTATTGCC
>JARRLH010000228.1:0-9987 GCA_037387205.1 Desulfofustis sp.
CGAAGTCGCCCTGCGTGAGATTGCGAAGAGTGACCGGGGTGACGATCAGAAGGCACGCACCCGTGACAATCACCAGCGCCCTCCTGAACTTGGTGTCGAGCATGGTGCCCAGAATCAGTCCGAGGATCATCGGGGCCACCGGGTACTCCATCTCCTTCATCAGAAACCCCAGAATGCCGAAAAAGACCATGACCCTGACATCGAAAACCCTGCTCTGGATGGCAAAGGATCCGACCACGCAGAGGGTAAAGATGACCGGCATCAGTTTGGTGCGCGGCACCTGCAGGATCTTGACCACATACCTGACCATGGAGAGCCCGAGGATGAACATCGCGCCGGTTGCCAGAAAGACCATGGCCACGACCTTGTAGACGAAATCGGGCGACTCGATCATGATCATCGGGCCCGGGCGGACACCGTGAATGAACATTGCGGCCAGCAGCACCGCGGCCGGGGCCGAGCCCGGAATGCCGAGGGAGAGCACCGGAATAACAGCGCCGGCAACCGCTGCGTTGTTGCCGGTTTCCGAGGCGATCAGCCCTTCCACGCTGCCCTTGCCGAACTCTTCGGGTTTTTTGCTGCCCCGCTTGGCAAAGTCGTAGCTCACCCAGGCGGCAATATCCTCTCCCACGCCGGGAATGGCACCGATCAGCGTGCCGATCAGGCCCGAGCGGACAATGGTGTGGCGAAATTTCACTATCTGGGCGACCCGGGGGATGATGCGTTCGATCCTGGTTTTCACCACGTTGACCTGCTCATATTTCATCATCGACAGGATCTCGGCAAAGCCGAAGGCGCCCACCATGGCCGGAATAAGATTGATCCCCCCGGCCAGGTTGGTGTTGCCGAAGGAAAAGCGGACGAATCCATGGATCGACTCCATGCCGATCAGAGCCACGAAGATACCCAGAAAGCCAGATATCCAGCCCTTTATCGGATCTTTTGGCGCCGTCAGGTTGCCGGAGATGACAATACCGAAAATCGCCAGCCAGAAAAATTCAAAGGATTGGAAGTTGAGAGCGAAATTGCCCAGCAGCGGGGTGCAGAAGGCGAGCAGCACCATACCGATGATGGATCCCAGGAAGCTGCCGGTGGTGCTGATGCCGATCGCCTGTCCAGCCTCTCCCCGCATAGCCAGCGGATGCCCGTCCATAGCCGTTGCCGCGTTGGCCGGTGTACCTGGAATGTTGAGCAGAATGGCGCTTCTGCCGCCGCCGTAAATGGCGCCGATATACATGCAGACAAGAATAAGTATGGCATTCTCGGGCGGCATGGAAAAGGTGAGCGTGGTCATCAGGGCCACACCCATGGTCGCCGTAAGTCCCGGCAGCATGCCGACGATGATGCCGAGCTGGGTGGACCAGAGCACATCGAAGATAGTGCGCACGGTCATAAAGCCGAGCAGACCGTCAATAAAGTATTTCAGGCCTTCAAACATCTGCGCCTCAGGGAAGATCGATCAGGAACAGCTTCCTGAACACCAGGGTTATCAACAGCGCTGCAATCAATGCCTGGAGCAGCGCGTAACCGACTATCCTGAGCTGAGTGCTCAGCGGCAGCCCCCTGCGGTATTCGAACAATACGATGAAGACGAAGATATAGAGCAGCGTGACAATGGTGTAATCGATGCGCCCCAGAAGGCCGACCGCGTAAAGCAGGGAAATCGCCAGGGTCATCAGCACCCGCCAGGCCGCGCCCCGATGTCCGCCAGATTCCTGCGCAGCGGTGCTGAAAAAAAGATATCCGCCGCGCCGCACAGATCTGACCAAAAGGATAAGGGCCAGAATAAGCAGGATGCAGCCGATCATTCCGGGGACGACTCCGGGCGCTGAAAAAGGATCTATGCCGCGCCGCTCGAGCCGTGGCATCGTATAGGACGAAACAACGACCGAGAGTGAAAAGGCGAGCAGGACTATGGAGGTAATAAAGTCCTTTTTTACCATGACGAGAGACTGGATGGATGGTGGTCTTCAGGGATATGGAGATGCCCGAACTGCAGAGTTCGGGCATCAGGCTTTTCAGGTCCCGCAGCTAGGGACGCGGGATACCCACTGTCGATGGATCTATGGTGGCGTCGCCGCTGTCAAATTTCAGCCAGGCATCGAGTTGCACCATCGGGAAGGCTTTCTGCATGGCGGCATCCCCGGTGGCCGGGTCGAAAATCATGGCGTTCTGGGCAGCAAAGGTCTTCAGTCCCTCATCATTGACCAGTGACTTGTTCCAGAGATCAGTCAAGGTGGCCACCGCTTCTTCGGGTACCCCCTTGGGTACGAAAATACCGAAATAGATCGGGGCCGTGACGAAATCGGGAATCCATTGCTTGACCGAGGGGATTTCCTGGTCGTACCCCTCTATACTCAGAGGCGCATCGGCCAGCACTGCCAAGGCCCTGAGTTTACCCGCCTTGAGCATGTCGACCTCTTCTTTGGACAGCTGCGGCACCACGTCGCATTCGCCGGCAACGGTGGCGATAACCGCCGGGTTGCCGCCCTCGTATGAGACATGCTTGTAGTCGATACCGGTGTAGGATTTGATCATCTCAATGGCCGTGTGGCCGGCCGAATTGACGCCCGCGGTTGCCACTTTTATTTTTCCCGGATTGGCCTTGAAGCCTTCAAGAAGCTCGCCGAAATCCTTGTAGGGCGAGTCGGTGTTGACGGCAACCACATTGGGGATGGCAAAATTGAGGAACAGGTGCCAGTCATCCAGCGTGGTATCGAGCAGACCCTGCACTTTGTAGACCCCCAGGTCCTTGACCGCACCGGCGGTCCAGTAGAGCCCCTGCCTGGGTTTATCGAGGACGCTCTTGGTGCCCACCGAACCTGAGGCACCTGGCTGGTTGACGATGACAATTTTCTGGCCGAGAAGCCCCTCGAGAACCATGGCCGTCTGGCGCGACACCCCGTCGGTTGCCCCGCCGGCTCCCCACGGTACAACCAGGTTGATCGGTTTTTCAGGCTTCCAGCTGCTGTCTGCAGATACAGTTTGAACGGTGAAGACCCCGACTGCGACACTCACCGCTGCTACAAATACAACTACCGATGTGATCAGGTGTTTCATAGTCTACTCCTCCCGCAATATTATTTGTTTTGCCTTGAGCTGAATATTATTCCAGCCTCCTCCGCCATTTCTACTGTCTGCCTGCCATACTCTGTAAAGGTTGACCAGCGCTCCTCGAGCGGAGCCTGGATCGACGGATCGTGAAAGACGACCGCGACGTGGGGTTCAATGGCAATGGGAAGGCCCGGCCGCTCTTCGGCCACCCTTTGCAGGATCTCCCTCACCCGGCCGTCTCCCTGGCCCGGAAACACGTAGCGGGCGCCGTCATTCTCCACGACTGCGTCCTTTATGTGAATATAGTCGACAAATTCTTTTACCTGCTCGAAGAACAGATATGAATCCTGATAATAAAAAGGCTCTTCGCCGCTGACGTCTCTGATCGACACCGGGTTGCCGGTATCAAACACCAGCCGCAGTGCCGGAGAGTCGACAGCCTCGAGCAGCCTCAGTGAGTGCAGGTGACTCTGTCCTCCCCAGGTCAGGCAGTTCTCGTGCAGGCAGACGACGCCGTTGTCTTCGGCAATCTCGACGATTTTCTTGATACTGGCAATAACCTGCTCTTCCATGGGGGTGCCGAGCGGTTGCGGTTCCTCGACTTTGTAGCTCATGATCCTGAGGTAGCGCACTCCGGCACTGTGCATGTGCCGAATCGAGGTGCGCAGCTCGTGGAGATCCGTTTCCAGATCACGGTTCACCTCGCGGCCCCAGTTGGCAACCGTGGAGCCGAAGCAGGCGATTGTGATGCTGTTTTCTGCGAGTGTGCGGTGAACGCGCCTGAACTCCTCATCGCTGAGGGTGCTCACATTCTTGCCGTCCACGGTGCGCAGATCGATATGGTTCCAGCCAAGCTCTTTGAGGGCCCTGATCTGCACATCCAGATCGTCGGACACTTCGTCGGTGAAACCTGAAATGATTGAGGTGGGACCCATAGTACGAGATACCTGGTTTAGGAATTGATATGGCTGGCCACAGGTAACAACGCTGCCGGAGTCTCAGGCGTTGTCTACCTTAAAGCGACTCCAGACCCAGACGGGCTACGGTCTGCGCAGTCGGATGACCGCTGGTCTCATCCCAGCCGGACTGCCGGTAATACTCCACCATGGCGGCGTCGAATTCGGCCTGGTCGACCGTCACCCCATCCGACACTCCACCTCTCAGCGGCTGGTTGAAGAATTTATCAGGCAGCGCATCATCTTTGGCGTCGAACCCTTCTCTCTGGTTAAAGAGCCGCATCATCACCACACGCCGCTCGCCCACTTCGAGAAGCTCGTCGATGCTCATGTCCCAGCCGGTAACGGCCCTGACCAGCTTGACCATATCCTGGGGACCGTAGAGGGTCCAGGAGGCGCCCCAGCACAACTGGCAGAGGTTGGCGCTGTCCATGAAGCTGAACAGATACTGGGTTCGGCGCACCCACTCGACCTTGGCCGGCTGCAGGCTGTAGGCATGCAGGGGGTCGGTCAGGCCGAGGTAGCTGAGTCGTTCCTCGAAGGCTGGATAATTCTCCTTGGTGTAGGACAGGTCATGGTCGCAGCCCATATGATCGGCCCCAAACGCAAGTTTCTCAGCCGCCCGGGCCGAGCCCTCGGCCAGCAGATCGCCAAAACCCTCACGGGCAGCGATCATCTCGACCAGTGTAATGACCATGTCCGCATCGCCAAAACGGATTTCGAGGCCGCCCGTGTGTTCGGTGGTCAGCTGGCCGGCCTCGAAGGCCTCCATGGCCCAGGAAATCGTGGCGCCGCAGGAAATCGTGTCGAGCCCGTATTTGTTGCACAGTTCATTGGCCTTGCAGACCGCTCCCAGATTGGCAACTCCGCAATAGCTGCCACGGGTGGAAAGGGTCTCGTATTCGGGACCGCCGAATACGGGATCGACCTGATAGGGTCCCTTCTTGATCTCCGCTACTCGCTTACAGCGAACGATACAACTGAAACAGGTGTCACGTCCCAAACTCTCCTGTCGTCCATCAGCGGCCCCCATCAGGGCTTCGTCGTAGAGGGTGGGACCGTCGATGGCCTCGTAGTCGTCAAAGCTGCCGCTCTGCCAGTTGTTGGTCGGCAAGCCGCCGAGACCGTTATTGACGCCGAGGACGATGGCCGTTCCATATTTGCCGAAACCGCTGTTGGCCGGATTTTTAAACAATTCGGCTCCAGTGCGGATCACCTCCTTGAGCAGCGTCCGATCAGCTATTTCCGGCTCCTCAAAGCCGCGCACCACAATGGCTTTGAAATTCTTGCTGCCCAGCACTGCTCCCATGCCTGTGCGGCCGTTGGCCCGGCAGCACATGCTCACGACATTGGCGTACCTGACGCCCACCTCGCCGGCCGGACCGACCTGCAGTATCTCCAGGTTCTCCTGATCGTCCAGTTCATCCTTGATGGCCGCCTCTACTGCTTCGGTGGTCTTTCCCCACAGGTGGCCGGCCTCGCGCAGTTCGGCCTTGCCCTCATCGATAAAGAGATAGAGAGGGGCTGCGGCCCTGCCTGTGACGATCACCGCATCGAACCCGGCAAATTTCAGTTTGGCAGGGAAAAAGCCTCCGCTCTGTGAATCGCCGATAGCCCCTGTAAGGGGCGATTTGGCGGTGATGGTCAAACGGCTTTGCCCGGAAACCCGGGCCCCGGTCAGAGTACTGACGCTGAAGGCCAGGATGTTCCCGGGTGACAGGGGATCGACCTTGGCGTCCATCTCCTTCAAAAGGTAATAAAGGTTGAGGGCACTGCCGCCCATGTAGGTGCGGTAGAACTCCTCAGATGGTCTATCGACGCTCAGAACCCTGTTCGTAAGGTCAACCCTTAAAATTTTTCCAGTATATCCGCAGGCCATGGCACCCCTCCTCTGCAAAAATGGATTCCACCGGAACAGACGGATGATCGCTGTCCTTCACCGTGGTCTATCATTTCTTACGATCAGGCTACAGACTAGCTGTTTCGGCTCTTCTTGGCAATCGTTTTAGCGGCCTCAGCCGCTCTTTCTGGAGCTTCTCACGCACTAGTTGTCCCCCACCCTTGACCGATCCACTGATTATATGTAATTCTAAGTTGTTAATTTTAAATTTCACAAACCGCTCATGCTGCCGGAGCGGTCGATTGTTGGGCATATGAGCATTAAGAAAACCGTCTACCACCTTACCGAATCGATACACTGCCCCCTCTATGTCAAAGGGGACGCCATATCGCTGACCATGAGATCCTGCTCCTGTGCGGACGATTTGTTCTGGAGCGCAACAAGGAAGTGGTTACTATTTTCAATGCAGGAGAAATAATTGGCGAGATGAGTTGCCTGGGCGAGGACGACGGCACCTATCGGTTCACTCCGGGATTGTCGGCGACCGACCAGAAGGCCGCGGAGATCGGCGAATTCATGATGCTTCTCATGGAAGGTGTTCAAAAAGAAGATGAACGGGTCGATGCCGCGCAGTGAATCAATAATAGACAAAGATCTTTAGAAGTACCCAGGAGTTTTATTTTGGCACCACGGATTCTTAGCTGCGCCCTTCTTCTTTTCAGCCTTCCCTCACTGGTCTCGGCAAGCGACTGGCGTGTCCACCTGACCATCTGCAACCAGGACAAGGCCTGCGCCCAGGAACAGGCGGTCGCCAGAGACGTCTGGGACTCTCAAAAGTGGACGCCAGAGCTGAAGGAGGCCTGCCGCAAACAATATATCCAGACCTATTCGAAAGATTACCGGGCGGCGGTCGACTGCGTCAAAAAGCTAGAAAAAGAGCGCCAGGAATTTCAGCAAAACGAGGCTTACATCGACAGAAAGCGCAGGGAGCACAAAACCTATCGAATGGGCGGCTGGACCATCATCCAGTGACCAGCTGGCGGGCTATCTGCACCGCCTCTGCCGCATCCCTGCCATACCCGTCGGCCCCGATTTTATCACTGAACGCCGCATCGACCGGGGCTCCGCCGATCATCACCTTGATCTCGTCGCGAATATTATTGGCCTCGAGCGCGTCAATAACCTTGGCCATTTCCGGCAGCGTGGTGGTCAACAAGGCGGAGAGGCCAAGGACATCGGGCTTGATCTCTTTCACCGCGGCGATCAGGCTGTCGACATTCATGTCGACTCCCATGTCGAGTACTTCGAATCCGGCCCCTTCCAGCATCATGATCACCAGATTCTTGCCGATATCGTGGAGATCGCCCTTGACGGTGCACATGATGATCTTTCCCTTCGATTCGGCGCCGCTTTGCTGGAGAAAAGGCTTTAGAAGCGCCAGTCCCTTATTCATGGTAACCGCGGCAACCAGCATTTCAGGTACGAAGATCTCGTTGTTGCTGAACTTCTGGCCCACCACATCCATCCCTGGAATCATAGCCTGGTTGACAATCTGATCGGCAGCAAGGGCCGCATCGAGGGCCGACTGAACGAGCGCTTCAATCTCGTTGTGCTGCCCGCCGACGATGGCTTCTTTGATCTTGTCCAGCTGTTCGCTCATTTTCTAGACCTCTGTTTTTTAGTTTTTCTTACGCTGTCCATCACCTGATCGCTCAATATCCTTCCCTGACCGCGGTGACAATGGCTTTGAGATTCTTCAGCGGGGTCGACAGGGGGATGGCGCATTCCGGCCCGATAATTTCGACCCCCGCTTCAATCGCATAGCGGGCCTGCCGGTAGACATCCTCAGGAGTACCCTGAAGCAGGGCCTGGGGATTGTTCACATTTCCAATAAGCACCATCTTATCCCCGACTGTCTGCACCGCTTCTCTGGCATCGACCTGCCACTCGAAGTGATAGGCGTTGAACCCGGCCTCGGCGAAATGGTGCAGCCGGTCCGTGCAGTTGCCGCACACATGCAGGATGGTCGGTCCGTCAATCTGCCGGGTCAACTCCTGGTGAAAGGGCAGCAGCAGCTCCGCATAGTGAGCGGCGCTGATCAGGTTGCCGGTGGCATGATCGGCAACCACCACCACATCCGCACCGGCCCGGAACTGGGCATTCACGGAAGCAATGGTGACCGGCAGCAACTGCTCGACCATTTTTCTTACCTTGTCCTTCTCCCCGAGTCCGATCTGCAGCAGAAAATTCTGGGTGCCCGCCATGTGATACGACAGGGTCCAGGGTCCCATGGCCTTACCGATGATGGCTGCGGAGCCTCCCACATGCCGGCGCAGGATTGCAAGAGCATCAAGCAGCACCCGCATGGACGGCTGCTCCAGAAAATCCTCGGGGAAGACGATGTCCCCAAAGTCCTCATAGAGAAAAGATTTGGTGTCCGGCATCATGTTCCGGTCGCCCCAGTCAACCGAGGCTCCAAGGGCGGCAACTTCCTGATCCACGCTGTATTCAGGCATGACCGTATCGAAACCGATGATTTCATGCCCCCCGAGAGCCAGTTCGGCCATCGCCGACGCGTTGAGATGCGCCTGAGGAAAAGAAACACCGGTTGCGTCCATAAGTCCGTGGCAGGCAATAGAGGTCGGGGTGCCACTGGGCGGCCGCTCTCCTTTCCGCCCTTTGAACATCGCCGACATGACCAGCTGATAGCCTGAAGATCGCATAATCTATCGCTCCTTGAGGTTCAACCTCTGATAAAGAGGGTCTTTCACAGCTGAGCCTGTCAGTACAAAATGCGTTGCCGCAGTTGAACGCTGGACCGGCCGCTTTATTTCCGTCTCTGCGGAAACGAGGTGTTAAGGGCAAATTCCCCGGCAAACTCCGGGTCCCCCCCAAGTTCCAGGAGGCGGGTGTTGGCGGCCGCAATCCGAGCCTCTTCTCGCAGCTCCGCATCGACAAGCGCCAGTACCGCGCCGCGGCCGGCGCCGTTTTCAGCGACAACGACTTGGGCTTCTTCAGCGCTCTCGGGCAGCATACCAATTGCCACGCCGTTGCGCCAGTTGAAGCGGGCACCAAAGGCGCCGGTGAGGACCAGCCGATCGATCTTGTCAATTCCCGCCTTCTTCAATAACAGCTTTATGCCTGAATACAAAGCTGATTTGGCCAGCTGTACCTGTCGGACATCGGCCAGGGTGAGCACAATCCGACGGCTTTCGGGGGAGGCGGTGTTGTCGGCAATAATAAATTCCCGGCCGATTCCGTCCCGGTCGACCACAACGCCCGGCAGCCCTTCACGGAGTCGGCCGCTGGGCAGGATCAGACCGGCCTGGACCATTTCGGCCACCGCATCGATGATGCCGGAGCCGCACAGCCCCTGCGGAGCAAGACCTGTATCGCCGCCAATTATCTCATAGTCCACCCGGTAGGAGGACGGATCGATTACCACTTTGTCGATGGCGCCCGCTGACGCCCGCATGCCGCAGGCAATATGGGCGCCCTCCAGAGCCGGGCCGGTGGCGCAGCTGGCGGCCCAGATCGCCTCCCGGTTGCCAAGCACAATCTCACCGTTGGTGCCAATATCGATGAGCAGGGTTATCTCATCTCTGCGATAGGGCCTGTCGTAGAGCATTGCCCCCACTGTGTCTCCGCCGACAAATCCCGAGATAACCGGAAACAGGTAGACCTCGCACCCGCGCTTTAAAGCCAGGCCCAGGTCCTCGGCCGTGCAGACCCGGGCGGAGCAGGATTCGGGCAGGTAAGGGTAGGCTCCCAGTTTCTCCGGATGCAGACCTGCAAAAAGATGCTGCATGGTGGTATTGCCGACCACCGTTACTTTTCCTATGTCCCCTTTGTCTGTACCTGTTTTTTCCAAACCCCGCCCCAAAAGCCCGTTCACCGCCTCGACGACGGTGCGGCGCAGCTCTTCAAGACCGTGGGGCTGATCGTTGGCATGGGCGATGCGGCTGATCACGTCTGCACCATAGCGGCGCTGGGGATTCGCTTCGGCTGCGGAGTGCACTATCGTTCCCGAGCATAGATCGCAGAGGTAGAGGGCCAGGGTTGTCGTACCGATATCAATCGCCAGGCCGGGCGAGCCACTGAGCGCGCGACTCTTCCGGCGCCGCGATCTGGAAGATG
>JARRLH010000229.1:0-5342 GCA_037387205.1 Desulfofustis sp.
AGTCGTTTAAGTTCTCTGGAACTGTAGCCGTGTTGATAATTATTACGTGATATGTCAGTCATTGCATTTAACCCAAGATCTCTGCCCCCCCTCCTCTTTCCAATCGGTATACCCAACTCTCGACTTTTGAGTACCATTTTAAGCCTGCATCAGCTACTTACCTTGCCCACAATATCTCGAGAACTTCTTCTAATGACTCAAAATGTTGATAAAACTCCGAGTGATTGATTTTGAGGCTTTTGCAAATGTTTGTTATGAGATGACAGGTTATCGGCGGCCGAAAGAGGTGCTCAGAAACTATATCCTAACAAGCCTATTCGTTCATGCTCTTGAGGGTGGCAGCGAATATCTTCATTACAGGAAACTGTTGTGTAATGGTTAAGGTTATCTAGCAGGCGCTGTTTCTACAGAGAGGAAATGACCGAAACACTTTTGAAGATCATCACGCATTTGCTCTTAGAAAATCAACAAGGTAGAGTTTGTATAGTTTTTCCATAGAAACAGTTAAGAAATTTTCAACTACTAGAATTTCATCAGAGGATCGAATGAAACTGAAATGGAAATTCTTTATTGTTCTTCTTCTCGTCAGTCTGGTTCCTTTGGCAGTTGTTTCTTCCATCGGTTACAAAACCTCCAAGAAACATGGAGAGTCTATTTCCGCCCAAACCAAGCAAGCTCTATCGGATACTGTACTAAGAGAACTTGTCTCTGCCACAGAGAATTATGCGATAATGACCGGCAGAGGAAAATTATCTTTTGAATTAGCTCTACATCTGTTGATTTCAGAGGCCGAGAAAACACTGGCCAACCCTCTGCCTCTTGCCGGCACTATCTATTTTACAGAGGATTTCGATAATCCCGCATCAGCGCCTGAAGATCTGGCGCCGTCTCTTAATCACATTAGGATAAGAGAAGACGGGAAACTTGTGCCAAAACTCATCAGTAAAAGCCATCCGAACTTTTTTGTTCCCTCGATAGTAGATCGTGCTTCCATTCGTGACGATATTGCACGCTTTACAGGATTAGTTCCTGCGCTCAAGGGGATCGCCAGTGCATTAGATCCCTCACTTTTCTGGATTTACGCGAGTTTAGAGAGTGGCGTTCATCTATCATATCCGGGACATGGAGGTTATCCAGACGGTTATGACCCCCGGTTGCGCCCATGGTACACTCAAGCCAAGAACGTTAAAGAAGGTCAGGTTCGCTGGGGGCAACCTGTCGCTGACGCAACAACTAACCAATTGACCTTTACTCTTTCAGGACCCTTTTCAAAACCTGATGGTTCTTTTGCTGGTGTTGCTGCGATTGACGTATTAATACCCAACGTTCTTTTACAAAGCCAGATTTCATCACAATGGTCCGATAAGATGCAATCTTTCCTCGTCGGTTCATATGAAGATGCGGAATCATATTGGATTTTATCTCAAAACAAAGAAGAAGACGACACGATTAAATCAAAAGCGGGAATGTTTCAGATTGAGGAAGATCCAGACTTCTTAAAATTAACTCCTCTCTTTGCTAACGAGAAAGTTGGCAATTTGGAAATGCCCTATCATGAAGTTGATTCTTTTTGGGCGTTTGCAGAAATTTTTCCGGGTCTGCATTTTGTAATTATTGCACCGAAATCGGTGGTCATGGAATTGCCCCAGCAGGTTGGTAACAGTTTTAGCCGCTACATACGGGGCCAAAATGTCATTTCCATCACAGCCGCGCTGATTGTTGTTCTGGCCGTAGCCGTTTTAGCCCTGTTTATCTCCCGAGCAAACACCAATATAATTTTATCCATAGTACAAGGCTTCAAGAGGCTGGAAGAAGGAGATTTCTCGGCGAGGTTAGACGTTGAATTTAACGATGAACGTGATCAAATTGTCACCTCCTTTAACCGCATCATGCCCAAACTCGATGAGCACCTTAGAATGAGCAGAGCTCTGGGTGTAGCTCATGAAGTTCAGCAAAGTCTTCTTCCAAACCAAAATCCGATATTAAAGGGATTCGATATCGCAGGTAAAAGCATATACTGCGATGAAACGGGCGGAGATTACTACGATTTTTTACGAATCAGTAATGATAAACTGGCGGTGGTTGTCGGAGATGTTTCTGGCCATGGTGTGTCGTCCGCCTTACTTATGGCTACAGCCAGAGCGTTGATCATGCTGCGCTCTTCAATGCCTGGACCAGCGGCTGCTATAATAAATGATGTTAATAGACACCTGAGCTTTGACACCTCTGAGACTGGCAATTTTATGACCTTTTTCTATTGCGAACTCAAGGAACTGTCACGAGAGATTCGTTGGGTCAGGGCAGGGCATGATCCTGCTATAGTTTTCGATCCAGAGAGCGGTGAGTTCGATGAGCTCAGAGGCCGTGGGCCGGCATTGGGCTTTGATTATTCCTACGAATATGAGGAATCCCAGCGTTTTCTAGGTCTTAATCAGATACTTTTAATTGGTACCGATGGCATATGGGAAATGCGAAATGAACAGGGCGAAATGTTTGGCAAAGAAAGGCTCAAGATTATTCTCCGGGCCAATAGTTCTTTGCCAGCTAGTGAAATATTGGCACTAATAGATGCTGCCTTAGGAAAATTTCGTGGCACAGCACAACTTGAGGATGACGTAACTATGGTTGTTATCAAAGTTAAGCAGTAATGGGAGTGCTGGTTCCAAGAGCACCTCCCATCTAGCTGAACAAAAAAATCAGCGCCAAATTATTTGAGGTCAAACTCCTTTTAGATTGGGTGCGAGGGGATTTCCATTTTCTAGTACCCTTTTTAGGAGAGATAATGTTCCTGAAAATATAATGTTCATCCTGTTAAGGTAATTTTGGCAAACCATCAGTGAATTTAACATTGCCAAATCGAAGGTCAGCACTTCGGACTTTTCCCTCCGCCGGAGGTGTTTCCTGAGTATCCTCGCGCTCCAATTTTTCCAAATCTTAAGCCTTGCCAGAGGGCCTCTCTCGTTAGGCGCATTTTCCCTGATTCTCAAATAATCAGGAAGCAAGCTTGACTGTCTTCACGCCAGATTCCATATTGTAAGTGTAAAACAATCGTGTCTTTTTTCTGTGGGAAGGGGAAGATTATCGCATAAAATTTCGGCCTGCTCTCAGGGTACAGGTGTATGTCGTCAAAGCATTTGGGACAAATAGGCGTTGAAATTAAGAGACACTTTTCCGAAGCGTTGCCGGCCTGATGCCATGATCGCGCAGGGGCATCAGGCCGAGATTTTTCCTCCTGCGCTGCTCCAAAGTTTGCTCCTTCACCATATCACGTAGTTCCTGAATCTTCCTGTTTCGCCCTAAATACACGTCGGCAGGCGTCATGTTATCCAGCGACTCATGAACCCGTTCATGGTTGTAATAGGTAACAAATAAGTCGATTTCCTGTTCCAATTCCCACGGCAGATAATAGTTCTGCAGCCTGATGATATTTTTCATCGTACGGTGATAGCGCTCGATCTTGCCCTGCGTCATCGGATGATACGGTTTGCCTCGGGTATGGGCAATCCCCCTGTCTTCCAGATAGACCTGCAAATCTTTGGACACATAACAGGCACCGTTATCAGACAGCAAACGAGGTTTGTGACGGAGCGTGACTTTCTCAATGCCGCTCACCTTGATCGCCATAGCAAGGGTATCTTTAACATCGTCGGCCGACATGGTCTGAGCCAGCCTCCAGGCGATGATATAGCGGCTAAAATCATCGAGAATAGTGGACAGATAATACCAGCCCCAGCCAACAATCTTCAAATATGTGAAATCGGTCTGCCAGAGTTCGTGGATACTTTTGGTCTTGTGTGTAAATTCATCAGCGGCCGCCATGACGATATAGGCGGGGCTGGTTAACAGGTCATAGCTCTTGAGAATCCGATAGACACTTGATTCACTGATGAAGGTTCCTTTACTGTCGGTGATATGCCAGGCCAGCTCTCGTGGACTCATCTCCGGACGTTCAAGAGCTCTCCACGACTCTGGTCCTTTCTTCCTCAGGAATCTTGTTCCAGAATCTTCTCGAACTCGGAGGTCGATTGCGAAGCCCCTCATAGCCTTCTTCCTCATACCGACGATACCAGCGATAAAAGCTGCTGCGGGCAACATCAAGTTCTTTGAGGGTCAGGGATACTGAAAGATCAGACTCCTCTACCAGCCGGATGATTTCCATCTTCTCGGCCTGACTGTAGCGCATCATTCGTCCAGATCCGGACCCGTGCCAGCCAAGCTTTTTTTAAGCACCACATTCTTCAGAGAAAGATCCGCGACTAATTCTTTGCGTTGCAGGTTCTCTTTACGCAGGCTACCGACTTCGGAACTGGTCGCTTCTCGCTTGGTATCCCCGACCAGGCGGCACTTACCCGCTTCGAGAAACTCTTTACTCCACTTGTAGTAAAGGTTGGGATTGATTCCTTCACGGCGGCACAGCTCGGCAATGCTGTCCTCGCCACGTAATCCCTCCAGGACAATTCTGATTTTTTCTTCTGCTGAGTACTTTCGGCGGGTTTTCCGCCGAATCTGTCGTACGACAGATTCGGCATTGTCTTTGTGTGACATGATCGACACTCCTTTTTGATTAATTCTACCTCGGAGTGTCTCTTAATTCTTGTCCTATTATTGTCTCACATGGTCTGACGGGGAACACTTATAAGATCTGTATATGGTATTGGGTATAGCTATCAAACGCCTGAAGCTATTTAAAAAAATGTCACTGAAATGGGAAACTCTAATCTGTTGAGATATGCCATAGTAATTACCAATGCACAAGTCGTTTCAATAGCTGAAGCTCTTCCTGAGCCATCTCGCCATCCAAACTCTCTATAAACCTAACCTTGCCGACGGAACCCTCTCGTTAGTCGCAATTGCCCCGACCCGCATATGCCCGGGAAACACCTTCGCCGGTCAATTTTATGAGGCCTTGATCTTGTCATATGATTATTTCGTTTCTCTTATGAGTATTCCGCAATCCTCTGATAAACCTCCGAGCATCACTGAGCGACGTTAAACGCATGTTTTTTTCCTTGACAAAAACTCATGATAGCGCTTACATAAGGCCATCAATGATAGCGCTATCATTGATTAATTTCGTTTCAAAAAATATTTAAAACACCATTTTACGGCAATTCCGCCGCATCTCATGTTACCGCGTTTGCGGTTGCATCTGACCTATCAAACTTTATACGGAGGAGATTATGAAGAAGCTTGTCGTCTTGTTAGTCGCTTTTGCAGCGACCGTTGGCATGACCTGCGGTTCATGGGCCGCAGATTACCCGACTAAACCGATTACTTTTGTCGTGCCTTACTCTGCCGGAGGTAGCTCAGACCAATTGGTCCGTGGCATGCAGCCCTACCTC
>JARRLH010000230.1:0-6550 GCA_037387205.1 Desulfofustis sp.
CGGACCGAATCCTCTGCCTCGGCGACCTGATAGGCTACGGACCGGACCCGGAAGCGGTGGTCAACAGAGTAGTTGAGCTGGAGATACGCTGTGTGCTAGGCAATCACGAAGCGGCCCTGAGTTCTGAGAAAGCACTGGGCTGGCTGAATTTTCTCGCCAGGGAGAACAACCTTGCCACCAAATCACTGCTTTCGGACAGGAGCCTGGAATTTTGCGCGTCCCTGCCTCGGTCAATACGTTGCGAAAACGCCTGCTTCGTGCATGGTTGCCCTCCTGATTCCATTCTCAAATATCTTTATATGTTGAGAGATGAGGACCTCACCGAGCTCGTGGAGACGCTGCCGGAGAAGCGATTCTTTGTCGGACACACCCATGAGCTGCAATTGATCACCATCTCCAGGGGCGACATCGCCCGTGCCAAACTCGCCGAGGGAAGTCTGGAACTCGATGAAAACTTGACCTATTTTATAAATGTCGGCTGAGAAAATAGTAGCCAGGGGATTCCCCAAAGCCTATGCCATCTGCATTTGTCCTTCTTTCAAGTAGAGCTCAAACCAGCTTCAGGGTGGCAACAGTTGGGCAAACGGCCGTTCACCGCCCGGCACCAGCAGTGAGACAGCAATGAACCACATAGGCCGGTACGAGATTTGCGGCCGCCTCGGCCGTGGGGGAATGAGCACGGTCTACAAGGCCCGGTCCCCGATCACCGAGCGCATCGTTGCCCTCAAAGTGCTGAAGCCGCGTGATGAGATTTTCGAGGATCTGGTCGGCTGGCAGAAGCTCAAGGAGCTGTTTATCGAAGAGGCCAGAACCATGGGCGCCATAACCCATGATCATGTCGCCAAGGTGATCGATGCAGACCTCGATGATGACACCCCATTCATGGTTCTGGAATATTTTTCGCATTCCATCGGCGATTTCATTGGCGAGGCCTATAAGGTCGAAGAGGACACCCGGGTCATCAGTATTCCACGCTCCTACATGTATTTATGCCAGCTGCTCAAAGGGCTGGAGCGGCTCCATTTTGCCGGGGTGGTTCACCGCGACATCAAACCCTACAACATGATGATCACCAACGATGACCGGGTAAAGATCATTGACTTTGGCCTGTCCCGTGTCCGTGGCGAGGAATCGTTGGCCATTCCTGGTATGCAGGTGGGCTCGCCCTATTACGCCGCCCCGGAACAGATGGCCGCCCCGGAGAAAGCCGATGGCCGCGCCGACCTGTTCAGCGCAGGCGTTCTGATGTACCGGATGCTCACCGGCAAACTGGTTGAACTAAAAAAGGGAGGGATCAAGCCGCCTGGGACCAGTTTTGAGCCACAGCACTGGCTCCGACACCGGCTGATAGATTTGCCAGCGCCCAGGAGATGCGCCTGCAGTTGGAAGACGTCTTCGATGAATGGCAGAGCGATTCAGCTGCAACCTGCCGCTGGTATCGTCCCACGGAGCAGGACCCGAAACGCTCGGAGGTGAGCCCCAGATCGAAACCAGTCAGACTCATGTACAAAGACATCAGGCAGGAGCTGCAGCTCGACAGCCTCTTTCGCCCGCGGCGCTTTCATGGCCACCAGCTCCAGATCGTCAGCCCTTTGAGACTCTATGACCCACATACCGGTCTGCACTGGCAACGGCAGGGCTCGGGCTACACCCTGGACTGGCACCAGGCCCACACCTACGTTGACTATCTCAACGAGCAGAGATTTCAGGAAATATCGACCTGGCGGCTGCCCACCACGGAGGAGCTCTTGTCAATCTTACGGCCCCCCACTGTGGAGCGTGACATCTGTCTTGATCCGAGCTTTGCCCCTTCGATTCACTGGCTCTGGTCCGCTGATCACTGCAACAAGAAACAGGCCTGGATGGCAGACATCGTCGAGAGTTACCTCGGACGCCAGGATCTGGACGGCACCGCCTCGGTGTGCGCGGTGAGCAACTGATCGCCTGACCTGCAGCGGGCCCAGGATCCTGCCTCAGTGCACCATCCTCGGCAGAGATGTCGGGTGGGCAACAAGACACTCTCGACAGCTCGAAGAATTATCTGTCACCGCCTGGTAACCACCTAAAAATACTTGATTAGATCGTTTACGACCATATAGTTAGGCAAAGAGAAACCTGGCAACGAGAAATACTCGTGACTGCTTTTATTACCCTATCGGTTGTTGATAAGCGACGTCATTGCATTGATCTATAGAATACTTTTCTGCATACTCCTGCTGCTGGGCATCTATCAATTAGTCACCCACCTCTACCGGACCGAAGAGAAAGAGCTGCGCAGCACCGTTCGCACCGCCGTCAAAGAAGCCTTTCCCGACCACCAGGAAAAGTACTCCGAAACAATAGGGCTGTTTCATTACGGCGCGGAGCCTGGCGCAGTCGGCAAAGGGGCTCAGCGCCAGCGGTCGGTGGTCCTGATCCACGGTTTGGATGATCCCGGCAAGGTATGGCAGGAGCTCACCCCGGCGCTGGTGCACGAAGGCTATGATGTCTGGCAGTTCGAATATCCGAACGACCAGCCGCTGAGGGAATCTGCAGTGTTGTTTTTTGAGGAACTGCAGAAACTGAGATCAAAAGATATAGCGCAGATCGCCATAGTTGCCCACAGCATGGGAGGTCTTATCTCCCGAGAACTCTTAACCAGCGAAACCATTGATTACCACGCTTCGCTGCAGCGGCAGATGGTTCCCAGGGTTGACCTGCTCATCATGGTTGGCACTCCGAATCACGGGTCCTCCATGGTCAAGCTGCGCCTTTTCTCTGAAGTGCGCGACCACCTCGTCCGCCTTCTCAAGGGCCAGACCGGCTGGCTGAATTTTGTTTTTGACGGTGCCGGCGAAGCAAAAATCGACCTGCTTCCCGGCAGTAGTTTTCTGCAAGAATTAAACGGCCGGCCTTCTCTGGAAAATATTGAGCAGCTAATCATTGCCGGCGTAACGAGCCCCTGGAACCAGGAAGATTTGAACGCCCTGCTGTCGAGCTATTCCGAAAAATTACCGGGGATTGAAGCAGAAGATCTGGACACCGTCTGGTCTTTGCTGTCATCCATGACCGATGGTCTGGGTGACGGCCTGGTTTCCGTCGAGTCGACCAGGCTGCCAGGTATACCCCACCTGACGGTAAAGGGGACACACCTGTCGATGATTCGAAATGTCACCAACAACAGCGAACGCATCCCTCCGGCGCTGCCCATTATCATCGAGCGTCTGCACAATTCAGACTCGCCGCAATCATGATGCCGGAGGGGACACTGCAGACCACGGGAGCATAGATGACAGGCTGGAAAAAGAGATCGTTCATAATAGCTGGCGTCGTGGTGATATTTCTCACTCTTGCAGCAGCCTTTTTTTATCGGCCAACCAGGCTGGCCCTCGAACGGGCCGAATCGTTCGCGTTCAGGAGACTGGCAGTCTCCTTGCAGAAAGAAAATGGCGCCTTCCGCTTTTTCTTCGCCACCAACCGCACCATTGCAAATGAAACTCTTGCCCCGGAAAATCAGTTTGGCAGCCAGCGACAAAAAGAGATGTCTTACGGTTTTTTCGACACGACAATCGAACCTCATCTCGGGCTCGGTATGATCATCAACCCCACCGACTGGTTCCAGAATGAAGAAATCCAGATTCTGCACACCCAAAAGACCTCAGAAGAAGAGCTTGTCAGCCAATTGACCCAGCAGGTGAATGATTCGCCCCATCGATCGCTGCTTATCAGTGTCAATGGGTTTAGAGAACAATTCCCCTCGGCCCTGCGTAAAACGGCCTTTCTCTCCCATGTACTCGATATCAACACCCCGCATCTCGTGTTTGACTGGCCGGGAAACCAGGGCTCGACCCTGCGTGGTTATCGCCAGGCCCAGAGCATCGCCTCAGCATCCGGAGCCGAATTGGCTGAGCTGTTGCAGATCATTCTCACTGAAGTCCGACCAGAACGACTCTGGCTGCTGGCAAACAGTATGGGAGCCCAGGTTGTGGTCCATGCCCTCAAGGACCTTGCGGACGAAAACCGGTTGGCAGACCGCGCCTTGAAAATTGGTCACGTTGTCCTCACCGCCCCCGATGTCGATGTATCGCTTCTGGACGAGCTCTTCAGGGAAAAAGTCGATCAATTGGCGAAGCACTTCACCACCTATGTGTCCTCAAACGACAGGGCCCTTCTCATGAGCAGGCTGATAAATCGGGAACGACGCCTCGGGCAATCGACCCTTAATCCCAGAAACCAAGGCCTTGATCAATCTGAGGAGGCGACAGCACTCTACGATCTGCTCAGCCCTGGAGATGATTTAATGACTCTGGTCGATGTGACGCCCATTAACCGGACCAGGAATTTCCATAATTTCAGCCTTGAAACTCCTGAATTCTTTGATGATTTATTTTTGCGGCTGCTGCATGAAAACCAGGTTATGAGCCGTTCAGAGTACCGCGTTCAGGGGGCAGCAGGCCGGGTATACTCTGTGCTCACCCAGGCCCGATAAAGAATAAGAGCTATTGACCGATAATGGAATTGGCCTCTGACGGAGTTGCAGATTTCCCCTGATAAGGTGAACAGAAGATGAAACAGACCGGAGCCGAGAAAAAACCCACGCTCATGCGCCCGGGCAGGCTGCTGCTGCTCGCAGTCGCAGGGTGTGCTCTCTTTTATCTGCTCCTGGCAGAACCGCCGGACGACCTGGAGCTCTGGCATAGCGAACGGCTCGAGGAGGAGTTCAGCAGGGGGAAATTGGATGAAATTCGATCGTTCGCTGATTATCGCCTGCTGGAAGAGCGACTCTTGGCCGAGATGGCAGAAAAAATAACCAGCAAGACGGCTGCCGGTCCCGGTTTTGAACTGGTCCGCTACAGCTCAGGCAGCGTTGCCAACCCCGAGCAGTTCAGTCCCAACTGGAACATGAGTTTTGAGTTGCCGGTCACCCAGCCCGTCGGAGGCGCACTGCTCCTGCATGGCATGTCGGACTCCCCCTATAGTCTACGGAAGCTGGCTCTTTCCCTGCACAGCCGAAATTTCTGGGTGCTTGGCCTGCGTCTGCCGGGTCACGGAACAATACCTTCCGCCTTAAAATATGTCAGTTGGGAAGATATGGACGCCGCCGTGGGATTGGCCGCATCCCACCTCCTGGAAAAAACCGGGCAACGGCCGATTCACCTGGTCGGCTACTCCACCGGCGCCCCGCTGGCACTGAATTATGCGCTGAATACGATGCAGGCGAAGGGCACACCGCTCCCGGCCAGTCTGATTCTCATTTCACCGGCCATCGGCGTTCACCCGGCGGCAAGACTGGCGGTGGTCAAAAACTGGCTGTCGCATCTTCCCGGTCTCGGCCAACTCGCCTGGTTGTCCATCGAACCTGAGTTTGACCCTTATAAATACAACTCCTTTGCCACCAGCGCCGGAACCCAGGTATATCGTCTGACCAGCGCTGTGGTTCAAAGGATATCCCGACTCGCACACGCTGGGCAGACTGATCGCTTTCCTCCGGTACTCGTCTGTAAATCGGCCATCGATGCCACCGTCTCCAACAGGGCGGTGGTGGAAAATCTGCTCCGGCCCCTGGGTGATTACGGTCACGAACTCCTGCTCTTCGACATAAATCGACTGGCGGCCAAGTCCGCGCTGATGTCCTCGGCCAAAGCAGATAGTTCCGCCGGGCTTATCAAAGATGAGACGCTGCCGGCGGCGGTGACTCTGCTCACCAATAGATCGCCCGATACCCGGGCTGTTCAGCTGCACAGATCACCCTCCTTGTCCAGCACCGTAAGCGAGACCCCAATTGTCGATATGAGGTGGCCGGCAGGCGTTTTTTCCCTGTCCCACGTGGCCCTGCCTTTCGCCCCGGATGATCCGCTTTACGGAATGAGCCCACCGGCTGATGAAAAGCATCTTTTCCTCGGCCAGATGACGGTTAAGGGTGAACGGGGCCTCTTAAGAATCCCGGCGGACTATTTCATACGTCTTCGCCACAACCCCTTCTATTCTCTTGTCGAGGAACGTGCGTTAGACTGGGTGATCACTCATACCAATTGATGGTGGCGATGATGCGAGTACTGCTCGTAGAAGATGAGAAAAAAGTAGCAAGTTTTATCAAGAAAGGGCTGGAAGAACACGGCTATGCCGTCGATTTAGCCTCTGACGGCAAAACCGGCCTGGCCATGGCTCTTGACCAGATTCATGATCTGCTCATTCTCGACATCAATCTCCCGGAAATCGATGGGCTCACCGTCCTTGGTCAGGTTCGGGGGAAAAAAGTGGTCACCCCGGTGCTGCTGCTGACCGTCAGGGCAACCATCGAAGACAAGGTCATCGGTCTCGATACCGGGGCCGACGACTACCTCTCCAAACCGTTTTCCTTCGAGGAACTCCTGGCCAGGGTCCGGGCTCTGCTGCGCCGCCACTCAAAGAGCAAATCGCCGGTCCTCAGCCTGGCCGATCTCTCTCTCGATCCTGCCTCGCGGCAGGTGTTCAGGGGCGGCAACCGCATCGAGCTCACCTCCAAGGAGTTTGCCATCCTCGAATATTTCTTGCGCAATGTTGGACGGGTTCTGACCCGGTCAATGATCAT
>JARRLH010000231.1:0-5247 GCA_037387205.1 Desulfofustis sp.
CTCTTAGCCACCTCGACTTCAATGTGCGCATCGTCCAGTTTCCGTGCTACCATTTGCAATGTTTCCTCAATAATGCTCTGGAGATCAACCTCCTCAGATGGCTCTATTAATCTGCCGATCTTGGCAAGCCTCAGAATCTCATCCAGCCTGCGCTCCATGCGACGGGTGTTTTCTACAATCTGGTCTGTACAAAGCCGGGCCTGATCCAGTTTCCCCTGATGCAATTGTTTGCCGAGGAACTCAGCATATCCACCGATGGCGGTTAGTGGGGTTTTCAGGTCATGAGATATCGTGTGAGAAAAATTTTCGAGCTGGTCGGCTTTGGCATTAACCTCTTCAAGTAGTGCCAGGTCCCGCTTGGCGAGCTCTTGGCTTATGGTGCGTGAGATTTGCAATGCGACTTCGTCGAGCAGTAATCTTTCCTCGATCAAAAATGGGCCCGCTGATGCCGACGGTCGTTCCTCGCTGTAATAGACTTCAATAAAGCCGGTTTTTTCCCCACGGACAATTATGTCGCTGGCAAGCTTCCACGGAGAGACGGCAAAGGATTCGGTGCTTAAGATATTGCCCTCGTAGATGATGCGGGCAGAGGTGGCCTCCGGGTATTGCCAGGATTCAGGTAGCAGTTCGACGGCTTCCTGGAGAAAAGATTCAAGGTCGAGATTCGGCTGATTGGACAAAATAGAGAGTTTGTACAGACAATTTAACTCCTTGACCCTTTCGCGCAAATTATGTTCAGTTCGCCGTGATGAAGTCACGTCCACCCCAACGCCCCAATTTGCCCAGCCGTCGATGGGATAGTATTTAGCAATGTTGGAAAACATGATGGTTTTGATGCTGCCATCCTTGGCAGTCAGTTGCCATTCCCAGTTACGGTAGTCATCTCCCCGCTTTTTGTAGGCGTCCTGCATCATCCGGCGATAATGAGGATCTGGGCAAAGGAGCGTCATTGCCTTCGGGTTGCCGACCATCTCACTGGCCGGATATCCGCTAATCCGCTCAGCCTCATGGTTCCAGTTGCATAAGAGCCCCTGGCGGTCGAAAGCGAATAACATCACTGGCATATGCGCAAGAATCGTACGGGTACGTGCGCTGCTTTTCTGCAGTTCAATGGCAGTTTTTTTGAATTTATCAATATCAGAAATTGTGCCGATGTAACCCTCTACGTTTCTATCCTTGTTCAGTTTTGCTGTTGCATGGCCAACAACCCACGTAATTTTCCCCTGTGGAGTGCAAAACCGGTATTCCGCATGAAAAGGCTGGTTGTTTTTTGCCGACTCGTACCAGAGAGTCTCTACCCGCTCATGATCATCATGATGAATCGCGTCAACCCAGCCCCTTCCTTTTGCTTGCATTGGTGACATCCCGGCAATCTCGCACCAAGTCTTGTTCACCTGAAAACAATTCCCATCAGCATCGGTGAAAAAAATTCCAATGGGTGAATTCTCCATCAGTTCTGCGTACCAACTGAGAGCAATTTCCGTGTGTTCTTGCGCTGATCCAGAAATCATAATTTCTCCTTTGCATCCAGAGTACAAATTAACAATAACCATCAAATCTGGCAGTACAAGTTTTTAATATAATTTAGAGTTTTTCAATAACAGAAATTTGCCGCCACCAATAGATGACTTGTTAAGTTGTCTATTGACGCTATGGTTTGAGTAGCATTGTCTTCGATGCCAACAAAATGACGAGTCCACAAGGAAGGGTACAGATAATCAGCAAGTTGGCCGTAGTGCAAAAAAATCCACCATTCCTTGACAAGGCGGGTTGCATTGAGTGTGCAGTTGACTCCATTGGAGAAGCTGCCGCCCAAAATGCTGACCTTGTAATATTCACTGAGGCGTTCATCCCCGGCTACCCCTCTTGGATCTGGCGGCTCAGGTGAGGAGCTAAAGGAGTAGCGAGACTTTATCCCTGAAAGGCATACCCGTTACCCGAAAAAACTTCGGAGCTGAGGGCCCTGATTCAAATCCAGACAACCATAGCAATGACGATTATTATCATTTGTCTTGATAAACAAGGAAATGGCCACGCGGTTGATCCAGGTGGCCAAATCTAGAGTTTTTAAACATACAGGCTGAATAGACGACTCAAGCAGCCTTGAGGTCATCTGATAAAGCCTGCCCATCTGCGATAATTTCATCGGGCTGATCATTTACAACCTTGGGGTTTGATTTCCATGAAGGCCTGCTGCCTCCCACAAAAGCAATCACAGCAACAACCAATAAGGTGCTACAATACACGATAACGCATGCGACCCAAAACGAGTATTGAAGCGTAAGAAATACACTCGCCCCCAAAGCTGCCAAAGTGTAAACAAAAACAAAATAACGCATAAGATCTCTCCATTTTTCTCTGCTAAGTGTTTATAGCAAACAGATACTCATCTCTTCCTCATATGTTTTGATACGCAACAAATGGCCACCGGGGCAGATCCGGATGGAATCATTTTGTGGGTTTGTTTTATTGATACTTTTACTGATTATTTCTGTTCAAAACAGCGAGGGTCTAATTCCTCGCGGTTTCATGCCCTGACTACTGGTGCAAACACATTCGATTAGTACCTGACGTTGGTTTGTGCTGCTGCCATTTCGACACTGACAACCGGCGGTAGACGCTGTCCGGTTCGCTTGTAAACTTCATCCAGAGAATTCTGCGTCATGGAACGGTACATGAGCCGCGAGGTAACCTGGTATTCACCATTGTCGGGCAGCGGGATGCGATAGGTTTCACTGTCCTTGCCTTTGGCGGGGATGCGCCTATCGTAACCGATGCCGTGAGCCTGCCAGCTCTTGCCCGTCAGATTACCCTCGGCATCTTTAAAGAGAACACGGAAGAACACAGCATTCGGGTCGACGTGGTTTTTGTCGTCGATCTGGCCTGAGCTGTAGACTCTCTTGCCAGCACTATCGACCACTTCAACCTGCAACCACATAATACGAATATAGGTGGTACCAGTGGGAATCTTGTGCCCAGCACCAACGTTGTGAACATTGACTGTCAGTTCAAGAGTTCCGTCCTCTGTGATGTTATTGGCAAGCTCGATCTCTGCGGCGGCGCGCAGGAATTCGCGTGACATTTGAGCTTGCTCCTTATTCCCCAGTTCATCCTGAACATATGAACTGCCACCGATAAATCCATGGAAGGCAAGGTTCTCACGCTTTTTGCCCAGTAATGCTGCTCGGCCAGGCCTCTTGGTGACACCGGGGGTAGGGGTCATGTGGCAATCCTGACAACGTATGCCCTGTCTGCCATATTCGTTGTTCTGCCAGTCATTCCAAGTGTCGATGATGTGGGTCCCGGTCGCGGGATGAATGACCATGTGGCAGGAGCCACAGAAGTCTGCTTTGGTATGAATCTCGGTAAATTTCACCTCATGATAGAGTGATCTGCCATCACCGCGAGGACCTCGTTTTACCGGGCCCGGTGCCGAGATATGGCCCATATTGAACATCTGCCCGACACCGGAAACTGTGTGACAGAAATCGCAGGAGATTCCCCGCCGGGATGTGGCATCGAACTGGCTACCATCGGCGGGAGGCAGCAATCCGGTCCGTGCGGCTATAGGGGCATGACAGGCGCCACACAAAAGGTCCGTGGCACCGTCGGTTTGCTGATGCGCCAAGATATAGTCGGGTTGATACCACTTGTTCTCCCAAGCATTGGCATGCATCGACTTCGACCATTCATTATAGATGTCACGATGACACGTTGAGCAGGTCTTGGGATCTTCAAAAGAGCCTGGCTCAAATATCTGGGGCATAATGTCTTCCACCTCGGCGGTGGGATCCTTTTCAGAGGACTCAGGTGGGTCTTCAACGGCAACAGCCACAACCGCGTCTTCGACATCCTGAACAGGTACAACTGTACAGCCCATAAAAAAGTTAAAAAGGAATATCGATGTAACAAGAGCTACTAAATATTTCACCTGTTCCCCCTTGGGCGCGTCTATTAGAATCGGTTAATATAAAATATACAGGAGGTCAACACGTTGTCAATAAAACGAGTTAATCATTATATACAACGTAACAACAGAAGTGTTCGAAGAGATATTTGATGCGTAAAAAGTTTGGTGAACAGGGTGTTGGTTACGGGGTTTCACTGGGTTGTCTCGGAGGAAAGCAAGATTAGGTTCTTCTTATTTTTCTTGACTGAAAAAATGTACAAATATATGGTTTGCAGTAATTCGTGTTATCTTCTGAGCCGCTGATTTACAGCTATTCGACACCAAGTGATATAGGAAACCGATATGCTCAAAATTCGAATTTACAGCATCTTGCTTATGACTTTTCTTCTCACATTTTCAACAGCATCCCTAGCCGGCGATTACAAGGTCATTGGACATGCAGAGCTAAAGCAATTAGTTGATTCCGACTCCCACACCTTCCTGCTGGTCGATGCAAGAAACCCTGAGGAATACAGAGAATCGCATATTCCAGGTGCAATCAATATCCCTGAGAAGAAATTTCAAAACTTTATCGGTCTGTTGCCTTCAGACAAAAACATGAATTTGATTACTACTGTAACGGCATCAAATGTGGCAAAAGTAAAAAGGCCGCAAATCAAGCGGAGAAGCTTGGCTATACCAATATTCATATTTTTGCAGAGGGAATGCCCGTTTGGGAAGAACTCGGGTATTCATTTTACAAAAGTGGAGACTACGAAAAACGAATAGAGACGACAAAGATCGCCCCGATCGAATTAAAAGAACTTGCTGACTCGCAACCTGAGACACTCCAAATTGTCGATGTCAGAGATACCGAGGAGTTTGCTGAAGGGCATATACCAGGAGCGATTAATTGTCCGCTATCAACCTTTGCCGCGTCTTCAGAAATTCTGGACAAGAATAAAAAAGTCGTTGTCTACTGCAACTCTGGAGGGCGAAGCTACAGTGCGTACAGAAAGTTGATGAAGCTTGGATACAAGAACATTGCTCAATCTCTTTTTGCAGATTGGAAGGATGCCGGGTTGCCGGTAGAGCTGTAACAAAAGCGGACAAAGATTAACTGCCCTTTTGAATTTGCAGGAAGGCTTGTCCTGATTCGAGGCAACTTACTGTCCAAGCGACCAGACACACAAACATCAACTCGCCCCAGTCATCCCGGTTGGGGCTTTACTATTGATCCTCTCGCATTTTTTGCAGATCTCGTATCAACACAAAAGCATAATTCTCACCGTTCCTGAATAACAAGACCAGCCAGCGGTTTCTGGAAGGCCCTTTTGGTTCGCATTAATGCTATGCAG
>JARRLH010000232.1:0-6831 GCA_037387205.1 Desulfofustis sp.
TGCGCGACTTGATTTATGATGTAACGACAAAGGTCTTCGGTTCTCCCAATAATATTTCACACAGCTCGACCTGCGCTGAGGCTGAGAAATTCGGTGCCTACTATACCGAAGGTTACTGGGACTATCGCGACTATGACCTTAGTAACGCCAAGTACATCCTCATCTGGGGCTGTGACCCGGTGGCCAGCAATCGGATGGTGCCGGCCACGATCAAACGGCTCGGCGATGCCCTTGATCGGGCGACTGTTGCCGCAGTCGACCCTCGTCTGACCACCAGTGCGGCGAAGGCCAACGAGTGGCTGCCGTTGATGCCGGGTACCGATGGCGCCGTGGCTCTTGGGGTTGCCCATGTGATTCTCACCAAAGGACTATGGTACAAGGATTTCGTCGGGGATTTCAAGGACGGAACAAACCGGTTTAAGGCGGGAGCAATGGTAGAAGAAGCCGACTTTGTCGAGAAAGAAACCCACGGCATTGTCAAGTGGTGGAATATCGCGGTCAAGGACATGACCTCTGCCAAGGCTGCTGAATTGAGCGGCGTACCGGCTGACCAGATTGAACGGGTGGCAACCGGCATGGCTGCAGCCGCACCGAACGTGTGCGTCTGGATGGGACCTGGAGCCGCCATGCAGGCTCGAGGAGGCTACTCGGCCATGGCGGTACATGCGCTTGGCGGCCTGGTAGGGGGTATTGATAGCGAAGGCGGCTCTTTGCAGACTGCCAAGATTCCGGTTAATAAAATGGATGGCGATATCCTCAAGAAACACCAGGATGAGCTCGCCCAAAAACATTCAAAAAAAGAAAAAATTGATCAGCGCGGCAGACTCGAGCTGCCGGCGGCCAACAAGAAATCGGGCGGCGGTGTCTCCACCAACAATGCAGCCACCGGTATTTTCAACAAAGATCCTTACGACATCAAGGTCCTGGTCGGCTACATGAACAATTTCCCCTTCTCCTGCAATGGCACGGAATTGTGGGAAAACGCCATGGCATCGGTACCGTTTACCGTGCATCTGACCACCCACGCCTCGGAGTTCACCATGTTCGCCGACATCATATTGCCCTGCACGGTGAACATGTACTCCAGAAACGGGAGCCAAGCCCAAGGATTCAAAAGAACTGTCGGTCTATGCCCTGAAGTATTACACTAAACCGTTATGGGACGGGGAAAAAGACAGCCACGGCGACAAGATCAACGGCTGGGATGATATGCTGGCCCGCGGCATGTGGAATTCCGACCCCTATGAATACAAGAAACACTGGGGCGGAAAATTCGGCACAGAGACCAAAAAGTTCGAGTTCTACAGCGAGACCCTGAAGAAGGTGCTCGGCGCCCATGCCGAAAAGCACAAGGTAGACGTCGACACCGTGCTGGAAAAATGCAACTACACGGCCCGCGGTGAACTGGCCTTCGTCCCCCATCACGAACCGCCGCTGCGCCATGGCAGCAAGGATGAGTTCCCGTTTGATTTCATTGACTACAAATCGCGCCTCAATCGCGAGGGGAGGAGCCAGAACGCTCCCTGGTACTATGAATTCAAACACGTGGACCCAGGCGACGTGGGGGGACAGGATTCGCTGAGAACGACCGGGTGAGGGTGAGTTCGACGGTGGCAACCGGTGAGTGCGTGGCCAGGGTCTGGGAAGGGGTACGCCCCGGCACGGTAAGTAAATCTTATGGCCAGGGACATTGGGCCTACGGCAGAACCGCCACCGGCGATTTTGGCAAGAGTGCCACCCGCGGGGTGAACAACAACACGATCATACCCTGGGAGCTTGAGCGGCTGTCCGGATCGAATGCCAGGAACGGCGGGCACGCAGCCGTCAAGATTGAGAAAATATAGGTAGGGAGACAGAACAATGACACAATATGCAATGGTAATCGACTTGAGAAAATGTGTTGGCTGCGGCGCCTGTGCTCTCGCCTGTAAGACCGAGAACAATACGGCATTGCGACGCAACGGTCAGACTTTCAACTGGGCGGACTTCGTTCACGAGACCAGTGGAACCTTTCCGAATACCAAATTTCGCACGCTGCCGGTGCTCTGCAATCACTGCAGCGAAGCAGCCTGCGTTGAGGCCTGCCCGGTTGAGCCGAAGGCGATGTTCAAGACGGAGGATGGCATAACGATGCACAACGACGAGCGCTGCATCGGCTGCAGGGCCTGCCAGGAGGCCTGTCCTTATAGCCTTGACGAGGTAGAGAAAGATGGCGCGTATGGCGAATACAGCGTTATCAGCTACAACGAAGAGGGAGAATCCACCCAGCCGTTTTTTACCGACAAGAGCCAATTGGTGCCCAACGGATCTACCTCGGGAGCTGAACTGGCAGAGATCGCAGGGGCAAATCCGCCTCACCAGACTATGTATTCTCACCCTGACTACGAGAGCGTGCGCCGGGACAATATCGTTGAAAAGTGTATTTTCTGCGATCATCGTCTTAAAAACGACGAATCACCAGCATGTGTAGAGGCGTGTCCTTCAGGCGCTCGCGTGGTGGGCGACATCAACGATGCAAGCAGCGAGGTTGCACAACTGCTCAAAAAACACAAGAACTTCGTTTTGCTCCCCGAAGAGGGCACCGAACCAAACGTCTACTATATCCGGGAGTACTCGGCCCGATAAGACAGGCAAGAACCGGCCGAGGCTCATGAGCGTATCCTTCATGAGCCCCGGTCTTAAACTTCTCAAAACATCCTGATGGCTTCTCACACTGACGCGCTGACCCGCGCTAATTGTTTCAAATTGCTTGCCGCCTGTTTCTATGAACCTGAAAAGGATTTGCTGGTCGAAGAAAACCTCTGCCAGAACCTGCAAAACCTCCTTGACGGTTGGGCGTCCGGGGCGGCAAAAGCCGCCTCGGATATGGGGCTTGCCTTGTTAAGCACAGAGCAGGAACAGCTGAGCCTTGCCCATGCGGAACTTTTTATCGGACCATTCGAACTAATAGCACCCCCATATGGGTCTGTGTATCTCGAGAAAAATCGTCAGATCATGGGCGATACGACGATGGGCGTACTCAAGAGCTATCAGGAGGCCGGACTATCCGTGGACGAAAAGGAGCCTCCCGATCATATCGCCATAGAGCTGGAGTTCATGTCCTTTCTCAGCACCAGAGAGGCAGAAGCCAGGGCGCAAGGTGATGCGGGCGGAGCAGAGAAATTTTTCGCAAAGCAGAAAGATTTTTATCACAATTATTTACGCTGGGTTCCAAACTTTTGCGAGGCGATAAAGAAAGGAACGAAGAGTCCATTCTATCAATCTCTGGCGGACAGTCTTGACAGGTTAATGGTAACCTGCCGGAAATGTTACGGGGGGTGAGGAAATCCCGGGCCTTGAGAGGTAATAAACTGCAGATCGATGTCGTCCTTTAGCCTGATCCAGAAACTTGCTGCACATTCCAGCCGGCAGACGGCTGATTTTGCCCATGACAGGTGCCTGCGAAAACGCCTGAACCGCTGTGCGTGTGCAAACTGCAGAGACGCATGCAGTGCAGGCGCAATATCGCTCAAAGATCGCAGAATAAGCTTCGATGCTCTGGCATGCACCGGATGCATGCGCTGTACGACCGCATGTCCTAATGACGCCTTTACTTTTTCGGGATTTGAGGTCGACTCGCTGTGCTTTTCGGAAGACAAGGCTGAGCTTGTTGTGCTATCGTGCACCAGGCAGAGCCAGATATACCCGGAGGAACGGCTGCTGCCATGCCTGGGCGGCATAACCAATGAGCACCTGCTGGCCCTGGATATGTCTGGGGAGTCCGCCCTGGCGTTCAATATATCATCCTGCGCCGGTTGCGAAAACTACCATGGGGTGGAGGACTTTTTACACAGGCTGGCGTGGCTCAAGCAAGAGGCCGGTCCTCTTTTCCGGAGAAAACAGATTCTCATCTCAGATCAACAAGAGGCCGCCGCCTTCGACCAGTCGGCCAGACGATCGTATCTTTCCAGCCTGAAAGAAAGTTTATATGAGACAATTGGCGCCCAGTTCAGTTTTCACACAGACAGTTCCAGACCTGCAGTCAGAACCAGCAGGAGAATACCCGTCAGGGTCCAGATCAAAGCACATCTGATGGAAAAGGCTGCCTCGACAGACAGGCAGGCGCTGTCGAGGCTCATCAATCACCGGCTCATTATAAACCAGGACTGCAACCTCTGCCCTCTGTGCAAGGGAATATGCCCAACGGGTGCGCTCAAGATTGAGCAGACCGAAGGGAAAAAAGAACTCGTCTTTGCTGGCACGCTCTGCAGCGGGTGCGGGCTGTGCGTTTCTTTCTGCAAGCAAGAAGCACTTTCCCTCCAAAAACCAGACTCCTGGATTGCGGCTGCCGGCCCGCGCTGCCACCCTCCATCACCGGTGGCTTTGCTGCCGCAGGTGGAGCAACCTGGGGAACAGTGCGAACGTGAACGTGCATAAAAGGGATCTGCAAGCCGGGGAGAAGCCGATATGACCGATCTTCTGATTCCTGTTACATTGCTGGCTTTTATATTCGCAGTCGTGGCCTTTTTCTATGCCTCAGTGGGGTTGGGAGGGGGCTCTTCGTATACCGCGCTACTGGCGGTGTTCGGGGCGGGTACGATGACTATCCCCATGGTGTCGCTGACCCTGAACATACTGGTCACCACATTCGGCAGCCTCGTTTTTCTTCTGCATGGCCATGCCCGCTTAAGACTCATTGCGCCGTTTATTATTTCCTCGATCCCAATGGCGTATCTTGGCGGAATGCTGCATCTGCCCAAAATGATATTTTATGTGCTGCTGTTGATTTCGCTATGCGTCGCGGCAGCGAGGATATATTTCCCCAGCAACCGCAGGTCGTTCCAACTCGATCAACGTGGAAAGATTTTCTGCGCCATCGCAGGCGGAGCCGTATTGGGGCTGATAGCCGGCATCACAGGAATCGGCGGCGGTGTGTACCTGGTTCCGCTGATTATCTTATTGGGTCTGGGAACTGCCAAAGAGGCTGCTGCCTGCGGTGCGTTTTTTATCTGGGTAAATTCGGTTTCCGGACTGCTTGCCAGAGCACAGTATAACGAAGTTGGCCTGGTACCCTACCTGCCTCTGGTAATAGCGGTCGTTTTAGGAGGGATGGCAGGGACCCTGATGGGAGCCGGGCGCTTTAAGGTTCGAACCATGCAGCAGATTCTGGGCACAATTCTGATAGTTGCAATCCTTCTGCTGGGCCAAAAGATTGTGATGTTTGCCTGACGTGCTAGCCAATTGCGCCCACATCCACCGTGCCCCAACAGACCATGTGAGGCAAAAATAGGACAAGAATTAAGAGGCACTCCGGGGTAGAGGATAGATTAAGAGCTTTACCTAAGGCGGCATTGTTCAAGAAGTTCCCCCCGAGCACCAGGTGGATCACAGCATCCAAAAGGAGCCAGGAGGGAGCCAGGCTTTCGACCAGGATCATTTCTGGTCCTTATTCCTGAACGCGGTATTCGCTCTATACAGCAATGCCGCAACAGGCTATCGGTTAATTGCTCAGTAGTTCGAGGCTCACAAAAACATCGACATCTTTACCGACGACACCCATGTCGTAGAATTTTCCTGCGCCGACGCCGTGCGCCAACCGATCGATGGTAACCCGACCATTGAATCCCGCCACGTTGGTCCCTTTCTTTGCTGGATGTTCTTTGACTCCTTCTAATTTCAACGGCAGGGTCAGATCATAATCCTTCTCCTTGATGGTCAGGGTGCCTGTCACATCGTACATTCCGTTTCCCTTGTCTGAAATTTTCGAGGATTTAAAGGTCATTAGCGGAAATCCGGCGGCATCAAAAAAGTCCGGTGACTGGAGGTGTTTGTCTCTTTTGCCGATGTTTGTGTCGATGGAATTAACCTGAATTTCGAAGTCGAATTTAGAGCTTTCCAGATCGGCAGGATCGAAGGCGATATCGGTTATGAACTCATTGAAATGGCCCTGAACTTTTGAAAATATGTGATCGACACTGAAGTAGATATTGGAGTGAGCTTTGTCCAGATTCCAGGTTGGCGCCGCACTGAATGCCGAGGTGGCCCAGGCTGTTGTCGCTATCGCGGTTACTGCCAGAAGTTGCAAGATTCTCATGATTTTCCCTCTTTATCGTTTTAGGTAACATCGATTCAGTCATACTCTGAGTAGAACTGCTCCAGTTTTCCAACTGCCATTTTCGGTCATTGTGAATTCGACTCTAGTGCATCAATGGCTAGAAATAATCTTGACTCTTATTGTTTGTATGGATTATATGCAAATCAATGCACTATTAATGCAATTTTATTTTGCAATTTTGCAAACCAAATGGATTGGAATCAATTTCAATACTTTCTCAAGGTTGCCGATCTTGGAAATCTCAACGCAGCGGCCCGTGAACTCGGCGTTAACCACACAACGGTATTTCGCCGTATCAAAAGCCTCGAAGATCGGTTGAATGTTCGATTATTCGAACGGACTCGAAAAGGGTACGTCCTGACCGAGGCTGGAGAGGAAATACTCGGCACGGTGCAGCAGATCGAAGATCAGATGTTTGATATTCAGCGCAAACTCCTGGGAAAAGACATCCGCTTGAGCGGCAATTTGAAAATATCCACTACCGACACCATCGGCTACTACTGGCTCCCTCCCTATATCAAGGCCTTTAAAGATCTATACCCCGAAATATTAATCGATCTCGATATCCAGATACGCTTCACCAACCTTACCAAGCGCGAGGCAGATGTAGTCATACCCGCCGTCAATATACAACCAGACTTCATGGTGGGAAGAAAACTCGCGCCAATATACTTTCGTCTTTACGCTTCAACACCCTACATCGAGAAATATGGGCTGCCGGCAACTGTGGACAACTT
>JARRLH010000233.1:0-5243 GCA_037387205.1 Desulfofustis sp.
CGGTCGTCATTCCGGAGGTCGATGAAAGCCCTTTGCCCGGGGAGACTGAGGAACCTTATACCCTGAGAATGGCAGCTCTGAAAGGAGAGGAGGTGAGTACACTCAATCCTTCAGCCTGGGTGGTTTCGGCCGATACCGTGGTGGTGTATGGTACCCGGCTGCTGACCAAGCCGGCGACTCCCGACCAGGCGGTTGCCATGCTGCTGCTGCTCTCCGGACAGCAGCACCAGGTCAGAACTGGGTTCGCCCTGTGCTGCAGGGACCATCGGGTGAGCGTTGTTCACTCGGTGCTCTCCCGGGTCCGCTTTAAGGCCTTTGGACGTGACTGGGCCGAGGCCTACGTCGGGACCGGCGAGTCCATGGACAAGGCGGGCGGCTACGGCATCCAGGGCCAGGGCGGGGTTCTGGTCGAGTCGGTCAGCGGTTCCTATTCAAATGTGGTCGGGCTTCCTCTGGCTGAAGTAGTCGAGCTGCTGACTCACTACCAGGTAGTGGCGCCGCGGACAGAGACACAGTCGGACCCGGGAGAATAAACAAAGGTTGATCCAGGAGCTCAAGGCAGGCTAGAATGGGTAAATGGAGAGAAATTCTGCCGCAATGTGCGGTCCATCCATCATAACACAAGGCGAGTATCCCATGAGCGATTACGCACAGGCTGTGCACGAGTTTTATGAGCAAAATCTGAGTAACGGCAGTCTGGATAAAACGACGCTGGTGGGTGACTGCCCGTTCTGCCCGGAAAAGGGATTGGACGGCGCTGCAAAATTGGTGGTAATAATCAATCCCGAGGGTTTCTTCCACGGCTATTTTCGCTGTCTCAACCGTTGTGTGCCCGGCGGTTTCCCGCTCTGGTTTGCAGCCCTGGCCAAGCTTGATCCGGGACTTACCCCCGGGTTCGATCCTGACCGGGAGTACGCGCTGCGCCAGACCGACTATCCGGTGCAGTCGATCAACCAGGAGATCAGGTCGTTCCAGGACAACCTGACCGACACCATCATCGCTCACTTCGACCAGAACGGTATCAAGCAACCGGTACTCGACGTCATGTCCATCGGTTATAACGGCCGCTACATTGTCTACCCTTATTTCCAGGAAGACGGCAATTGCTATACGGCGCGCTGCGTCAACCCCGACCGAACCGAGGATTTTTTCTGGCATGGCAACCTGGAGATGACGACCGAACAATTTCAGATTTTCAACGTTCAGGAGATCCAGCGCTGTGAAAACGGGGCGCTGGTGCTCTGCGAGGGTGAGGAGAATCTGCTTACCTTGAAGCAGATGGGGCTGCCGGGGATTGCCGTCGCCGACAGTCAGCTCTTTGACGACATCGAGCCGAGCCGTTTCGAGTTCATCCGCACCCTGTTCATTATCGTTGCCAATAACGCTGAATCGGAACTCAGAGCGCGGGTGCTGGCCAGCCGTATTGGCTACAAGGTGCGATTGCTGAACTGGCCTGCAGGTCTGCCGCGCAACTATAACCTCTGGCAGCTGGCCCGCGACAAGGGCACCAAGTTCCGCGCCTCGGTCATTGCCATGGCCCGCAATTCCAAGGCCTTTTCACCCTTTGCCAGTCCCCGCCGCGAGCATGACCGCTTTTTCGAACAGATTAAAAGCCAGAAAAGTGATGGCTATGCCAACTTGAGATCGGGTTTTAAGGTCCTGGACCAGAGCCTCAAAGGCATTCACGGCCTCAATGTGTTCGGTGGGCCGCCCAAGGCGGGCAAATCCTGCTTTATGATTCAGATCGGCACTGAAATGGCGAGCCGGGGGGTGCCGGTGATCTACTACGATTTTGAGAACGGGCGTCAGAAAATCTATCAGCGGACGATGATCAGGCTGAGCCGCATCGAGGGCGGGAAACTGGTGGAAGGTGATTTCTCCGGCGAGGAGCGGCAGCGTTATGAACAGGCTCACGGCCAGTTCAGAAAAATGCTGAACCATTTCAGGGTGGTCAACGACCGCGCCCTGAGTCCGGAAATCATGAGACGGCACATCGACTTCATCAGGCATGAAACCCAGCAGGATTATTGCGTGGTCATTATCGACAGCCTGCACAAGCTGCCCTTCAAGGATTTCAGCGAACGCCGCACCGGCATCGACGCCTGGCTCCGGCAGTTCGAATCGATCAGGGACGAACACCAGGTTTCGTTTCTGATCATCTCCGAACTCACCAGGGGAGATCGCGGAGCCTATGACGAAACCCCGCATATGGGCATCTTCAAAGGCTCGGGAGATATCGAGTACAGTGCCGACAACGCCCTCGTGCTCTACCCCGAGACCGACGCCCAGAAAATCACCTCCGCTGCAGACCGAAGCGCCCATCTCTGGCTGGTGGCCAGCAGGGAACACAGCCCCGGTCTGGTAGCCGCCTACCAGCTTGAATACCCCTATTGGAGTTTTAGAGAGCAGGAACAATAAAAGGGGGACGCGATACCTGCCGTGTCCTCCGTGTCCGTTAAACCCGGTGCGCTTCGACCCACTCTCTCAGAGCCGCTCGGGAGCGCTGCGCTCTGATTTGCCCACGGTGCCGTTTGGCCACCTTTTTCTCCCAGGCCGGAAAGAGTCCGAAATTGACGTTTGACGGCTGAAAATGACTCGGGTCCGAGTCGGTCAGATGAGCGCAGAGCGCTCCCAGCGCGGTGTGCGGCGGCGGGCTGAGCGGCTCTTGGCTGTGCCGCAGCCTGGCCGCGTTGATGCCGGCCAGCAGCCCCATGGCGGCTGATTCCACGTACCCCTCGACCCCTGACAGCTGACCGGCCACCAGCAGGGCGGGATTCTTTTTTGACTGCAGGGTGGGCAGCAGAACCTCCGGGGCGCAGATGAAGGTGTTTCGATGGATTGAGCCGAAGCGGGCAAATTCAGCTCTTTCGAGGCCGGGCAGACGGCGGAAAATTCTCATCTGCTCGCCATGGGTCAGCTTGGTCTGGAAACCAACCATATTGTAAAGCGTGCCCTGTCGATTCTCTTTGCGCAGCTGGACCACCGCATGGGGCAGCTCGCCGGTGCGCGGGTTCTCCAGCCCCACCGGTTTCATCGGACCGTAGCGCAGGGTGTCGACGCCCCGGCTGCTCATCACCTCGATGGGCAGGCAGCCCTCGAAATATTTGATTTCTTCGAAATCGCGCAGGGGCGCGTAGCGGGCTGTGTTGAGGCTGTTGATGAAGTGCAGGTAGTCGGCCTCGCCCAGTGGGCAGTTGAGATAGTCTCCCGGACCGTCGTCGTAGCGTGATTTCTGGTAGATGATCTCCAGGTCGAGCGATTCGGTATGGAGAATCGGTGCGATGGCATCGTAGAAATAGAGCCGCGACATCCCGGTGAACTCGGCCAGGCTCTGGGCCAGAGGCTCGGACGTGAGGGGGCCGGTGGCAAGGATGGTGAAGCCGTTCTTGTTTTCTGGCAAGGCCGTGATTTCCTCTCGAACGACGGTGACCAGTCGATGGTTGGCCAGGGTGGCGGTAATCGTCCGGGCGAACAGCTCCCGGTCGACGGCCAGCGCTCTGCCTGCCGGAACGGCGGTCTGGTCCGCACTTTTTATGATCAGTGAATCGAGGCTCCGCATCTCGTCTTTGAGCAGTCCGACCGCCGAGTGAGGATCGGCCGAGCGCAGCGAATTGGAGCAGACCAGCTCGCCCAGCTGCTCCGACTCATGCGCCGGGCTGAACTTGTGCGGCTTCATGTCGAAAAGCTTCACCCCGCAGCCCCGTCGGGCAAGCTGCCAGGCAGCTTCACAGCCGGCCAGCCCGCCGCCGATTATCATCACTTCATTCATTGTCGCGTTTAAAATATAGTAAGCTCAGGGGTACTCGATGGTCACATGGACCCTTTGCCGGCCCCATTGCAGGGCTTCGCTATGGGTGTTGTAAAAAATATCTATGCGGTCCGGTCCCTTGATGGCCCCGCCGCGGTCTGCAACGGTGCCCCAGCCGTAACCGGGTACGTACATCCTGGTCCCGAACGGATAAAAGGCGGTGTCGGCGGCGATGGTGCCGTCCTGCGGAACCAGGTACCAGGGGAAGAGGATGGTGCGCACCGGAATCATCCATGGATTATAGAGGCTGTCGGCGGAAAACAGACCGGGTACCGGTTCCTGGGGCTCGCTGCCGCTTGCGGTGTTGCCGCTGTAGGGCAGGCCTTTCTGGGGGCCGGCGCTGACATAACGGTTCCAGAAATCGAGCTTCAACCAGGTCCAGCTGCCCCGTTCCCAACTGCAGCACACCGAACAGCCGCAATAGGCAGTCACTTCCATCAGTTTGCCCACCGGCTTCTTAGTCGCGCAGCCGCCGGCTGCCAGCAGCAGAACGAAGACAACCGGCAGCAGAATCCTGGAGAATTTTTCCGCCACCGAGCCCGTGCTCATGTGCGCTGAAACCATTTCTTGATTTCCCCGGGGTTGAAGACTTTCACCACCGGCCTGCCGTGGGGGCAATGGCTGAACAGGTCGGCCCTCACCATGCGCTCGAGCAGGGCTTTTATTTCCGGGTCTGACAGCGCATCCCCCGATTTGACCGCCGCCTTGCAGGCCATGGTGGAAAGGATATACTCCAAACGGTCGCCGCCGCCGCTTCCTCCCTCACTGCCGAACCGCTCCAGGATTTCAAGGAACAGATCCTGCGCGGAGCCGCTCCCGGCAAGTGCGGGCACCCCGCTCAATACCCAGGTCGTGGCCCCGAAATCTCGCACCGCAAACCCCATGGTCTCCAGTTGATCCAAATTGGCCTCCACCAATTGCGACTGGTAAACGGTGAGTTCCAGGGTGACCGGAAAGAGCAGGTTCTGGGATGCGATCCTCCCCTGCAAGTATTGTTTTTTTAAATCCTCGTAAAGCAGCCGTTCGTGCGCGGCATGCTGGTCGATGACGATCAGGTTGTCGCCGTTGCGGCAGAAAATGTAGAGATCGTGGAAACTGCCGACCACGACCAGGTTCTCAACCTGGACCGGGGACGCGTGCGGATCCGCTGGGGGATAGAAAGGGCCGGCGGATCGCCGGTGTGCAGCAAAATTCTGCTCTTCTTCGGCCAGACCATGGGGGGGCGCAGGGGGAGGCGATGCATTATACATCGACTTCTGGGCGAGCGGGCGCGGCTGCACGTCGTGGCGAGGTTCAGGTGCGGACTGGGCTGAAACTGCCTGGGCAAAAATGCGCTCTCGCAGTGGCTGCTGGCTGGCCAGCATGGCCTCTCTGACTGCGCTGCTGACCAGCCGATGTATGGAGCGACTGTCCTTGAATCGTACTTCGTGTTTGG
>JARRLH010000234.1:0-5240 GCA_037387205.1 Desulfofustis sp.
TGCCGTGAAAGATCTAGCCCGGACCTGTGATATGATCCTTGTGGTGGGATCGAAAAACAGCTCCAACTCGAACAGACTGCGGGATGTGGCAGAGAAATCGGGCGCTGCAAGCTATCTGATCGACGACCGCGACGACATTGATCCGGCCTGGCTCGAAGGAGTGTCTCAGGTCGGCATCACCGCCGGTGCCTCGGCGCCTGAGAGATTGGTGGAAGGGGTGCTGGAGTGGCTTGAGGAACACGCCGTGGTGGCAGAGGTAAAAGAAATGCAGGGCAGGGAGGAGCACATCAGTTTCAAGCCGGCGGTATTGGCTGAATAGCGCGCTGCCGCCGGCTCGTTCAAGGGTTGGCGGGGTAATCAGGCCAGCGCGTCTTTAATCCTCTCCATGGCAAGGCTGACATTTTCAAACGAGTTGAAGGCGGAGAGGCGAATATAGCCTTCTCCGCATTTGCCAAAGCCGGCTCCAGGAGTACACACAACTCCGGCCTTGCCGAGCAGCAGGTCGAAGAATTGCCAGGAGTCCATTTTCCCTTCGATCCAGATATAGGGGGAGTTGTCGCCGCCGACACAGGAAAATCCTAACTCAGACATGGCTGTTCGAATAAGTTCGGCGTTTTTCATGTAATAGTCAACAAGCTGTTCGGACTGCCGCTTTCCTTCGCCGCTGTAGAGAGCCTCGGCGGCCCGCTGCACCGGATAGGATACGCCGTTGAACTTGGTGCAGTGCCGGCGATTCCAGAGTCCGTGCAGGGATTGCCGAGTACCGTCTCCCCTATACGCCATGCAGTCTTTGGGAACAACGGTATAGGCGCAGCGGGTACCGGTGAATCCGCCGCTTTTGGAAAAGCTTCTGAACTCCACCGCCACTTCTCTGGCTCCTGCGATCTCATAGATAGTCTTGGGCAGCGATTCGTCCTTTATAAAGGCCTCATATGCCGCATCGAAGAGGATGAGTGCTTTGTTGTGACGGGCATAGTCAACCCAGGTTTTTAATTCTTCTTTGCTGATAGTCGATCCTGTAGGATTGTTGGGGAAACAGAGGTAGATAAGATCAACAGGCTGGGTGGGCAGGGCTGGTACGAAGTTGTTTTCCCTGGTGGACTCCAGATACACCACCCCCTTGTAGCGGCCGTCAGAAAACATTCCGGTCCGCCCGGCCATAACATTGGTGTCCAGATATACCGGATAGACCGGATCGGGAATGGCAATGACTGTAGCGGGACTGAAAAGCTCCTGGAAATTACCCGTGTCACACTTTGCCCCGTCGGAGACGAAGATTTCATCATTGGCGATCTCCGCACCCCGGGCCCGAAAATCATGTTCGGCTATGGCGTGGCGCAGGAACTCGTATCCCTGTTCCGGCCCGTAGCCGCGAAAACCCTCTGCGCTGGCCATTTCGTCTACGGCCTTGTGGAAGGCCGCAATAGAGGCTGCAGGCAGGGGCTTGGTCACGTCCCCTATGCCAAGTTTGATAATCGTTTGAGCAGGATTCTCTTCCTGGTACCTGGTCACTCTTTTGGCAATATCGGAAAACAGATAGGAGGCTTGCAGCTTGTTGTAGTGTTCGTTGATTGTGATCATTGGCTCGACCCTGATATGAAAGATACGGCCCGGGGTAATTGATGGGCCCTCGAAAAAGTCATGATGATGATTACAGATATCTGCTATCGATAATCTGCTCATCACGAAGGAGTCAAGTATAATTGAATCCCTCTTGATGTCAACAATGTCTATGATAAAGATCAAGTCAGCTGCCGACAGAGAGGAGCCCGTGAACAAGCCGACATTTAAAGCCGTACATAGAAGTGACTACCAGCCTCCCGAATTTCTGGTTGAGACCATCGATCTGGTCTTTCGCCTGGATGAAAACAAGACCCATGTAGTTGCCCGGTCACGCCTTACCAGAAACGAAGATAGAGAAAATAAAAAGGAAGATTTAGTTTTATACGGGGAAAAGCTAGAATTAGTCGAAGTTCAGATCGATGGTGAAACAGTCGATAGCGGCCGCCTGCTGGTCACCGAAAATGAGTTGCAGATTGTTGACGTGCCCGATTCGTTTGACCTGCAGATCACCACCATAGTCAACCCAGAAGCCAATACCAGTTTGAGCGGACTCTACCTGTCCTCCTCAATTTTTTGTACTCAATGCGAAGCGGAAGGGTTCAGAAGAATTACCTATTACCCCGATCGTCCCGACGTCCTCGCCAGATTCAGCACCAGGATAGAAGCCGACAGAAAGAGATATCCGGTGCTGCTTTCCAACGGCAACCTGGAAGAAGAGGGGGAACTCGCGGGAGGCTTGCATTTTGCCCAGTGGCGTGATCCTTTTCCCAAGCCCAGTTATCTGTTTGCTCTGGTGGCGGGTGATCTGGTAGTCGAGCAGGATTCTTTCACCACCAAGTCCGGCCGGCAGGTTGATCTCTTCATCTATACTGAGCCCCGCAATCAGGGGACCTGCGGTCACGCGATGCAAGCGCTGAAAAAATCGATGAGCTGGGACGAGGAGGTGTTCGGGCTCGAATATGATCTCGACCGATATATGATTGTCGCGGTTGATGACTTCAACATGGGGGCAATGGAGAATAAGGGGCTCAATGTGTTTAATTCCAAGTATGTGCTTGCCTCCCCTGAAACGGCCACTGACCAGGACTATCTCAACATCGAAGGGGTGATCGCCCATGAATATTTTCACAACTGGACAGGCAACCGGGTTACCTGCCGTGACTGGTTTCAGTTGAGTCTCAAGGAAGGATTGACCGTCTTCCGGGACCAGGAATTTTCGGCCGACATGAACTCCCGTGCTGTTCAGAGGATCAAGGATGTGCGGGTCCTCAGGCAATATCAATTCCGGGAGGACGAAGGTCCGATGGCTCACCCGGTGCGTCCCGACACCTACATGGAAATCAACAACTTTTACACGGTTACCGTCTACAATAAAGGCGCCGAGGTCGTGAGGATGATACACACGCTTATTGGTGCCGAAAACTTCAGAAAAGGAATGGACCTCTATTTCGCCAGACACGATGGACAGGCGGTCACCTGTGACGATTTCGTGGCGGCCATGGCCGACGCTTCGGGTCGTGACCTTGGCCAGTTTAAACGGTGGTATGCCCAGGCGGGCACCCCCGAAGTTGAGCTCGGTCAATCCTTTTCCGAAGACGGTACCCTTTCCTTGACCCTGAGACAGAGAACACCTGAGACAGCTGGTCAGCCAGAGAAGCTGCCGTTTCATATTCCCGTTCTCGTTGGTTTTCTTGATCCTGAAGGCAGGGATATGGTGAACGATATCACCACCGAATACGAAAAACGCGGCAATTCAATTCTCTTGGAACTGACAGAACCAGAGCAGACCTTTGAGTTCAAGCGCCTGCAGAGCAGGCCAATAGTCTCTCTGCTGCGCTCCTTTTCTGCTCCCGTAAAACTGAACAACCCGCAGGATTTTAAAACAACCACCCTCTTGATGGCAGCGGACAGTGATCTTTTTAATCGCTGGGATGCCTCCTTTTCCCTCAGCCAATCACTGATCACCGATCTCGTCAATCAAGAGTCTGACGAGGCTGGAATTACGCTCGATGAAGAATTTGTGCAAGCTGCAAGAGCCCTGCTGACAAATGATTCGGGCGACGATGCCCTCACCGCCCTGGCTCTTCAACTGCCAGATGAGGCCTATCTCGCCCTGTCGCTGGAGGGGGTCGATCCAGATCGCCTTCATCACGTCAGATCGTTCGTCAAGAAAGAATTAGCCAGTCGCCTGGGCGATGAATTTCTGAGGGTGTATGAGCAAAAAAATGATTCTTCGGGCTATTCCATCAGCCCTGAAGCGATTGGAGAGAGAAGTCTGAAAAATACCTGCCTCGATTACCTCTTGAGTGCTGGCCAAGTTGATCCGGATATGATTTCGCTTGCTGAAAATCAATATTATCAGGCAACTAACATGACCGATCAGATTGCGGTCCTGTCAACCATTGCCCATCTTGCCAGCGACACTCGCGAGACATTGTTCAGCCATTTTGAAAATAAATGGCGGGAGCATCCGCTGGTGTTGGACAAGTGGTTCACCATGCAGGCCCTCTCCAGTGCTGAAGATACCTTCGATAAGGTCACCCAGCTCCTGGAGCACTCGTCTTTTTCTTTGAAAAATCCCAACAAGGTGCGCGCCCTGATTGGTGCGTTCTGTCAGAATCACCTGCATTTTCACGATTTGAGCGGCAGGGGATATGATTTCCTCGTTGACATGGTCATGAAGCTGGATGGCCTCAATCCCCAGATTGCTGCCCGAATGACCAATCCCCTGATCTCGTGGAAACGCTATGAACCGAGAAGGCAGAAGATGATGATCGACGGCCTGAAACGGATTCAGAACAAGCGGAATCTGTCCCGTGATGTCTACGAGATAGTCAACCGGGGATTGGCCGGAAGCTGATTTAAACCGCACTCAGCGTTTATGGCAGAACAGGCACCGGTAGGGATCCGGGTGGTTTTCCGGCAGGGGGGAGTCGCCGCCCTGGTTGTGGCATTGCGCACATAGCTTGTCCGCCTCTTTTTTACTTTCCATCGCATGAAATTCCTGATGCAGGTCGTCAGCGGGAAGAGGGGAGGTCGTCTCCTCCGGGGCCAGGTAAAGAAAGACAAGAAGTCCGGCGCAGACAAGGACAAAGGCACCGTTGAGCAATTTTCTGCGTGCTGGGATAGCTTTTTTCATGAAAAGTCAGCTTTCGTGTCGGTCAAGCCATTTCAAATTTATCAAACCCGATTACCTTAAGGCGCAGCAGCAGTCCACTGAGTTCGGACAGGACCAAGGCCAAGAGTTTTGACCGACCGGCGGTACTGCTCATCATCCGGTGACTGCGATGTCTTTTGATAATTCGTTGCAGGGTATCGGGTTCTGCAGAAGAGCCGATGATCGCTGCGGCTGCTGCCTCAGCCGACACCAGCGCCGGGTTGATGCCTTCGCCGGTTAAGGGCGAGGCGAGGCCGGCCGCATCGCCCACCAGAAAGCGGGAACCGAAAGCCCAGCCGCAATAATCGATGTTGATTTTATCAGCCTCAAACCGACCATCTGCGGTATTTATCCCCCACTCGCCGAGCCATCTGTCCAGGTTTTTTCTGAGCTGCAGCGCTGCGATGCTGCCGTCGGCCAGGTAGGCTCCGACCGAAGCGGAGTCACGATGGGGAAATATCCAACTATAGCCGCTGCCGAAGGAATCCGCCTTGAAATTCCAGACCATCTCGTCACCAGC
>JARRLH010000235.1:0-5239 GCA_037387205.1 Desulfofustis sp.
CTGAAGAACAAATCATTCTTATGCGTTTCTTTCCCCATCGTTCTACGGGGACACAATACTTAAGGTGTCCCGTTGCAGGGACACCTTAAGTATTGTGTCCCCAGTTTGTGTTTCAGCAGCAGCCGGTTGAGGTAGGTGAAGGGCCACCTGGAGGCGGGTGCTTTGCCGGCCAGGGCCGCTTCAGGATCGAGCATCACATCCACCAGGTGGATGGTGGTCATTTTCCCTGAGAGGAAGTGGACACAGCCGGCGCAATAGGTGAGCACCGGTCGTCCGCCGGCCTGCTCGGCCCGCTGCTCGGCCCATTGATCGGTGATCTCCGGGGCCACGAAAGAGGCCGAGCCGCCCTCCCCGCAGCACAGGGTCCGTTTGCGCTGATGCTTCATGCTGCCGGCGGCGAGCCCCAGCCCTTCGACGATTGACCTGACACTCTGATGCACCTCCGTATCGAACCTGGTGGAACAGGGGTCATGAATGCAGAGTTCCCTGCCGGTGGAGATCTTTTCTACAGACGTTGGATCATCCAAAATCTGGTACACGGATTTCACCTCCATCCCCTTTGCATATCTTGAAAAAATCTGGTGGCAGCTGGGGCAGGCGGTGATAACCGTGGAGATACCCCGCTCTTTGAACGCGCCGAGCTGGGCGCTGAAGACCCGATCAAAGAATTGCTTACGACCCAAATCATAGGAAGGTTTGGCACAGCAGTTGAGGACGATGCCGAGGTGGTCAATCTTTTGTTTCAACAGGGTAGAAAGTTTCTGCACCTGCGTCGGCCTGGTTCCAACCAGGGCGCAGCCCGGGTAGAAGACGGTGTCGCACTTGTCCGGTATGCCCGTGAACTGGAACAAACTCGACAAACCGATTTTTTCGTAGTTCAGGATACGCCGGTGCTGCTTCAACGGGCCCCTGCCCTCTTCCACCAGCCGGCAGCGCAGCAGCCACAGCATTTCAGAGATATTCAGGGCCTCGGGACAGTGCACATCGCACAAACGGCAGAGACTGCAGGAGTAGATGACCTCGGGGGAGAGGGTGCCTTCCCGGTATTGTGTTGCCAGCTGCAATGGATTGCCGTAGCGCCTCAAAAAGGCGCACTGCCTTACGCAGCCGCCGCACTCGGTGCAGTCGTCGATAATGGTGGCCAGCGCCCTCTCCAGTGGTGTCGATTCGTTCATACAGAGGGACACAATACTTAATTTACAATCAAAAGGGACACAATACTTTTCGTGTCCCAAACAATTTCAAGGGACACGAAAAGTATTGTGTCCCTCTGCTTAATTCTTCTGAAATATTTGTAAAAACGAAAATTATGTGTAAAATTAAAAAGATAATTCTTGATTTTGGTCGGCTGATGCCGAAACGACTCAAATTTCCTGCAGTCACCGTGAGGGAGGTTGTTATGTATGTAAAATCGTTATTGTTAACAATGGTTTGCCTGCTGGTCTATGGGGTTTCTTCACTGTCAGCGGCAGGCCATGAGACTGTCGAATACAGCTGGGGTGGCTCGCCCGTCTATATGACCAGGGTGGCCGACAATTTCATCGTGCTTTACGACCGCTCCGAGTCGATGGGCAGCCAGTTCCTTGACACGGCAATGACCGAGCTGGAGGCCGAGCGCAGGATCCTCAGGGAAAAGAACGCCACCCTGCCGGACATGAACTGGACGGCCGGCATCTATTCGTTCACCCCGGGCCTCGGCACCGACAACCTGACCGTCTACTACCCGATGCAGCCCTACGACAAGCAGAAGTTCCACCGCACCATCGACAAGATGCCGCGCGAGCCGCTGGGGGCAACCCTGCTGCAGCAGGGGCTCACGGAACTGCACAAGATTCTGCCAGCGCTTGAAGGACGCACGGTGATCTTCCTGTTTACCGACGCCCAGTACACACCGATGGAACCGTATAAGTCGCCGGCGATGATTGCCGCCGAGCTTGCCGCCGCCTACGATATCTGTTTTGCGGTTTTGGATGCCGGGGCCGAGAAGAAAGGGCTCAAACAGCTGCAGAAAATCTCCAATGTCAACGACTGCTCGTATATGGTCAGTTTCGCCGACCTGCTCGGCAACCCCGAATGGATGACCGGCGCCCTGTTCGACATCTCAGACCAGGCCCCCATGGGCGGCACGGAAGTAAAGATGGGCCAAGAGTGGGAGAACATCCTCTTCGATTTTGACAAGTTCGAGGTAAAGCCTCAGTATCACCAGGTGATTGCCAAGGTCGCCGAGTATATGCGCAGCCACCCGCAGGCGCGGATCGTGCTGGCCGGCCACACCGACAACGTCGGCACCAGGGAATACAATATGAAGCTCTCCCACCGAAGAGCTTCAGCGGTGCGCGACTACCTGGTCACCAAGGAAGGAATTGATCCGGGCCGCATCACCCTCAACGGCTTCGGCTTCGATGATCCGGTTACCAGCAATGAGACGGCTGAGGGACGGGCGTTGAACAGGAGGGTGCAGGGGGTGTTGATAGATAACTAAAAGAGGTCTGTTGATTCAAGATCCTTAATTTACTGCCTGTTAAGATCTCCAGAGCTTGACAAAGTAAAAGGGACAGTCCGCAGCGGCGGCTGTCCCTTTTTTCGTAAGAGGACATATCAAGTATTGTGTTCCCTACTTTTTCTAGAACCTATAGTCCAGATCAAGATCAACCGCTGCCGAATTCAGTCTCTTGTCTTTGGTCCACAGCTTCGCCTGCCCCAGCGCGGCAGAGGCCAGAAGATGCACATCGACGAAGCCAATTCCTCTACCCTGCAGTTGGTGCTCGTCAATAAAGAAAAGATACTCATCAAAGTCGACCTGCGGGGCCACCGGTAATGTCTTCAATAGAGTGAGAATCTCTGCTCGGTTGGTGAGATTGCCGCAGGCCAGTTCGCCAATCACAAAAGGATGACCAACAACTTCTCCCTCCAGCAGTGCATGTTGAAGCCGGGTATCTGTCTCTCTCAGATGACCTATCCAGACTGAGGTGTCGACAAGAATCATAGCCAGGATCAAGGGCGCCTTCGAACTACCAGCTTAAGATCTTTTTCGGTGCCGCCAAGTCGGGCAAGTCGTTTACTGCTTTCTTGAGCGATCAGGACTTCAAGCCCCATGCGCACGAGCGCAGTCTTCTCTTTTATGCCTGTCAGAGAAGCAGCCCTGGCAAGAATCTGGTCATCTATATTTATCGTGGTTCTCATGCATATATATATGCATATATTTTATGCATTAGTCAAGGTGCCGAATCTAATGGATGTCCCTTTAATTTATTAAAATGTTATAGTAGAATTTTAATACTTGGCATAGATATTACCGATCCTTACGGAGCCGCCATGGAAACCAGACACCTGCAGATATTCACCGCTGTCTACCGGACGCGCAGCTTTACCAAGGCGGCCGAGGAACTGTTCACCAGCCAGCCGACCATCAGCGAGCATATGAAAAACCTCGAAGACCGGCTCGGCTGCATTTTGTTCGATCGGCTCGGTCGCTCGATATCCCCCACGCCTGAAGCCGATCTGCTCTATCCGCGGGCGGTGGAAATCCTGGAAGAAATGCACAAGCTCGAAACCAATCTCGCCTCGGCGGCCAGGACCGTCGCCGGAGAGCTGATCATCGGCGCCTCGACCATTCCCGGTGAGTATATGCTCCCCCAGCGGGCCGCAGCGTTCAACAGCCGCTATCCGGAAGTGTCGTTTGAAATACTCATCAAAGACTCGGGTCGTATCATCGACGATATCTCGGCCCACAGAATTTACCTCGGCGTGGTCGGCACGGAACTGCCCTCGACCAATCTCGACTTTACTCCTTTCGAGGGCGACGAACTGGTGCTTGCCGCCGCCGCAGAAGAGGAGATTTCCTCGACCATCGCACCCGCAGATCTGGTCAAATATGATTTTCTGGTGCGGGAACAGGGATCGGGCACCGGCAGAACCGTCGAACAGTTCCTCGACCGGGTCGACATTACCCAGCGCTCCCTCAAGATCCGGGCAACTCTGGGTTCCAGCACTGCCGTTAAGGAGGCGGTCAAAACGGGCCTTGGTATCGCCTTTATTTCGAAGACCGCTATCCGCGACGAACTCTCCCAGGGGACGGTCAAGATAATCGAAGTTGACGGACTGGCGCTGAAACGCTCTTTCTTCGTGGTGACCCCGAAAAAGCGTACCCTGCCGCACCGCTACCTGATGTTCAAGAATTTTCTCATGCCCTAGGGCAGAGGCCCGTTTGTTGAGGGGACGCGACAGCATGTGTCCCCCGGTTAGCTCTGGGCGACGCGGTAGACTTCCTCAACGGTGGTGATCCCCTTGATCACCTTGTCGGCACCATCCTGCAGCAGGGGTTTCATGCCGTTCCTGCGGGCCTGGCTGCGCAGCTGGCTGGCATCGGAGGTCTGCAGGATCATCTTCTTCATCTTTTCGTCAAGAACCAGGAATTCGTGGATGCCGGTACGGCCGCGATAGCCGGTGTCCAAACATTTCCCGCAGCCCCTGCCGCGCTTGAGGATGCCGTACGGCAGCTGAGCCTCGCTTACGCCGATGCGGGCCAGCTCTTCCGGCGAGGGACGATATTCCTCCATGCACTCAGCGCAGATAACCCTGACCAGCCGCTGGGCCAGGATGCCGTTGGGCGAGCGGATCATCCTCTCAAACAGCGCGAGCCGTTCAGGCGTCATGCCCAGGTCCGTGAGCGACAGCCTGATCGTAGATTTGTCGAGCAGCCGCAGCACCACCCTCTCGCCAAAGGCGGTGGGCAGGGTCGAAACCCTGATGTCGATATCCTTGTTGCCCACCTTTATTTCGATGCGGCCGTCCTGGGGCAGCCGTTTTTCGGCGATGTTCATGCGGGCCATCAGCTTGATCCGCGAGACCAGGGCTGACTGCACGTGCTTGGGAGGCATAAACATATCATAGAGCACGCCGTCGAGACGCTGGCGGATCTTGACGCTGGACTGCTGGGGCTCAATGTGGATGTCTGAAATGTTTGACCGCACCGCCTGGGAGAGCATCAGGTTGACCAGCCTGATCACCGGCGAGGCACTGGTGTCATCGAGCAGGTCCTCGACTTCTTCGATCTTTGAGAAGAGCAGGTCGGCATCCTCCTCGTCGATGTCCTGGATCACCTGTTCGGCGCTGCCCTGGCTGAGATCGTAGGCCGAGTTGATGGTACGCATGATCTCTCTTTCGGGGGCGAGCACCACGCGGCACCCGGGAATCTACAGCACGGATCTGAGCTCGTCCAGGGCCTGAAATTCGAAAG
>JARRLH010000236.1:0-5216 GCA_037387205.1 Desulfofustis sp.
GTCTCCCCTATCGCCACGTGCAGCACCCGATTACCGCGCAGCATCGAATCCAGGGCAATCTGGACCAGTATGGCCGTCTTGCCAAGTCCGGCACGGGCCATCACCAGACCAAGACTTTGTCTTCCCTCTTCCGCCTTGTTGTCAAGCCCGAGCACACGCAGCGGATTGGAACTGATCAAATCTTCTTTTCCCATACCAGTTAACTCCTTACTAGTGTTGCTGAAACGGACAGGTCTCGAATTGTATTCTGCGGACCGCCCGTTTTGCTGATTAATCGTTTTTCTTTTCTTCCTGAAATTTTTTCACGAGTTCTTCGCTGACGCTCTTGGGAACCTGTTTGAAAGTGGCAAATTCCATGGTGAACTCGGCCTTGCCCTGGGTCAAGGAGCGCAAGGTCGTCGAGTAACCGAACATCTCGGAGAGCGGCACTTCTGCCTCGACCACCGTGTAGTTGCCTTCTTCCATGGTTCCGATGATCATGCCTCGGCGCTGATTCAGACTACCCATAACCGCGCCCTGGAATTCAGTGGGCCCTTCAACCGCCACTTTCATGATCGGTTCCATGATTACCGGTTTGGCCTTCATGTAGGCCTCTTTAAAGGCACCCTGCGCAGCAAGCTGGAAAGCCACGTCGGACGAATCCACCGAATGGGAGTTACCGTCGTTGATGACCGCTCTCACTCCGGTGATTGCGGCGCCGCAGAGCGATCCCTTGGCCATGCTTTTCTGGAAGCCCTTGTCGCAGGAAGGGATGAATTCCCGCGGAATCACCCCTCCGACAATCTCATCGACGAATTCATACTCACCCTCTTCAAAAGGTTCGAGGTAGCCGGCCACCCGACCGTACTGACCCGAACCACCCGTCTGCTTCTTGTGGATATAGTCGAAAGCGGCCTGCATGGTGATGGTCTCCCGGTAAGCGACCTGGGGAGCCCCCACCTCTACAGTCGCGCTGTATTCACGTTTCATCCGCTCGATGTAGACGTCGAGGTGCAGCTCTCCCATACCGGAGATAATGGTCTCACCGGTTTCATGATCGACGTAGGTCCTGAAGGTCGGATCCTCCTTGGTGAACCTGTTCAAGGCTTTAGACATATTGTTTTGGGCCTTGTTGTCCACCGGGATGACCGCCAGGGAAATAACCGGCTCCGGGATATGCATCGAACTCATGGAAGCAGAAATCCCTTCGGCGGTAAAGGTATCGCCCGAGGCGCAGTCGACGCCGAACAGGGCAACGATGTCACCAGGCCCGCATGAGTCGATCTCCTCCATCTCATCGGCATGCATCCGGACCAGCCGGCCGATCTTGACCTTCTTGCCGGTACGGCTGTTATAGACGGTATCGCCTTTGTTCAATACCCCTTGATAGGTTCGCACGTAGGTGAGCTGACCATACCTGCCGTCCTCGAGCTTGAAGGCCAGCATGATCAATTTGTCGTCGGGGTCGTTGCTGACCGGGAACTCTTTTTCATCGTCCTTCAGGTCCAGGGCGTGGTTAACCACATCGGTTGGGCAAGGCAGGTACGAGGAGACCGCATCGAGCAGCGGCTGAATGCCCTTGTTCTTATAGGCCGAGCCGACAAAGACCGGGGTAAATTCAAGGGCCAGGGTTCCGTGGCGAACCGCATCGTGAATCAGCTGGGGATCGATGTCGCCGCCTTCGAGCAAACTTTCCATCAACTCCTCGGAGAACATCGAGATCTCTTCCAGCAGTGCTTCACGCTTTTCCGCCGCCTCGGCAGCCATATCTGCCGGAATCGACTCCTCTCTCAGAATCTCGCCGTTTTCACCATCGAAGTAAATGGCCTTCATGGTGATCAGATCGACGAGACCCACAAAGTCCCCTTCCAGGCCGATGGGCAGCTGCATCATGTGGGCATTGAGCTCCAATTTGTCCCTGAGCTGCTTGGTGACTCGTGCCGGGTTGGCACCAGTGCGGTCGCACTTGTTGACAAAGGCGATCCTTGGTACCCGGTAACGGGCCATCTGCCGGCTGACGGTGATGGACTGCGACTGGACACCGCCCACCGAACAAAGCACCAGGATGGCGCCGTCAAGCACCCGCAGGGCACGCTCGACTTCGATGGTGAAATCCACGTGACCCGGGGTGTCAATGATATTGATATCCACATCCTTCCAGGATGCATAGGTGGCAGCTGACTGAATGGTGATGCCGCGTTCCTTTTCCAGCTCCATGGAATCCATCTTGGCACCGACCCCGTCCTTACCCCTTACCTCATGAATCGCATGAATACGGTTGGTATAGAAAAGGATTCTTTCTGTCAGGGTCGTCTTGCCTGAATCGATATGTGCGCTGATACCGATATTTCTCACTTTCGATAGATCTTTTGCCATGATTTTTTCCTCTGCAGTCTGCCTGCACACCGGTCCTCATTTTTACCGGCGTTTAAATGCCATTCAAAATAAATAAAAAAGAAAGGAGCTACAGATCTCTGTAACCCCTCTAAATTCAATGTTTCAGACCGGTCAATCGCCAACCGGAGACTGACCGCGCTCTGTCATCTGACACGACGAAAATAACAAAGCATGATCCTAGTATCAATAGAGAACCGCTTATTTAATCATATTTTATTATTTTTGCAAACAAAAAGCGATATTGGCAATTTACCGCGACACGGCCGCAAATCTACCGTGAGAGCCGAGAATTTGAGATCACCAACACCCACTGGTCAGTTGGCGGATCGATTCCGGGAAAGACATGGAGGTATGCAGAAGAAGCAGAGGTCCCGCGGGCCTTGCCGCGGGACTTCCTGAGTGGCGATATCAGTGACCGCCGCTGCCGAAAATTCCCGAAGCCGCTGCAGTCAGCACTACAACTTCGAGGATGGCGATGACCGCAAAAATTTTGTCATCATTTCTCAACAGCGTTGGAATGATGGCTATATAGCAGACGATTGAGACACCCGCCAGAAATGCGATCCCTATAAAGTTCAGGAAATCAGAATAGCCGAGCATACCCAACCAGGCCCAGCCGGTGGGGATGTCCAGCTCGTGTAAATAGTCATTGACCCCCATGCCCCAGTAATTGGCAAGCTTGTCAAGGGGGACATAAGGTGAGACGATGCCAAACACATAGATGGCAAAAGTGATCAACAAAACGACAAGGCCAATCAGCATTCCCTTATTGAGAACGTTGGCATAGAGAACCTGTTCCGGGCTAGGTCCGAGTTTTTGATCCTGGCTCATGATATATCTCCTTCTAAACTATAATTCAAAATTTCCTAGAAGCCCAATCCTTTGGACAATGCCTTGAGACCGGCAAATGCCAGGATACCGATGACCATCCAGCGGATGAAGGTCGGCTTGACTACTTTGAGGATACGCACCCCGACGAACGAACCGAGCATGATACCGACCAGGGACGGTACCACCATCATTGGAATAATAGCGCCCTGGTTCATATAGATCCAGGCGGCTGAGGTATCGGTAATGGACAGCAGGAATTTCGAGGTGGCAACGCTTATCTTAAGCGGGGCCCCCATCAGCAGGTTCAGAACCGGTACGTTGGCCCAGCCGGCACCCAGGCCGAACATGCCGGCCATGACGCCGATTACCACGAAGAGCAGCAGGCCAAGCGGTGTCCGGTGCACCTTCCAGTTGATGGTTTCACCAGTGGATTCTTCACGGTAAACCCCATAAATTTTCAGGATTGAACCGAGTTTGTCGGACTCCGGTACATCCGGAAACGTTGATTTTTTTGCCGTCAGCATCAGCACGCAGATGCCAAGGATGGTCGCACCGAGTGAGATCTGCACGATGTTGGTTGGCAAAGCCAGGCCAACCATGGCTCCGACGATCGCGCAGCTCGAGGCAATCAGGGCCACCGGAATGGCCAGTCTCAAACTCGCCAGGCCGGAGCGGAGCAACCCGGGACCGGCAGCCAGTGCGCCGGCAAGAGCAACCAGCAGACCCGCACCCCTGACAAAATCAAGATGGAACGGAAAAAAACCACTGATGATTGGGACAAACAGCACGCCGCCGCCAACTCCGCCGAGTACGGCGATAATGCCCATTATAAAGGTGGCAACCAGTAAAATCACCGGCCAGTACCACCAGGGACTCCCGTCCTGGGGCATCCCGGCTGCCGCGGCTGTCGCTTCGGCACCTCCGCCGCTGGCCAGGGCAGTTCCGGCGCAGAGCGTGAGAGCTGCCAGACCCAGCAATCCTGCCATTAACCTACTCTTCTGCTTCATCATTCTCTCCTCAACAATGGTTAAACTATTTCATTCGATCTGAATCACACAGATCAACATTAAAAATCAGGCAACGCAAAAGATCATTGAAAGTATTAAAATCTCCTGTTTGTGTCAAGTTATTATCCGTATGTGACCCCTTGTTACGCACCCGTGATATGGCAATTTATTATATTTATATCAATATCTTATGCACACCAATACGAGTAGATTCCAGAATGAGCGGTGATTCATTTTTTTATCGTTTTAGGTGAAAACAAATTGCCCCCCACCTTTTTTTCGGATAGAATCTCTTGAATTTTTCAGATGTGGCAGGCGGATCCGCTGATCGGGCACTGATCCCTTTCTTGACAAGCTCGCCGCTGCTCTTAATTGTATCATTACAAGAGGTTGAGAGTTTTTTACTAATTGGTTCCCATCCTAAGACTGATAATTTTTGTTGAGATCAAGACCGGCAAAAAATTTTACCGCAACCATATGGATGATATTTCGAGGATAAAATTTACAGCGTAACCAAGATAGCGAACCAAAGAGCAGTTTTAGGATGGGAACCAACTGGGCTCTTTAAATACATTCACTAGCTAGAAGAGAAGGTGACATTATGCCACTGCAAAGAAAAGTTCGAGACGTCATGGTACCGCTGGCCGATTATGCCACTACGGGTCCGGACAGTTCGCTCAAGGATGCCGTACTGGAAATGCGCAAGATTTACTGCGAAGTCGAGACCGGTGAATGCACGGAAGCGGGCCACCGGACCAGCCTCGTACTTGATGGTGACGGCGTATTAATCGGCATCATCGATTTTCGTTCAATCCTGAAAACACTCATTCCTGAACTGGCCGGCAGCCTCGGGCAGAAAATCTCAGCACTGGGCGTCTCCATCGCTTTTGCGGAAGCAGACGCCCCGCATCTTGACGAATCGGAAGCTGGATTTGTGGAACGGGTACGCAAGTATTCTGAAACCAAGGTTTCCGACATGATGCTGAAAATTCACGGTAAAGG
>JARRLH010000237.1:0-5204 GCA_037387205.1 Desulfofustis sp.
ACCGGCATGCGAAGGTCCATCCAGATGAAATGGGGCTGCCATTTTTCCCATGCCTCTACTGCCTCCTCACCGTTGGCTGCGGATGCTACCTCGAAACCGATTGCCTTGAGAAGCGTCACGAGTATTTTCCGGCTCGGTTCATTATCCTCGACTACCAGTATTTTGAACTGTTGCTGTTCGGGAACCAGGCCTATCACCTTCAATTCGGGCTCTGCGGAAATCAGTGTGACATCGTCAATAATCTCTGCCTTGATGTGGAACCGGAATATCGAACCTTTGCCAACCTCGCTTTCAATCGTCAACGCACCGCCCATCAAATCAACGAATTTCTGGCTGATGGGAATTCCCAAGCCGCTTCCCTGTTTTGATTTCTGGCCGCTGGACGATTGGACGAACACATCAAAGACCATGTCCAGTTCTTCCTGGGCAATCCCTACGCCAGTGTCTTCGATTTCGAAAAAGAGGGTCTGCTCATCACAACTTACCCGTAGAGTGATGCCGCCCCGTTCGGTAAATTTTACGGCGTTGCCGAGAATATTGATAAGGGTCTGGCGGAGTTTGCCTTGATCTGCCTTAACGAATTGGGGAACATCCGCTGATTTTTCAACCAACAAAACCAGCCCTTTTTCCCTGGCCCGGAGGCTGAACATATCCTCGATCACATAGAGCAGGCGGTATAGGTCAAATTCTTCAGGGTGAAGCTCGACCCTGCCTGTCTCGATTTTAGAGAATTCCAGGACGTCGTTAATAAGGTCCAGCAGATGTTCGCCGCTGTGCTCGATGGATTTCAGGTTGTTGAGCTGCTCTTCAGACAGATTTTCATCCCGCATCATAAGTCCGGAAAAGCCGAGAATGGCATTGAGCGGGGTCCTCAGTTCATGGCTCATATTGGCAAGGAAGGTACTCTTCGCCAGGTTCGCGGACTCCGCCTCGTTCTTCGCTGTGCGCAATTCCGTCTCTGCTTTTTTCAGATCAGAGATATCGATGATCGAACTGATAATGCTCTCCAGCTGTCCTCTGTCATTCATTATCGGTGCAGCCGAAATCATCACATTTTTTCGGTTGCCGGTCTGGCCGATCATTTCCACTTCATAGGTCGAAGAAACATTATAATGCCGCTTTTCTCTCTCTTTTTTCACAAGTTCCCGAAAAGACGGTGCGATGAGATCGGCAATGTTTTTTCCAAGCAATTCTTCAACACTCTCAGCATCGACTATTTTTACCATAGCCGGATTCATATAAATCGAGGTGCCGTCGGGTTTGATCTGGAGGATTCCGGCTTCGCTGTTGTTGGCGAGAGAGCGATAGCGTCTTTCACTTTCTCGCAGTTTTTTCCTCTGCAGCCTGATCTGCGCATTCCATAAGCCGAATATCAGCACGAAACAGATCACTCCGGCTGATATCTGATAGAGGAGGGTGTAGTCGATCTGCTTCTCTATGGTTACTGCAATCCATTTCTGCCTGATTGCCTCCCGTTCCTTTTCAGACATCGAGGCAAGCCCCTTGTTGATGATGGAAACAAGTTCGGGCCAGTCGTTGCGAACGGCGAAGTAGAGGTTCTTGCCTTCAGCTCCCGCCAGTCTGGTCATCTTCAGGTTGACGATTCCTTTTCTGTTGATCGTGTAGCCGGTCATGTTCTCATTGCCGACAAACACGTCGCTTCTGCCTTCCGAGACCGAGAAGATCGCCTCCTCCGCCGTTTCGAACAACATTGGCTTTATATCGGTGTTGTCCTGCAGAAAACCGTGATGGGAGCTGTTTTTCTGCACCGCAACCTGATGCCCCTTTAGATCGTCTACGCTGTTGCCGATAGCGGAATTTTCTTTGGTCACAAAGACCCGGTAAAAGGTCTGGTGAGGATCGGAAAAGGTGAAGAACTCCTTTCGTTTCTCCGTCATGCCGACACAGGGCAGGACGTCGATTTTACGGATCCTGGCCTGCTCCACCGCCTCATTCCAGGTCAGACCCGGGGCAATATCCATGGCTATCCCGACGCGCTCCCCGACAATTCTCACATAATCGGCGCACATGCCCAGATAGCTGCCGTTCTCATCGATGAATTCAAACGGTACAAACTCGGGGTCGACACCGAGGAGGACACTGCTGTGTTCAGCTAACCAGGCCAATTCCTTCTCGCTGAAATCGAGTCCGATATCAGACGGTTTTTCCTGATGCCCGAGCCACTTGGAGATTGATTTAAAGTATAAAGAATTGTTGTCCTCTTTGAGTCGCTGTAGATGTTTGTCGATAGCAGCGAGAATTTCCTGATTTGCAGATTTTTGCGCGGCGAAGCGAAGCTCTGAAGGGCGAACAATGGTAGTTGTCTTCTTGACGTCAAACTTTTTTTCGTTTAGGTCCCCATATAATCTGGGAAGAATACCGGCTTCTACCTGCTGCTGCTCGAGCAGTCGAAAAACCTCTTCATATTCATCGACTCCTCTGAAGGTAACTTCAATGTTGGTCTTTTCGGTCAGTCCCTGCAGGGATTTGAAGTAGATATCTTCTTTCAGCCCAGCTACCGTCTTGCCGGCAAGATCGGCGATGGAATCCAGCCTGATTTTCTGCGATGAATAGACCTGTCCCCAGTTCGGGAAAACGGTCTCCTCGTTGAAATCGTATTTTTTCGTTCGCTCTTTGGAAAAGGCGATGGCCGTCATTAAATCGATGTTGCCGTTTTCTAGCAGATTCAGGCAATCGATCCATTTGCACGTGACATACTCCACTGCCCAGTCTTCCCGGCTGGCAACATAGTTCAAGATATCAACGTAGACTCCGTACGACCTGTTGTCATCGTCAAAGAAAACAAGGGGAAAATCCTGATACACCCCAACCTTTACCGTCGCCGACGCAACCGATAAACTGGCTGAAAAGCACCATAAACAAATAATTGTCGTCAGCACCCGGAATGATTTGTTGCATCTATCTGCGCAGAGATGTGTCATGTTACCGATCCGTTGAGATATGCCTGAAACCGTCACCAATGGCTACTGCTTCCCTGCCTGGGTCTTTGAGCGGCTTTCTCGGTTATACGCATCAGATGTTGCAGGACAAAACGATTCTTTTATTGTAGCAGAACATAAAACAAAAGGCAGAGCCAAATGTCTGGCTCCGCCTTTTGCCCCGAGGTCTCATAACCTCAGCTAATTTTGTTTCGATAACGACAGCTAATCAGCCGTTTTCACCCGGCTACACAGCATGTCTCGGACGCAGCCTGGTAGCATACGCACTGCTACCTGCTTTTTCCATGGTTTTCTTGGCCAGATGCTCGACCCCATCGGGAACCTTTCTGGAAATTCTGTAAAATCCCCAGAGACAGAGTACTGACAAAGGAATAACGATGAAAAGTACAACGGGCAGGAACCACAGACAAACGATCAATTCTGAACCTAACATAGCTGAATCCTCCTTTTTTTGTTTTCCCTTTTTTTATCCCGCTTTCTCATACGATCTGCTTTTGGTAATGTGGTCGATCAGATGATTAATCCTTCGTTAAGCTTTGCTCATCGCCTGATTCTTGTACTCCCTAGATACAATATCCGTGCCCAAATGATTATTGTTAATATTTACAAGTGATATTATAATGATACAGGGTTTTCAGTTAAGAGACTCGTGTTTTCAGAAGTGTACAACATGGTGTTAACTATACAGATGTGTATAGTCACAAGTGTTCACTCAGAAGAGTGATGATGACATGAATCTGCCATCACCGTTGGAGGGTGGTCAGTCAGGTTTTTCTTCTATACCGTACTTCAGCAATTTAGAATAGAGTGTTGCTCGGCTGATATTCAAGAGGCGTGAGGCCTTGGCTTTGTTCCAATCTGTTTTATCAAGGATTGCCAGTATCGATTCTCGTTCGGTAGCTCCCTGGGCAACGCCGACCTGGGCGGTATTCATTCGTTTCACAGAGGGATTGTTGGTGGCAGCGGCCAGAAATTCAGCAGGCAGGTGCTCTTTCTGAATAAGTTCTTCCGGACAGAGCGCACAACTATAATGAATGATGTTTCTTAGCTCCCGGATGTTTCCCGGCCACTGGTAGTCTCGGAAAAGTTTTTCGACTTCATTATCGAGGCCTTGAATATTTTTGCCCAGTTCCTCTCGGGACAGGGAGATGAAATGGCTTACCAACAAGGTAAGATCGTCGCCTCTTTCCCTCAGTGGAGGGAGTTTGACGAGAACCCCTTTGAGCCGATAATATAGATCCTCCCTGAATTCTCTCTTGCTCACTTTGTTCTGTAGATCTTGATTCGTTGCAGCTACGACCCTGACGTCGGCTTTCAGGGTCTTCGATTCCCCGATGCGTTCATATTCCTTCTGCTCGAGAAAACGCAGAAGTTTCGCCTGAAAGGCAGGGGAAATATCGCCGATCTCGTCGAGAAAAAGCGTACCACCTTCCGCAGCATGGCACCGTCCAGCTCGATCTTTTACCGCCCCGGTGAACGCCCCACTGACATGCCCGAACATTTCGCTTTCCAGTAGACTTTCGGATAAGGCGGCGCAATTCACCTTTATAAGGGGCATGGCGGCCCGGCTGCTGGCATTATGGACCGCTTCGGCGATTAATTCCTTTCCCGTACCACTGTCGCCGCAGATCAGAACATTGATACTCAGATCGGCTGTCTGTTCAAGCAGTGTATATATCTGCTGCATACGCTCGCTTTTTCCGATGATGTTCCGGTAACTGTGGCGATCCAACAGATCCTTTTCGAGAGATGCCAGCCGGCTAATATCTCTGATCACCAGTACTGCACCGTTTGCTTCGTTCTGTTTGCTTACGAGCGGCGTGGCGTTGAGCACCAAGGTCTTGTCTGTGTGTCCTGAACAGGTGCAGTCAACCCGATATTCACTCACTTTCTTGCCGGTCTCCAAGGCCTTTCGCAAGGCTTCCACACAGGGACCGGTGCCGATTTTCAGCCGCTCCTCGAAGGTGGTGGTTTCCTCTTGTCCAATACCGCAGATGCGGGTGAGCGGCCTATTAGTATTGATGATCTCGAGCTGGCTGTCCACGGTGACGATGGTGTTATCGATACTCTCCAAAATCGTTTGGAGCATCATGTTCGAATCTTCTTTGTCGCGGATGGCGTTCTGCAAATCGAGGTGTGTCTGCACCCGAGCCATCACCTCCTCGGTTCTGAAGGGTTTGGTGATGTAGTCAACACCACCTGCCTGGAACGCCTTTATGATGCCCTTAATCTCCGTGAGCGCAC
>JARRLH010000238.1:0-5191 GCA_037387205.1 Desulfofustis sp.
CAGCTGGTTGCCAGTAAAATTGAGACATAGACGAGCTTTTTCACAGAACACCAGTCAAAAAGCCCACACCGGCAAGGGATATGAATGCCCCGCAGGCTCTAACCGCAACTTTTCCAGCCGGCCAGCGCACCAGCAGACCTATAGCAATACCGGAGAGATGCAGCAAACCGGTGGAAATGACGAAGCCGGCGCTGTAGGCAAGAGGGTTGGCGGCACTCGGCAGCTCGGTTCCATGGGCATGACCGTGAAAGATGGCGAAGCCGCCGACTATCACAGCGGCAAGCCAGAGAGGCGGCCGCAGCGCAAAAGCGACCATGACGCCCAATACGATTGCCGAAACGGCGATTCCCGTCTCGACGGAGGGAAGGGGTACTCCCATTACCCCGAGCGCCCCGCCGAAGGCCATGACCAGAGGAAAAACCACGGGCAGAACCCAGATTGCCGGATTGCCCAGAAAGGCGCCCCAGAGGCCTACCGCCACCATTGCTGCCACGTGATCCCAGCCCAAGACGGGATGGAGAAAACCAGAGACAAATCCCCCGGTGATACCTCCGCCTTCATGACCGTAGGCCAGAGTTGAGACTGATAACACTGTGCACGTCAAAAGCAGCATTCTAACCAGTTTCATGTGATACCTCCCAGAAATGAAAGTAGTGAAATGTGCTGGGCTTAGACAACTTAACAGGTTCGGATAAATATCCACAATATAGACAAATGTGGATAGAGACGCAATACCACCATCGTCCCTCGGATCTATTGACCAGCCAATTTTTCCCGAGATATTGATATATAGCGCTCAGTGTCGCGGTGTTCCGCTAAGCCTCGGGTTCAAAGACTTGGCGGATTGCACCCGTATCCGCAGCACTGCTCTGTGGCCTGAAAGTAATGACAACATGTTGAATATGCTTAAGTTCTCACTGACCGAATGTGGTGGACAGCGGAACCAGCGTGTCACAATCTATGAGCACAGAGACGACAGGATCGACTTCGACACTGGCCATTGTCGGGGCCAGCGGCTTTATCGGCAGCGCCCTCTGCCGCTATGTGGCCCAAGACTACACCACCGTCGCAATCACCCGTTCCCGCCATCGGGCGGCAGAAGGTACACCCGGGAGTCCAGTGCGCTGGAAGGTCTGCGATTTATTTTCGAAGGCTGCCATGCAAGAGGCGCTTGCCGGTGTCGGCCAGATTGTCTATCTGGCCCATACAAGGGTGCCCACCGCTCGTCTCGACCAGGCCCGCTGTGCTGATATGGACGTGCTGCAGGCTGACAACTGTGCTCTGGCAGCGGCCCACCATGGGGTGCGCCAGATCATCTATCTGGCCGGTTTGCTGCCGGAGGGAAATGTCTCCGAGCAGATGCTTCGGGAGCGCAGCGAGATCGTCAGTGTACTAGGGAATTACGGCACGCCGGTGACCGTTGTGCGCACAAGCCTGGTCGTCGGTCCCGGCAGCAGCGCCGTCGCATTTTTGACCAATGTCGTACGCCGACTGCCGGTGATACCCATCCCCGGATGGGCCCAAACCAGGAGGCAGCCCATAGCCCTGGTGGACCTGCTGAGAGCCATCTGTTATTGCCTGGATGATCGCGGCGCCTGCGGCAGGAGCTTTGACATAGGTGGCCCGGAATACTTGTCGACCTCCGAAATTGTGAGTCGCATCGCTAAGAGCTGCGGGCACAATAAAAGGGTATGCCAGGTCTCATGGTTTCCCGTCAATCTTTACGCCTTGCTGCTTCGCCTGCTGAGCCCCTCCACCCACCCGGGATTGATCAACTTTTTTCTCCAGGGTATTCACCACGATATGAAAATCAACGACAACCTCTTGCAGAACAAATTAGCCTCCGGGGCACTCTCGCTCCGAACTGCCCTGCAGGATATATCGCTGATCAACCCGCGGTACACTTCCCTGAGTAGAGATCGGAAAGATTTCGAACGATCCAGCAGCGTTCGTTCGATCCAGCGGATTCCTCTCCCTGACGGCTGGGATTCAGAGGCACTTAGCGAATACTATTTTCCATGGCTTTCCAGATTTGTCTGGCCCTTTGTCCGATCGGATCGTCAGTCTGACGGTTCCTGGCGGATAAAGATCCGGGGAATCGGGCTGGCCCTGCTTTGCCTCAGTTTGGCAGAACTCCGTAGTTCTGAGCACCGGCGGCTCTATTGTATCACAGGGGGTTTGCTGGCCAGAACTTCCCAGAAATCCAAGGGACGCATGGAGTTCAGAGACCTGGCGACGGAACCCTCTACGATCATCGCCATCCACGACTTCACCCCCAAGCTGCCCTGGCGATTTTACAACCTCACCCAGGCCTCAATCCACGGCTGGCTCATGGGGCGCTTCCAGAAGCACATGGCGCGTTATCAGGGAAAAGTTTGTGCACCAACCGATGCTTGACAGGGCGGTTGAAATTGCCTGCAATCGGTCAGTCACAGAGTACTTCTCCATTCTGACAGTGCCCGCACATGCTCTCAGCATAATCGCTGATCAGTTAAATAAAAAACACCGGATCGGCACCGGATTACTAGCAATATCAATATGATTTCTTTTGAATTTCAGTTATCATATGAGATTAATACGGTCGTCTTGTACTTGCCAGGGGGATGGTCAACTGGCTGGTGCGGAGCAGGCGTAATCTTTTGATATGTAACTAGCTGACAGGACTGGTCGAATATGTCTTTAAAGCTCAGATATAAAATGCTGTTGCTGCCGGTGGCGATCCTCTGCATTGTCTTGCTCGGTATTCCTCTTTTGAGTTTGCGTCAGGATTATGACCTGGAAAACATGTTAAGGGCCAATCAGGAAGAGGCCCTTGTCCTGAGCGCACAATCAGTTTCATCTGCGCTTAAGAATAAAGCGGAGCTTTTCTATCCGGAAGTAGAAGAAGCCCCGCCAGCGCAGAAGGAGATATCAACGCCCAAAATCATACAATTGGCGACTCCCATCCGTCTCAATGGTGATCTCAGAGATTGGCAGCCTGGAGCAGAGAGCTCGAAAATATTTGCCGAGGATCACCTGCTGGTGTGGAACCCAGATTATCGGCCTGAAAGCCTGAGTTTCCGTCACCTGGCGGGAGCCCAAGGCGGATATCTCTATGCCTTCTTCGACGTATACGATGATAAAGTGGTGTATAGGAACAGGAATTCGTTGAGGCTGGACCGTGCGGATCACCTCAAGATCATCATCGACAAGGATGGTGAGCAGCAAAATTATATGGTTTCAACCTTTGAACCCGGTTGGGTAATTGGCTTTCATATTCCGGAAGATCCCCAGAAGATCGCTGCCCATGAAAGACGCATTCATGGCTATTGGCGGCGAACGGAGAGGGGCTACAGAATGGAAATTCGCATTCAGAGTGAACTGCTCGGCGACAGAATCGTTTTTGCAGTTGCCGATGTTGATGATCAGCAGACCGGGGACACAGAAAACATCATCGGTACCGGCAGGATCGAAGAAGAGTTAGTAGAGGAAAAAGCGGTTGCCCAAGATGATGTCATAAAAGATATTCTGACAGCACAGCAGTTACCCCTTACAAGAGTGAGTATCCTCGATAAAGAAAGACAGGTTGTGGCCGAGTTGGGGGAACTGCGCTGGGAATCGGAAGACATCGGTACCGGTAATGGAGGCTCTCAACCGGTTTCTTTACCGAAAGAAATTCCCCCGGATGAGTTTACCGAGGTCTTTGAGGGACAGAACAGAATAGTCAGGTATTACGAAGATGACGGTCCAGGAGAGGTGATTGCAGCGCTCCAACCAATATACGACGGGGAAGAGGTGATCGCGGCGACTGTCGCAGAGCAGGCGATACGCTTACTGCCGCCCCCGAGTAACCGATTTATCAGAGATATAATGATACCCCTTGTCCTGGCTTTCACCCTGAGTGTCCTGGGGTTGGTTCTCTACTCGAGACGAATCTCCTCGACGAGCTAGGACACAATGCTTCGAGCAGGAGCTTGCCAACGGACTTCTTCTTCAATAGAATTAACGTGTGAGAGAAGAAAGGAGGAATCATGCTCACACAAGTTCATCTTCTTTTGACCTACCAGTGCACCTTCGAGTGTGATCACTGTTTCTTATATTCAAGCCCCTTTTCAGAGGGCACCATGACGCTGAGGACTGTTCAGCAGGTGCTCGAGGAAGCAAGAAAAACCGGCAGCGTGAAGTGGATATACTTTGAGGGGGGTGAGCCGTTTCTCTATTATCCTTTATTGCTTGAGGGGGTTAAAATCGCACGCCTGGCAGGATTCCAGGTTGGCATAGTAACCAACGCATACTGGGCAACATCTGAGGAAGATGCAGAAATTTGGTTAAAGCCGCTTCAGAATCTGGGGCTTGATTACCTCAGTATCAGTGATGATTCGTTCCACTATGGCGAGGCGGAAAACAACTCCGCAAAACGGGCCTTGATCGCAGCCCAAAAACTCGGCCTGCAGACATCTTCAATCTGTATAAGTAAGCCCTACGTTGATGAGCAGCCCGGGCAGGGGCAGGGTAAAGGAACCCCTGTAATCGGAGGGGGGGCCATGTTCAAAGGAAGAGCTGTGGAAAAATTGACTGGCGGATTACCCCGGAGACCTTGGCGCGAACTGAACCAGTGCCCGCACGAAGACTTGCACTCACCTTCTCGGGTGCATGTTGACCCATACGGCCATGTTCAGGCATGCCAAGGTATATCTCTTGGCAACATGTTTGAAAAGCCGTTTTCAGCGCTGCTAGAGAGGTATAATGTCGATTCGCACCCAATATGTGCTCTTCTGGCAAGAGGAGGCCCGGCTGCTCTCGCAGAAGAAAACAGTGTTGAACCCGACAACGGTTACATTGACGAATGTCATTTCTGCTACTTGGTTCGTCGTGCCCTCATAGACAGATTCCCAAAGTTCCTCGCCCCGAGGCAGGTTTACGGGCTTCAAGCAAATAACTGACCTCTGGTGCGGAATGGTTGTCAGGAGCAGTCTCTTTCCCTGAGCACACCCTAGTTATCTCTGGTTTGGCTCCATTAACTGAGATTGGTCCCCATTGCGTCCCACAAATGCAAACAGGCACTTACGGGTTACACCGTAAGTGCCTGTTTTATCTGGTCGGGATGAGAGGATTTGAACCTCCGGCCCCCTGAACCCCATTCAACGTAGTAGTCAATTTTATCCACTCTCATCTATTTTTATTTACCCCGCAAAACCCTTGAAAACAGAGG
>JARRLH010000239.1:0-5187 GCA_037387205.1 Desulfofustis sp.
ACAGCGGCAGCAGCTAGTTGACGAGTTTAGCGGACGAGGCCTTCTGTTCTTCGTTCATTGCCACTGCGCGGAGTCGGTGATAAAAGACCGTTTTCAACTTCGTGCTGCCGATTCCAAAGCGGTTTCGGACGGCCGATGGGAAATTTATCAAGGTCAGAAAAAGGTCTTCGTGGTTCCGACGCAGGTGGCTGGCGCCTTGCTTCTTGACCTCGATACCGATGACCGCATTGAAGCCCTTCTTGCCAGGGTCGACGATTTCGTCGATGGCGGCTGAAGGAGTCCCCGGGGATCAGACAAGCACAATAATAATGGAAACAGAACAATGGTGAGCAGCGTGTACAGAAGGATCTATTTTATCAGGTTCCCCAAGGAGATCAGTGACAAACCGATCATCTATCGACTGATCAAAGAATACGACGTCGAGGTCAATATTCTGCGGGCCAATATTCTGCCGCAGCGGGAGGGTATTCTGATTATCGAGATGGCCGGTGCCAAGCAGAATATCAAGGACGGTCTTGAATACCTAAAGCAGTTGGGGGTCACTATAGAGCGTCTGGCAACGCGGATACGACGCGACGACGAGCGCTGCTTTCAATGCGGAGCCTGCACCGGTGTCTGTCCGGTGAAGGCGCTCTACATCAGGCGTGCTGATATGGCGGTGCTTTTTGATGCGGATAAATGCACCGGCTGTAACCAGTGTGTGCTGATCTGCCCGGTTCGGGCCATGGAGATGTCTTTGGGCGAGGAATGGCTGGAAACCGACACCGCCGCAAAAACCCCGCTATTCTCTTGAGCGTGGAGCTGCTCTGCACAGCCTGCAATCGTCAAGGGCCGGCCGATGCGGCCGTCAGTCCATGAAATCCATCCAGTCGGGAAGGGAGAGGTTTTTGAACCAGTGGCCGAGGCCATACTTCGGCGGGGTGCCTGCCTCGATCAGATCGAGAATTTCCCGGGCCTTCGGGGCGACGCTGGAGTCGGGATACATGGCCAGAAGATAGTTGAGCCTGGTCTCGGCCTGGCTATATTTCTTGGTGCGCAGATAAAACTCAACCACGTTGAATTCGTGGTTGACCAGAAACTCTGTAGCGGCCTGGATTCGGGCTTTTGCCTCGGCGGTGTAGGGCGACTCAGGAAAGGCCCGCAGCAGTTCCTCGAAGGCCTGGATTGATTCAATCGCTCCGGTGATGTCCCGGTCGATCCGGTCGATCCGGTTGTAACTGCACATCCCTTTCTGATACATCACGTAGGCGATGGCCTCGTTGGTCGGGTGCCGTTCTTCAAATTCCCTGTAGAGCACCAGCGCCTCTTCGTAGCGCTCCATGTAGTAATTGCTGTCCGCGGCCTTGAGTTCCGCCAGCGGCGCCTGGGCGCTGAACGGATAGCGGTCCAGAATCTCGTTGAAATAGTCGATTGCCAGAAAATACTTGCCGATATTGAATTCTTCCATCCCTTTGATGATCAGCTGCTCGGCCGGCAGCGATACATCGGCCTTCTCTTCGATCCGCAGGGTCTCTTTCACGGTCGTACATCCGGAACCGAGGATGAGCAGTGAGCTGGTCAGCGTCAGCAGGGCGTAGCACACCACTCGGCTCACGGACACGGTGTAAGAGCATTTTCTTTCAATCATGCGAGCGTTGGTCTCATTGTTCAGATCTGGTTTTCAGATAATGCTCCGCCGCGACTACCGAATTGGCCCCTTCACCGCAGGCGTTGACAACCTGGCGCATGAGCTTGCTCCTGATGTCGCCGGCGGCATAGACACCGGGAATGGAAGTGAGGGTTTCGTTGTCAGTGGGGATGAACCCCCATTTATCAGCTTTCAGCTGGTCCAGGGGCAGCATCTCGTTGTTGGGGGTAATGCCGATGAGTATGAAAACACCCTGGACCTCAAGGGTTGAGGTGTTGCCGTCGTTGTCGACAAGCTGCAGCCTTTCGACCTCCTTGCCACCTTCGATAGAGGTAACCCGGCTGTTCCAGATGTAATCTATCTTGTCGTTTGCAAAAGCGGTTTCCTGAAGAATTTTAATGGCCCTGAGTTCGTCACGTCGATGAATTATCGTCACCTTGCTGGCGAACCTGGTCAGATAATCAGCCTCCTCGACGGCCGTGTCGCCGCCGCCGATAACGGCGACGTGCATGTTCCGGTAAAAGGGAGCGTCACAGGTTCCGCAATAGGAAACACCTTTGCCGGCCAACTCGGCTTCGCCCGGGATGCCGAGCTTGTTGGGGCTGGCTCCGGTACAGATGATCAGCGCCTCGCAGGTGAGGGAAGAACCGTCAGCGAAAACGATGCGCTTGACGGCAGGATCGCTGAGTTCGACGGAGGCGACTTCTCTGGTCATGATGTTGACGTCGAATCGTTTGGCATGGGCGGTCATCTTATCCATCAGGTCGAACCCGGAGATGCCGTCGGGAAAACCGGGGTAGTTGTCGACCCAGTCGGTGGTCAGCACCTGGCCTCCAGGCGCTCCTTTTTCAATGAGTATGTGATCAATTCGTGACCGTGACGCATAAAGCCCGGCAGTCAGTCCTGCCGGGCCTGCACCTAGAATGACCAGCTCAAAATGGCTTTTTTCCATTGTCACCCGGATAAGAGAATTAGTGAAACCTGAGAAAAAGCTTACAGGGCTTTGTTAATCAGGTCAACAAGCTGGGTTTTGCCGACCGCTCCGGTAATCTGATCGACTACCTCGCCGCCTTTGAAGAGAATGAGGGTGGGGATGGCCCGAATACCAAATTTGCCAGGCGTGACAGGATTGTCATCGACGTTCATTTTGGCGATGGAGATCTTGCCTTCATACTCATCGGCCAGCTCTTCGACGACGGGACCGATCGCTTTACAGGGGCCGCACCAGGGGGCCCAGAAATCAACCAGGGTCGGTTGATCCGAGCCGATGGCTGAATCAAATTCGGCATCATTTAACTGCAGGACTTTATCGCTGGCCATTGTCTTTCTCCTTAGGGATTTTTTGTTTTGTATTCAGGTGGTTATTGTTGCCCTGACAGAGGTGCACAGACTCGTCCAGTTTACCTTCTGGCCATCATACTGACAAGCAAAAACTGGGTGTACACCGGGGTCCTGACCAATTTGGTTTGTTACTTTGTGCATAAAACAGTAAAGATCAAGGGTGATGATAGGTTTGACATCCAAAAGTCAGCCGTGATATAGTGACGCCTCCTGCCGCGTCTGTAGGAAGATGTGTAAATAGTCTGAATGATTACAATTGTCTGGCGTCACTCAGGACGGTGTCGCGGAGACGGTGAGCGGAGCAGAGCATATGAACAGAGATCAGTCACAGCAAATGTTTGAGAGGGCCTGTCAGGTCATTCCTGGAGGGGTAAACAGTCCGGTTAGAGCCTGCCGATCGGTCGGCTGCGAGCCGCTCTTCATCAGCAGTGCGCAGGGGGCGCGGGTGACCGATGTGGACGGCAACGAGTTCATCGATTTCGTCTGCTCGTGGGGGCCGATGATTGGCGGACATTCTCATCCGGACGTCGTTGCAGCACTGAAGGAAACGGCTGCCAAGGGCACCAGTTTCGGGGCTCCGACCCCGTCGGAAATCACCCTTGCTTCGATGGTGGTCGAGGCGGTCCCTTCCATCGACAAGGTAAGGTTTGTCAATTCTGGAACCGAGGCCACCATGAGCGCCGTGAGACTGGCACGCGGCTTTACCGGTAAAAATATTGTGGTCAAATTTGACGGCTGCTACCATGGGCACGCCGATTCTTTCCTGGTCAAAGCCGGCTCCGGGGTTGCAACGCTGGGTATTCCCGGCAGTCCAGGCGTGCCGGAAGATATCGTTAAAAATACCATCTCGATCGCCTACAACGACATAGCGATGCTGGAGAACACCTTGCTCGATGACTCCCTTGATATCGCCTGCCTGATAATCGAGCCGGTGGCGGGGAACATGGGCTGTGTGGTGCCGGACCGCACTTTTCTGGAGCGGGTTCGCGCGCTGACCGCCGAAAAAGGTATCGTGCTGATTTTCGATGAAGTGATCACCGGGTTCAGGCTGGCCTATGGCGGCGCCCAGGAATATTTCGGCCTCACCCCGGATCTGACCTGTCTGGGCAAGATCATCGGCGGTGGGCTGCCAGTGGGCGCCTATGGGGGGCGAGCGGAGATTATGGATCAGATAGCCCCAGATGGTCCGGTCTACCAGGCCGGGACTTTGTCGGGCAACCCGCTGGCTATGGCGGCCGGCATCGCCACCCTGAAAATGCTGCAGAAACCAAGATTTTATGAGACTCTCAATGATAAATCGGCCGCCTGCGCAGGCCGGTTGAAAGAGATTGGCGAGAAATCGGGGATTGCGGTCCAGCTTAATCATATCGGCTCGCTTATGACGGCCTTTTTCACCGATCGTAAGGTGGTCGATTTTGCTTCGGCGATGTCATCCGACACCGATCGTTACGGTGAACATTTCCGCAATATGCTGTCCCAGGGAATCTACCTCGCACCATCGCAGTTTGAGGTGGCGTTCATCTCCTCTGCGCACGGTCCGGAAGAGCTGCAAAAGCTCGAAAAAATGACTGAATGGTCATTCAAAAAATTAGCGGAAAAGTAAAAAATCCATTGACTTTGAACATGAGGCGTGCTACCAAACGCTTTGGAATTCGAAGCGCGAATTTCGGTGTTTTGACAGGGTGACGGAGATGTCCGATTTCAAGAAAGAAATGATGTTTCTTCTGGGACATTACGGTCACATCGGCATCACCTTCGTCGCTTCTATTTTCCTCGGTATGGGGGCAGGGATTCTACTCGACCAGAAGGTGTTCGATGGCCGTACGGCTCCCTGGTTCACCTTTATCGGGCTGGCATTCGGGATAGCAGCCGGCTTCAAAAGTCTGTTCGATATTCTCTGGAAAAGCAGCAAGGAGCTGGAGAAAGACAAAACGGACCAGGAAGACTGAAGGTGGGAGAAACGCTGTCCCTGAGCAGGATGCTGGCCCTGAGCTGGCTGTACCTGGCCGTTCTGGTGCTGGGATCATGGGTGATGAGTTCATGGTCGTTTGCCTGGGGGGTTCTGGTCGGCGGGATTATCTCAATCGCCAGTTTCCAGGTCTCTTACCGGGAAATGGTGCGGTTTGTTAGGAGCCTCGAGGGGCAGCCGGCGGAGAAGGGTAAAAAGACAAAAAAGGGTTTGATTGTAAAGTTCTGGCTTCGGTTATTTGTGATCGGAC
>JARRLH010000240.1:0-12060 GCA_037387205.1 Desulfofustis sp.
GGTTTGCCGACGATATAGATCTCCCCGGAGGAAACGGTTTCCAGCCCGGCAATCATCCGCAGAGTAGTTGATTTACCACATCCTGAAGGACCGACCAGAACGGTAAACTCATTGTCTTCCATGGTGAGGTTCAAACCATCAATTACGGCGACATTCCCATAACGCTTGACCACATCCTCCAAGATTATTTCAGACACAATTGCTCTCCCGTGTGATTTTACCCGCAAGATACTTTGAAATTCCCAGATACATGTAACAAAGAGTAGGAAAAGGAAGGCGACCCGACATGAGAATTACCACCACCAATGAGTTAGGTTCTTGTCGTGCTATAGAGTTATATGTGATTACATATAACATTTAAACGCTCCCTGTTCAAGCATTATCAAGGGTTTTTTGGAAAAAATATGTCTCCCGAACAAGACGATGTTATTGATTGATAATACTTGAGATATCGGTAGAGAACAGGGCTGGAAATTACACTCTTTGGAAATACTTGGGCAATTTATCTGCACTGATATTTTGCTGGTACCCTTGCAGAAAAAGCACGATTTAGGCAGACAACAACTCGCCTGAAATGTGCCTGTTTCTTCGGGAGTCCATTGTCAGTGCGGCACCTGTCTCTGTGATGGAGCCGATTATCTTATTTTGCCAATGCCGAGAAAGTTCAATCACGCGCCCGGACGGGGGCAATCAGCTCTGTGCTTCCGGGCGTTGCTTTTCCCATCTAGACAGAGCTGGATAGTTGATCTGAAAGAGGACCAACCCCAGAACGCAGGCAATCATGGTCATCGAAAATCCAGTCTTTATATCGCTCAAGCCGGCAACAAAACCGGTTAACCAGCACAAAAGTATCGACCCGAGGCCCCCCATGGTCGACAAGACACCCAAGGATATGCCATCACGTTTGGGAAACAGGCTGCTGGTGACGGCAAGCAAGGTCGGGTAGGTACCGGAAAAGGTAAAGCCGCTGACAGCGAGGGCCGCCAGAGCCAACCACGCATTCCCCTGCCAGGTGATGAACAGGACGATGCTCTGCAGCCAGAGCAGTGCCAAAACAATTGTGGTGCTGCCTGTGATGAGTGTAAGCCTGCTGCATACCATTCGGCCCAAGACGATACCTATCGAAAATATCGACAGTGCTGCGCTCGCCTCGGCCACTGAACTATGTTTAGCCTCGACCAGAAAAATGGTGCCAAAGAGCATCACCGCAATTTGGCTTCCCATGGTCAGAAAGTTGACTAGCAGGATAATCTTAAACCTCCCCTGGGTGAGCAGCTTTAAAAAATTTCCCAGGCCTCGGGGCGGCCCATCAGTCCGTACTGGAGCCTTATGGGGGGAAAGTGAAAAAACTAGTACCAACAGGAAGAGGAGAAAAGCCGCACCCATATAACCTGCCTGCCAGTGGTCGCCCCGGACAATCAAAAGGCCCATTAGAAATGGACCAACAATTGCGCCGATTCCAAAGAATACGTGATGAATATTTAATATTGCCCCCTTATGAGAGGGATATAAACCGACAAGCAGGGTATTTGACCCGCTGAGAATGAGGCCAATACCCGTTCCCATCGACAAAGCTGCCGCCAGGCTAAAATAATATGAGGGCCCAAAACATAATAACAGCGCCCCGGCACCGAGGGCAAGGCTGCCGGCACTAATGATCCATTCACGCGCTAAACGATCCGCTAAAATACCCCCAAAGAGCGTAAAGACGGTAAAACCTGCTTGAAACAATGCCATCAGTGTACCGGTCTGCTCCAGACCTATCTCAAAGTGCTTTTGCAGCGACGGCAGGCTTACCCCCATGAAAGTTATAACTAAACCATTGCAGCCCAGGTCAATGAAAGACGCGACGGTAATAAAAGGTTTATTAAGGCTCATCCTGAGGGCAGGTCGGGGTCAATTCAAGGAAGAATTCAACGACAACGGTATCGCCGCATCGATTGCTTTGGTACTGGGACCGGGGCGTTCATTGCAGGTTTTTCACTATCACACGGGCGGCGTCAGTCAGGTCTCGATGTAAGGCTGCAATTGTTTTGTCGCTGTCTCCTTCGGCAAACCCGGACAGCATATCCTGGTGGCATTGAAGCGCACTGGTCAGATCTCTTCCCTCTATGGCGTAGAGATAAATATAGGGATTAACCCGAGCGAGCAGTCTCTGGATGAGATCCATGAGCAGAGGAGATTGGGCACAGGAATAGATGGAATGATGAAATTCGTCGTTCTTCTTTATGTAATTTCTGTGATTGATGCCGGCCTGCTTTTCCATCGCCAGATAGGCACGTTTGACCCTGGATATCGAGCTTTTCGTGTGCCTTTGGCAGGCCTTGTCAACCGCTTCGGACTCAAGCAGCAACCTGAGATTGAGCACTTCTTCGAATTCTGCACGGGTCAACTGGTTGACCTGGATCCGCTTATTGCTCTCGACGACAAGGATTTTTTCCGACTCCAGCTGCCACACCGCTTCTCTGACCGGAAGGAGGCTGACGCCGAATTCATCTGCCAGGCCCCGCAGGCTGATTGTCTGGAGCCTATCAAGGTGCTGCTGAGAGGTGCCTTTTAAAAGCCCTTTATCGGGGGGACATCTGCCCCAGGTCAATTGCCATTTTTACAGGGAAGATTATCTTCTGTCAGAGTTGACCGAACCTCGTCTGCAATGGCCTTTTGACATTCCAGATAGACACGCCTCACAATACCAGGAGCGAATGATGAACGGGTTACTGAAGGAAATTGATGAACGCAGGGCCAGGCGGGCCCTGAAGTCGGAAAAAATCGATGATGCGGCAGTGCAGCGCATTATGACCGCGGCCACCTATGCGCCAAGTTGCTTTAACAGCCAACCATGGCGATTTATGGTGGTATCAGAGGGAGAAGCGCTGGCCCGACTGCACGAGTCATTATCAGCAGGGAATTATTGGGCAAAGAAAGCACCGCTGATGATTGTTTTGGCGACCAAGATGGAGTTTGACGCCAAACTAAGCGACAACAGAGATTATGCCCTTTTCGGCTGCGGTCTTGCCGCCGCAAACCTGATGCTGCAGGCCACCAACGAGGGCCTCTATGCGCACCCGATGGCCGGTTTTGATCCCCTGGTGGTCAAAGAAGCGTTCGGCATACCAGATGAGTACATCATTATTACCCTGATTGCGGTAGGATATCCGGGCTCCCTGGAAGGGCTCAGCGACAAGCATGTTGCCTCGGAGAAGAGCGAGCGCAGCAGAAAACCCGAAGCGGAAGTGATCTGCCGGCAGCAGTGGAGCTTTGCCTGAAAAACAGCGCCCCACTAACAGCTCGATCGGTCAGGCAACTGCGGCGGCGCAGCACCCCGCGCTTAGATATTTCGGCCCAATGATGTTCCGGTGGAGCGCAGGTCCTCGCATGCCTGCATGATACGATCCGCCATGTTCTTTTCGGCTTTTTTACCGTATGAGCGGGGGTCGTACACTTTTTTATTGCCCACTTCGCCTTCGATCTTCAAGACACCATCATAATTTTTAAAAAAATGGTCGACGATGGGTCGCGTGTAGGCGTACTGGGTATCGGTATCAATGTTCATTTTGACCACACCGTAACCAATCGCTTCCCTGATCTCGTGCAGTTCAGATCCTGAACCGCCATGAAATACCAGGTCAAGGCGCGTGTCCTGGCCCAGTGCAGCGGCGACGGCTTCCTGCCCATCCTTGAGGATAGAGGGTTTGAGCTTTACATTTCCGGGCTTATAGACGCCGTGCACATTGCCGAAAGTTGCGGCCAGCAGGAAGCGCCCCATGGAGCCAACCTCCCTGGTTGCAAGCACCATGTCTTCGGGTGTGGTGAAGAGCTTCTCGGCAGCAACACCTGAGGTATCGTGCCCATCTTCCTCACCGCCAACCACGCCGATTTCTATCTCAAGAATGATCTCGTTTTCAACACAGAGCTCCATCAGTTTTTTGGACTGGGCCAGATTCTCGTCCATCGGCAGCGCCGAGCCGTCAAACATATGTGAGCTGAAGAGATTGGCCTCGCCCCGGGCTCTTCTTTTTCTGGTCTCCTCGATCAGCGGCAGCATAAAGCTGTCCACGTACTGGGGGTGGCAATGGTCGGTGTGCAGGGCCACGTTGATATCGTAGTGCCGGGCAATCTCGTGGGTATAGGTTGCAAGTGCTGCCGCACCGACGGCCATGGAGTTTACCCCCTGGCCGGAGGCAAAGCTGCCGCCGCCGGTGGAGACTTGGATTATGCCGTCCGAGTTGGCTTCCTTAAAGGCCAGCAGCGCCGCATTAATGGTCTCGCTTGAAGTAATATTGATGGCCGGATAGGCGAATCCGTGTGCTTTCGCATTGTCAAGCATCTGGCAGTACTGCTGATAATTTACCACAGGCATTTTGGCTCTCCTTCACGTTTCGGGGATAAGTGTTACAGACATAGCTACACAAATAATACATTTTTTTGAAAAGTAAGTACCTTGTCCGCTCGACTCCATCAGCAACAACCAGTATCTCAACTCGACCATCGCATGCAAGTCATTGTCAGGGCAATGACCTTTACTTATGAGCCTTTTGCAACACTGAGATTGTCGTTCAAAATCAAACCATGCGAGAAATTTTACCACAACCATATGATTGATATTCCGAGGATAAAATTTTGAGCATAACTTAGAGTTTGGGCGAAAAGATCGTTGTGCAAATGGCTCTAATCATAGCACCTGCTGAAAAGAGTATTCTACATCTTAGCCTGGTCAGGTTGCTGTTTGACATTGCAGGCTGGCGTTATTTATTTGAATTATGGCAGGTAAAGCGGCTGGGAGATGATGATCAGCAGCAATGCAGAAATCAAGACGGGGCTGCTTTTTTACACGCTGCATCAAGGTCTTCGGCCAATATTTTGTCGCTTGCTCCTTGTTATTATGTGTTATATGTGATAACATATCACGAACTGCGATGTCGACCAAGACATCTATCAGGAGATATAAAAAATCCAGTTTTTGCTTTGCTTGATGCACTACCGAATTGCGTCAGCGTGAATTTCAAGGTACTGCGTCAGTACGGCACCAAGTGTGCGCTGCTAACCAGATTGTGAGTCGACAGCTCCTTTTCATAGAAATCAAAACTCGAATAGAGGAATAGACAATGAGTAAGGTAGATGAAATTACCAGAGAATCATGGATATTGAAAAACTTTCCCGAATGGGGGACCTGGCTTAACGAAGAGATCGAGGAAGAAGATGTCAAAGAGGGCACTGTTGCTCTGTGGTGGCTCGGCTGTACCGGCATCTGGCTGAAAAGCCAGGGGGGTACGAATCTCTGTATCGATTACTGGACCAAACACGGCAAGAAGACCCAGCAGAACAAACTGATGAAGGAGCAGCACCAGCATCAGCGGATGATCGGCTGTCTCAAGCTGCAGCCCAATCTAAGAAATGTCCCCTGTGTGCTGGATCCTTTTGCAATCAAAGAAGTGGATGCCGTCCTTTCCACCCACCATCACGGCGATCATATCGACGAGAATGTGGCTGCGGCAGTCTTGCAGAACTGCGGTCCGGAAGTCAAATTCATCGGCCCCCAGGCCTGTGTCGAACTGTGGACCGACTGGGGGGTTCCAGCGGAGCGCTGCGTCACTGTTAAACCCGGCGATGCGGTTACCGTCGGCGACACGGAAATAGTCGCCCTCGACGCCTTTGACAGAACCGAATTGGTGACCGCCCCCAAAGGCGTGGTCTTGAAAGGCAACCCGGTTCAGGAAATGGATCTGCTGGCGGTTAACTACCTTATCAAAACCCCCGGCGGCAACGTTTATCATAGCGGCGACTCCCACTATTCCAACTACTACGCCAAGCATGGCAACGATCACCAGATCGATGTCGCCTTCGGCTCCTATGGCGAGAACCCGCGAGGCATGACCGACAAGATGACCTCGGTGGACATTCTTCGTATGGCCGAATGTCTCAACTGCGAAGTGGTTATACCAATCCACCACGACATATGGACGAATTTTCAGGCCGATCCGATGGAGATCAAAGTGCTCTGGCAAATGAGAAAGGATCGGCTGAAGTATACATTCAAACCGTATCTTTGGCAGGTGGGAGGAAAATTCACCTATCCGACCGACAAGGACGAACTGGAATATCACTACCCCCGGGGCTTCGAAGACGCCTTTGCAATCGAGCCTGATCTGCCGTTTAAATCTTTGCTGTAATACCATTGTGGAGGATCACATGTCGAAACCATTACTTCAAGTAGCCCTCGATCATCTTGATATACCGTCGGCCTTGGCGGCCGCCAGGTCGCTTGTCGATGAAGTTGACGTACTCGAGATGGGAACAATTCTCTGCTATGCGGAAGGAGCAAAAACGGTTGGCATGCTCAGGGCCCTCTATCCCGACAAGATGATTGTGGCAGATCTCAAAGCGGCTGATGCCGGCGGCACCGTCGCCGAGATTGTCTTTTCACAGGGGGCCGACTGGATGACGGTAATCTGCAATGCTCCCTATGCGACGATGGAGGCGGCCCTCGAAGTTGCCAGGAAATACAATGGTGATCTGCAGATCGAACTCTATGGCGATTGGACTTTCGAACACGCACAAAAGTGGCGTGCAATCGGCCTGACTCAGGCCATCTATCACCGGGGCCGCGATGCCGGGCTGGCCGGCCAGCAGTGGGGCGAAGAAGACCTCGGCAAGATCCGCAGGCTGGCCGACATGGGCTTTGAGGTCTCCGTTACCGGCGGCCTCTACGCCGACGACCTGTGGATCTTCAAGGGCATAGCGGTCAAATGTTTCATTGCCGGCAGGGGACTTTACGGGGCTGATAATCCGGCCCAGGCGGCAAGAGACTTCAAGGAAGCCATCAACAAATACTGGTAGACACCATGAAGCGAGAGGATATCAAACTCGGTATCTATGAAAAGGCCCTGCCCGCAAACATAGACTGGGCAACCCGGCTGTCGATGGCCGAAAAACTGGGCTTTACCCACGTGGAACTCTCCGTTGATGAGACCGATGAGCGCTTAGCCAGACTTGAATGGACCGTGGCAGAACGCAAGGACTTCTGCCAGACCGTACTCGACAGCCCCCTGACGGTACCCATGAGGACACCCGGCGCTGGTACCTGGAAGGCATGCAGAAGAGTCTGGAAATGGCAGCCCGGGAGCAGGTGATGCTGGCCATGGAGATCATGGACCATCCCTTCATGAGTTCGATCGTCAAGTTCATGAACGTGCGGAAACTGCTTCCCTCGCCGTGGTTTAGCGTCTATCCCGACATAGGCAACCTGAGTGCCTGGGGCAACGATGTCCCCGGTGAGCTGGAGCTGGGATTTTCGCACATCGTGGCCCTGCACCTCAAGGAAACTGTTGCCGTAACGGCTACCCATCAGGGGACATTCAAAGAGGTTCCCTTTGGCACCGGCTGCGTCGATTTCCCCGCAGCATTTGCCGTGCTTAAAAAACTCAATTATCAAGGGCCGTTTCTGCTTGAGATGTGGACTGAAAAGGCAGAGGATCCCGGGAAAGAGATAAAGGAATCCCGGGAGTGGATTTTTCAGAGAATGATCGAGGGGGGATTCATCGATGGATAAGGCCCAAAAAGAAGAAATTCTCGAGGCGAACCTGCAGCTGCAGAGGATGGGTCTGGTGATATTCACCTGGGGCAACGTGAGCGGTATAGACAGGGAGAAAGGGGAAGTGACGATAAAGCCAAGCGGCGTCCCCTACGAGCAGATGAAGGTGGATGATCTGGTGACCGTCGATCTGCAAGGAAAGGTGCTGGAGGGCAGCTACAAACCAAGTTCGGATCTTGCCACCCACCTGGAGATATACCGGTCCTTTCCCGACTGCGGCGCGGTTGTGCACACCCACTCGAGAATGGCCACCGCCTGGGCCCAGGCCGGCCGTGATCTGCCGGCCCTGGGCACCACTCATGCCGACTATTTTTATGGTCCGATTCCCTGCACCCGAGCGCTGTCCTCGAAAGAGATCAATGGAGCCTACGAACTCGAAACCGGCAAGGTTATCGTCGAGACCTTTCAAGTGCGCAAGATCGCTCCGCAGGCGGTCCCGGCTGTTCTGGTCAGCGGTCATGGCCCGTTTACCTGGGGCAGTGAGCCGATGAATGCCGTACATAACACGGTCGTGTTGGAAGAGATTGCCCAGATTGCCTTTGCCTCATTGACTATTAATCCCGAGATAACTGGTATTTCTCAAGAACTCCTTGACAAGCACTATCTAAGAAAGCACGGCGAAGAGGCCTATTACGGACAGAAATAAAGCCGGGCAGATCAGCGCTTCTTTTACGGGAAGAGCAAATACTGTAATTATCTCCTGGAGCAAACATGGATTCCATCGTCACCGTTGATATCGGATCAACTTCTATGCGTGCTGTCCACCATGACCCCGCCGGGAAGGTGCTGCACAAGTGTCGGAGACTCACGGTACCGGAATATTATGAAGACAAACGGGTAGAGTTGGATGGCCGCAAGTTCGTCCAAGAGCTCCTCTCCCTGCTCAAGGAATCCTACGATTTTGCCAGATCAAACAAATTGAATGTATTGGCGCTCAGCGTCACCTCGCAGCGCTCGTCGGTGGTGCCCGTGGACTCGAGTGGCGAGCCGCTGGCCCCGTTTATCATGTGGCATGACAAGAGAACCGTGCCGATCTGCAGGGAATTGGCCTGCCATGAGGACCGGGTCTACCAGCTCACCGGCTTGAGGATTTCGCCGGTATTGTCGGCCGTCAAAATGACCTGGCTGCGACGTGAAATGAGAGATGTCTATAACAAAACCGCCAAGATGCTTGGCGTGCATGATATCGCTCTGCACACCCTGGGCGGAGAATTTGTGACCGATGAATCGCTGGCCAGCAATACCACTCTTCTCAATATCTATTCGAGACACTGGGACGAGGAGTTATTAGACATCTTTTCGGTCGACAGAAAACACCTCTGTGATCTGGTACCGGCCGGGTCGGTGTGCGCTGCCACTACCAGCGAGCTGGAAAGGATCACCGGGATTCCGAAAAACACGAAAATCATATCCGCCGGAGGCGATCAGCAGTGCGCCGCCCTGGGACTGGGCATCATCAGCGAAGGCAAGCTCAAGTGCACGACCGGCACGGGATCCTACCTCATCGCCCATACGGAGACGCCGATCCTCGATGAGCAGAAACGTTTTTTGTGCAAGATCGGTGCGATACCTGGAAGCTACAACCTGGAAGCAGGAATGCTGACCACCGGAACCGTGTATCGATGGTACCTCGAGCAGTGCTATGGCGATAGTTCTGACGCGGCCATAGAAAAGAGTAACCGGGAGGTCCTCACCAGTCCTCCGGGCGCCAATGGCGTGCTGCTGCTTCCCTATTTCGAGGGAAGCGGGGCTCCCCATTGGAACCCTGACGATTGCGGTGTTTTCTATAAACTAAAACTTGCAACGACCAGGGCTGATATGGCACGGGCGGTTCTGGAAGGTATTGTCATGGCCATGGGTGAAAACATCGCCGCCTTTAAGCAGAAGCTCGGCTCTTTCTCAACAGTAAGTGTCTCTGGAGGGATGACCAAGTTTGGCGCCTATAACCAGTTGCAGGCCGATATTTATGGAACGGATGTGGTTCTGCATAAGAATCGCGAGTCCACTTCCCTGGGCGCCTGGATTTCCGCGGCGGTGACCTGCGGGCTTTACGACTCCTATGAACAGGCCTTTGCGACCATCCAGCCGCCCGGCTCCGAAACCGTGTTCAAGCCCGATCCCGCCATGGTTGCATTTTACCAGGAGCTGAACGAAAAAAGAGCCTCCCTGCACCGCGCCCTGCAGCAGCTTGGTAAGGTCATTTAATCAGGTAGTGCGGGCCGGGGCTCACGCCCTGGCGGACCAGGCACCGCCGGCAGAGTCGGCAGCTTCTTCGGTTGATACGAGGGACGCGCCTTGCGGTCAAAGCCCCATTCGTGTATCTGAATTACTGTCCTGTTTTTATCTCAAGGTCGCCAGTCGGAAGAGAAATGGCGCATCAGGAACTGTACCCCTGATAAGCCGGCATTGAACAACTAATCGCAACAAATACAATCAGTTGGGACATTTTGGTGGGATGCAGGGAATTGATGACCTGTTTTTGTAACTCTCTAAATATTTGAAATTATTACATCTGAGAATTTCTTCCTGGCTTCGATTGCCCCAGCTATTGGCCCTTCGCTGTATCAGTATAGTATATAATTCCGGATAGATACAGCTTATAATTGTATAGTATTTCTTATTAAACTGTACTATGCATCGCCACCAGAACTCAAAACATGGAAATTACACTGAAGTATTAATGGTCAGTGGGAACAGTGCTGTTTCAAAAGTATGAGCGGTGAAAGATGAGGTAAATACGGTTAGCTAAAAGTATTTTTTATTTAGACTGCAGCGCAAACGATTATTGATGAGTAATCTCACCTCCTATATTTTTTCGATTAGACGACAGTAAACTTTTAATTGGACGAGAAAATATTTGCAATTAGTCGTTTTTGTTTTTACGATAAGCCGCCATGATGAACCAGAATCTATATCCCCGTTATCTTCGTGCTCGTGTTATAGAGGCCTTGGCTGACACGCCTGTAGTGCTGATTCATGGCCCCCGGCAGTGCGGAAAGACAACTTTGGCCCGTTTGGTCGGGGATGAAGAAAAGTTTGCCTATTATACTTTTGATGACGATGTGCAGCGGGCGGCTGCGCAGACGGATCCTATTGGTTTTGTAGCAGATTTACCTGAGCGAGTAATCCTCGATGAGGTACAGCGGGTACCGGAGTTATTCATCTCTTTAAAGGCAGAGGTAGATAGCCGGCGGGAACCCGGTCGATTCATTCTGACTGGCTCGGCAAATGTGCTGCTGGTACCCAGGTTAGGAGATTCGCTGGCTGGTCGTATGGAAATCTTGCGGTTACACCCTTTGTCGCAAGCAGAACTTGCCGGTGAAGATACCGGTTTCCTGCCATTACTTTTCAAGGCTGCCTTCCGGACAGGACCATCGGGCGAGCGGCTGGGCATGAAACTAGCCGAGCGAGTGGTGTCAGGAGGTTATCCAGCCGCACTGGCGCGTGTCACACCACGACGGCGGGCGATATGGTATAAGGATTATGCTGACACTCTTATTCAGCGGGATATCCGTGACCTGGCACGTATCAGCGCAACGGATGCATTACCGCGTTTACTGACTCTGACTGCCGGTCAGACAGCATGCCTGATAAACATATCTGAGCTTGCCGCACCCTTTCAGATAAGCCGTCCCACCATCCGTGAATATATGACGTTGCTGTCACGGATCTTTTTGCTGGAAGAACTGCCTCCCTGGCACAGCAACCGAATGAAACGTCTCATAAAGACTCCCAAGCTTCATCTTGGTGATGCAGGATTAGCCTGCATGTTGCTTGGGCTGGATGCCGAAATGCTCTGGCAGGATCGTGCTCTTTTCGGTCGGCTTCTGGAAACCTTCATTTACCAAGAGTTACGTCGACATGCAAGCTGGCAGGAAGATACCATAGCATTCAGCCATTTCCGCAACAAAGACAAGGTTGAAATAGATATTGTCCTGGAATCCAGAGGACTCGTAGCCGGCATTGAAGTGAAGGCAGCGTCAACGGTAACGAATGATGATTTCAAGGGACTGCGAAAACTTCAAGAATCGGTTCAGGAAAAGTTCTCAGCCGGTGTGGTGTTATATGACGGTGGATCGGTTGTACCATTTGGACACAATCTGTATGCAGTCCCCATATCCTGCCTTTGGCAGACAGATTGATATTCAAAAGTGTACTTTCAAGAAAATTTGAGCAGTTCATAACCTGGCCACCCCCACGAAAATGAAAGCTCCGTAACCCATATGGATCACGGAGCTTTAATCATTTTGGTGGGATGCAGGGACTTGAGTTTGTTTGGTAAGTTACTCAAATCATTAATATGTACCTACATCAAAGTAAATAAATACCGTCATAAATACCGTCTACCTCCCTCCCCTAGCCATTTATTCACCGCGCTTTGCATTAGACAACATGTGACATCTATCTCAATTGCAAATTAGGTAGATTATAGATGGCCAGTAATTTTTAATCTGGTCAAACCTCACTTT
>JARRLH010000241.1:0-10562 GCA_037387205.1 Desulfofustis sp.
GGGGCCTGATAACGCTGCTCCTTGTCATACTATTCCACTTCCACTTCCGCATGGGCTGCCGGCTGTCCGTTTACCAGAACCTGGCCGGTGAAACTATTGCCTTGATAATTGCCAAAAGGCCTGAGCAGCGGGCGTATCTCTGCGGGCAGGCCCAGTGGCTGCTGCCAGCCGTCCTCGGAACCGAAGACGGAGACAACGGTCTTGGTGTAATGGATAATGAACCTGTCCTCGAGGGGCTCCCAGTAAGGCTGGGGTTCCATGGCGAAGTGGTAGACGCCGGGCCGGGAGGGGGTAAAACGGTAATTGAAACCATTCGATCCCATAACGCTGGCGGGCTGAAGATCGCCCAGCAGGTCTGTGTGCTCACCGTCTCTGGTTAAGAAAAAACTCTTAGGTTTAGCCAGATCCATACCGATGGTTTCGAACGGATGGGAGAACGACAAGGCGATCTCCACCGGCTGGTTCTGTTCGCTTACCTCTGGGGTAGACGGGATTACCATGCCGAAGTGGCCGTAAACCTAATCGGCCTTGGCGACACAGATGAGCATGGCAGCAGCATACATCGGGAGGGCCAATCCTTTCAATTTCATTTTTTACCTCTTTTCCGCGATCTGGACCAGGCGATTAAGGCGCCGAGCCCCAGTATTGAGATAATCCCGCTCACCACGTTTTTCAGCGGCGGCGATGTCGGCAGCGGTGCTGGTGCGGCGGTGGCCGCCGGTGGGGGGACGGATTGATGATCCGTGAGGGCATAGTCAAGGCCACTCACCTGCCACTCACCGCGATGCCCCGGACCCGCATCGAGGACGATGAGCAGATCGACAGGCTTCTCCAGCCCAAGCGCGTGCGGATCAATGGTAAACAACCCGCTGTCGCCGGTGGTGGTCGTCAATAGAAGCTTCTGGTCGTCCTTGGAGACGACCTTTATAGTGCCGTTTATTACTTTTTTCCCCCCGGAAAGAGTTGCCTCACCCTTGATGAACCCATTTTCCATAAAGGCAAACACCTGAACACGATGGGTCAATGCCGGACCTGAACAAAGCAGGATGAAAATCAGCACCGGCAGTCCTATCATTCTCTTCATTTCCCGGCTCCCCAGAGTAGTTCAGGATGCACTCGGCCGATAAAAGAGACGACGAACATGGTAATGAATCCTTCGATCAACATGATCGGGATATTGGCGAGAACGGTGATTTTTGCGGTGACGAGGAAGCCGATGTCGGTGAAGGCAAGGGCAAGCGCCATACAGATCGAGGAAAGCACTATCGAACCGCTGCCGGCAATAAAGCCGGCCAGCGGCCGGGTCTTGGCGGCAGCCAGGAGCGGCCGGACCAGGTAGAAGCAGAGTACTGCCGGAAAAGCTATATTTACAGCGTTGACCCCAAGTACCAGCAGACCGCCGTACTGGAAGAATACGGCCTGCATGAGCAACCCCACCACGATGGCAGGAAAACAGGCCCAGCCCATCATGATGCCGAGTAATCCGTTTAATACAAGGTGGATAGAGGCGGGACCGAGCGGGACGTGAATCAGAGAGGCAACGAAAAAGGTGGCGGTGAGCATCGAAACTTCCATGATCCGGTCCAGGTTCAGCTTTTTCAAGCCGATCAAGGTGCCGGCAGCGGCGAGGGACGCCCCGCCAAAGAGGACCGGTGCTGAAAGTATACCTTCTGATATATGCATGGAACTGGAATGAGCCAGTTGAAAAAACTAAACTGTTCGGCAGAGCCAGGGCCCAGTAATACTAATTAGTAATTCGTAATACCAGTACTACTCGATTTGACCGTACCCCGCAAGCGTAACCTGACGTTCATGGGAGAAACCAATTAGAAGAAAAATATAACTATGATATCATATCGTTATTATGTTCTGCTGTGCTTGGTTGACAGACCACAGGTGCCGTCGCGACTATCTTGAGCCTTTTGCAAAACTAAGATTTTTGTTCAAAATCAAGGCATGCGAGAAATTTTACCACAGGCAAATTTTGATATTCCGAGGATAAAATTTCGAGCATAACGCAGAGTTTGGACGACAAGATCGTTTTGCAAATGGCTCTATTAAATAGCCTTCCCGAGTCTCCTTGACTGGCAGACCGAGCCAACCTGTGAACGTCAGGTTGCTTGTCTCCCGGGCCTCAGGCGCTTACCTGATGCCCCAGGAAGAATAAGCTTGTATTTGATTGTGATTTTAAATAGATTCCGGCAGGTTTGGACAAAGGCTCAATTAGAATTATAATAAATCCCACGATTTCTATCCTGAACATTCGACTTTATAGATCGCTGAACCGCTGTTCTTGAAATTTTCCATGATGGGGGGTGGGCTCGGCGAAGTTGCTCATCCTGGTAATGATATGACAAGACACAATTTACGCGTTGAAAAAATTGGTGGGACTTCGATGTCCCGCTTTCCCGAAATTATCGACAACATCATCCTGCGCAATGCAGATGACGTGTTCGGCCGGGTATATGTGGTCTCAGCCTATGCAGGTGTAACCAACGATCTGCTCGAGCATAAGAAAACCAGTCAGCCGGGACTCTATAAATTGTTCGAAGACCAGGAGAATTACCCCAGGAAGATGCTGGCCTTAAGAGACCAGTTGATTGAGCTCAACGAGCGGCTGGCCGATTGCGGACTCGAAGTGGAACAGGCCAACGATTTTATCGGCGACCGCATCGACCTGTCCATCAATATTCTGCGCAGCATGGAAAACGTCCTGGCGTCGGGATATGTCTCCCGCGGAGAACTGCTGCTCGCGGCCCGGGAACTGCTGGCTTCCCTGGGTGAAATGCACAGCGCCTACAACTCGGCCAACATCCTGAAAAACCGTGGATACAAGTCGACCTTTGTCGACCTGAGCGGCTGGGAAGACGGACGGCAGTTGACCATCGATCAGCGCATCAAGGACAGCTTCGACAGCGTTGATCCATTTTCATCCATCTGCTTTGCAACCGGTTACACCAAGGGCACTGAGGGCATCATGCGGGAGTTCGATCGGGGCTACTCTGAAGTGACATTCTCCAAAGTGGCGGTGCTGCTTGGTGCCTCGGAGGCAATTATTCACAAAGAGTACCATCTTTGTTCCGGGGATCCGCTGCTGATTGGTGAGGAGACTGCCCATCCGGTGTGCAATACCAACTATGACGTGGCCGATCAACTGGCGGACGTGGGCATGGAGGCGATTCACCCCAGGGCCTCGAAACCGCTTGAAATCAATTCGATTCCGATCAGGGTCAAGAACGCCTTCGACCCAGATCATCCAGGCACGTTGATTACCAACGAATTCGTTGCCCCTGAGTCAAAAGTTGAAATCGTCACCGGCTCGAACCGGGTGAACTGCATAGAGGTGCACGATACCAGAATGGTCGGCGAGGTGGGCTTCGACCGCAGGATCATGATGATCTTCGGTCGGCACGACGTTTCCTACATAAGCAAAATGACCAATGCCAACACCATCGATCTGATCGTCCTGGAGCGCGACTGTACACCTCATCTGATGGCCGAGCTCAGTGACAATTTTGAACAGGTGAGCGCCACCCCGGTGGCCATCGTCTGCGCCATCGGTTCCAATATCGCCCAGCCCGGTATAATGGCCAAGGCCTCCCAGGCCCTCGCCAACGACAAAATCAATATTCTGGCGGTGTCGCAGACCACGCGGCAGACCAATATGCAGTTTATCGTCAATCGGGATGAGTTTGCCGGAGCCCAGCGGGCCCTGCATGCGGCCCTCTGCAAATAGCAAATGGAGCCTGGGGGAGGGGCGGGTGAGGTGCCTTATCAGTCCTTCCTGGGCCAGACCGCGTCCTCTTCTTCAGTAACCAGGTAGCAGAATTTGTTCCATTCGAAGGTCTTGTTGGAGATCGGACAGCGCAGGGTGACTGTTTTGTCGCCCACAGCGGCGATTTCCCAGTCGCCAGCTCTGCGTGAATTCTCGATACGGATCTTCTGTCCGACATAAAACGGGTAGGGTTCGAAAACGGCTACATCGTGTCCCATCGACGCCTCCTGGATCTTTGCTCACGGCACTCGGCTTCTGGCTGGCCCGCAGGGTGGAAATTTTACTTTTCCATAGTTGCAGCGAAAATTACAGAGTGTACTGCTGGAACAGCCACAGAAACTCCAAATAACCTGCGACGTATTTGTGAATTTAACTTGTGCTGTTTCCCATGAACATCAGGCTAGGCCGGGCACTTTTCCTCCAGCAGCTCAGCGACTGCGGCCACCGAGGGAGAGTCGTCATCGAGTTCCATCAATGACTTCTTCTCCATGTCAAAATCGAGCAGGGCCGGATCATCGGGAATTATGCCGACAATGGGAACGCCTATTTCTTCGACTTCTTCGAGAAACTTGGCGTTGAGTTCACCTGGGGCCCTGGTAACGACAATACCCATATCGGCGACTTCCAGTTTGAGGCTGCCGAGCATCTCGTGGATTCTTTTCAGCGCCCGGAGCCCGCGCAGCGAGTAATCGGTGACCAGAAAGAGCATATCCACACGGCCGCTGGTGCGCCGGCTCAGATGTTCCATGCCTGCTTCGTTGTCAACGACCATGTAGCGGTAGCTCTGGGTCAGACGATCGGTGAAATTGTGAAGGATGTTGTTGACCATGCAGTAGCAGCCTTGCCCCTCCTGGCGTCCCATGACCAGCAGATCGAATTCGGGCTTTTCGATGAGAGCCTGCTCGACCAGGCTTTCGAGGTATATCGTCTTGTCCATCCCGGAAGGCACGCCCTGCGGATCGCGCATGAAATCTTCACGGATATCGCCAATCGTCGAGGTAACCTCCAATCCCAGGGTTTCGCCAAGATTGGAATTAGGGTCCGCATCGACTGCCAGGATCGGAGTCTTGCCCGATTTTGATAAGCTTCTTACCACCAGCGAGGCGACAGTGGTTTTGCCCACCCCACCCTTGCCGGCAAATGCGATTACTTTACTCATATCAATCCCTTAGTTTGTACCTAGTTACGTTCTCTAAGCTGATTCCGCTTCTCTTTGTTTTTCAAGTTTAATCTTGATCCGGGGGCCCCTCTATTTTAACTCATCCATGATGGGCCGGGCCCTGTCATCCCCCTGTATGATGCGGCGGAAAAGGGGTTGGGATAAATTTCTCCGGTCGGGCACCGGCATTACATCCTGATCCTGCCTCTGCTCTCTCATGTTCAACTGGGTGGTGTCGAACTGCAGATGGCAATAAGAGCAGACCGGGGTTAAGAACTGGGCTCCGGCATCGCGGGCTCCGTCGATCTTCTCCTGGAGCAGAATCTGGGACAGTTCACTGTTCAAGCCGCCGAGGGCGGCGCCGCAGCATTCGAGCTTACCCCGCCATTCGAGGCTGGTGGCCCCGGTCAGAGCGATCAGTTCGTCGGTGATCTTGGGAACAAAGCTGTCGTCGAACAGGGTGACCTCTCGAGGCCGTAAAATGTGGCAGCCGTGGATGACCGAGAGATTGAGCTCAGTGACCATGTTGACCAGCTGCTTTTTGATCGTTTCGAGGCCGATATCTTCATGGAGCACGGTGAGAAAATGTTTGACCGCACCAGTGCCCTCGAACTTCAAACCGTCCTTGGCGAGGATCTCGTTGATTTCAACGGCCAGCTCGGGATTGTTGGCCATGACGCTCTTGGCTTTTTGCAGACTGGCAAAGCAGCAGTTGCAGATCACCATGATGTCGAGCCCTTTCTTTTCGGCGATGGCCATGTTTCTGACCGACGGGATGATGTAGGCTTTCTCATCCACATTGCGAACCGGGTAGCCGCAGCAGGTGAACTCCTCGACAATTTCCAGCTCGACGCCCAATTTTTTCAGAACTGCCTCGGCCGAGACCGCGTATTGCTCGATTCTGATCGGTATGTTGCACCCCTGAAAGAAAGCGAGTTTCATGCGCGACCTCCTTCCATCTGCTTGATCGCAGCGTTTTTCAGATTGTAGAAAATATCGGTCAGCTCCACCTTGTTCGGGCAGTGTTCCTGGCACAGGTAACAGGTGGAGCAGCTCCAGATCATCTGGGAACCCATGGCAATATCCTTGTTGCCGATGCCGAGACTGAAGATGATCTGGTGGGGCAGCATGTCGAGTTCCGCTACCGGATCGTCATAGAGCCTCACTACTGGACAGATATTGGAACAGCGCTGGCAGGCATAGCAGCTCTGGTAGCTGTCGGTTCCCACCTGCACCGGATCGCTGACGGTGATTGACCTGAGGTCCTTGAGCTTGCTGAAAGAGTCCTTGAAGATTTTTTCCAGCTTTTTCAGGGCGTTCTTATGGTCGTCGATGAAATTTCTGGTCAGCGACAGGGGAAAGGAAAAATGACTCAGCATGGAGGTTTCAGGAATGCCCTGGTTGAGCAGCTGGTACCTCGAACTGATGAACAATTCCCTGAGGTTGATGCCGGAGGGACAGATCTCCGAGCAGCGGTCGCAGCTGGTGCAGATGTAGAGACCCTTCTGCAGGTTGGCCAGGGTTTGATCATCGACGTTCTGGCCGGCGGCGACCCTTTTCAATATCTGTACTTTTTCAGACGGCAGGATGAAATCGTTCTGGAACGATTCGTAGAACATCAGCGCAGAGCATAGTTCGCTGCACGAGCCGCAATGGGTGCAGGCCGAGTGGCCGACCATCCGGCGTTTGACTGCGTTGGCCGGGTCTTTGCCGGGCTCCTTGAAACCCATGACCCCGTTGATTAAAAGAGAAATCGGCGTGGCGATGACATGGAACATCTTCGAGAAAGGCAGCCAGGCGAGCAGGCCGACGCAACAGATGATGTGCAGGTAGAAGAGAACGTTTACCACCCCTTCGTCGCCGAGTCCGCTGACGACGGGTCCGACCACTTTGGCGAGGGAATAACTGATAAAGGCGCTTTGGGCCGGGGCATGGCATTCCATACAGGTATCACCGGCGATCTCCCTGCCCTCCTCTATGAGCGCCGGGTCGTAGGGCTTGGCGATGTTCGGGGAGACCAAGCCATGCTCTGCTGCCCAGTATGTCTCCAGCGGCAGAAGCTCGTCCGGCTCGGTAATTCCGCCGTAATCCTCCGCCATGACGGTAAAGGCCGAATAACTGGAGATCTTGGAACTCTCCAGCACCATGCCCGAGAGGATGATGGCGCCGACGATGGCAATTGCCAGCCAGTCACTGCCATAGCTTTTTACCCGCTGTGGTGCATCGGTAAGCCGGCGGTAGATGGCCATGGCCAGACCGAGCAGAACCATCAAGCCGAACAGGTTGCGCAGGGAAAGATAGGGTTGAATGGTCGACTGATAGTCCGACTGATAGTCACTGAAGAAAAGCTCGCTGACCCCCGTACCCAGGCCATGCATCAGCAGAAGTGCGATAAAACCGAAAAAGATCAGGCTGTGCGCCGCCCATCTCAGGGCCGCCTTGTTGAGCAGCCGTTTCTGGAAGAGGATGTCGGTGAAGAAGGTCTTGATCAGGGTGAAGAACTCACCGCTGAACACGGTTCCCATGACTCCCCTGAGAGCCGCTGAAGGTCTGCCGGTTGAAGCTTTGTCGGCGGTCAGGACAGTCTGCGTCAACCAACCATAGATCCGGTAGGTGACTCCAGCAAGAAAAACCAGAAGCGACAGGCCCACAAGTACTTTCATAACGTTCTCGCAGCTTGGATTAAGTTCTGCCTCAAGCGACGGGGCGACAGCGCAGCGCTCCCATCAGGAGAGACAGGATTGATTTGAATGACGACTGTACAGTTCACCACAATAAAAGTCAATTAGTGAAGATTGATTTTTCATATGGGCTGCCTGGCGGCGCGCTGCGGAACGGTTATCAGCCTCTCTTCGGTGACTATGGCGTCGAGGATTTCATCGTGGGGCTGGAGATTGAGCTTGCTAACCACCTGCAGCTCGAAGGCAAGACCGTACCTGGCTGCGCTTGGTATTCTTGCCAGGAGTCTGTCGTAATACCCACCGCCATAGCCGAAACGGCCTCCGCGCTCATCAAACACCGAGCCGGGGAGTACAATGAGATCAAGTGATTCGGTGGAAATGGTGTTGGCTGCTGCCGCGTGCTCGGTGGGCTCGGGTATATTGCAGTATCCCGGGGCCAGATCCCGTCCCGGGTCCTCAATCATCACTATGTCAAGCCGCTTCTCGGCGACTCTGGTCAGCGGTACCGAAACCTTTTTTCCCATCCTGATCAGACGGTGGATGAGAACAATGGTTTCCACCTCGCTTCTGAAGTTCACATAGATGAAGATCGAGCTGCTGGAGGCCACCGCATCGGTGGACAACAGGGTGACGGTGATCCGCTCGCTCTTCTCGATCCGTTCCCGATCGGTCAATTTGTCGCGCCGAGCGAGTATCTCGGCGCGCAGATTATCTGGCTGCTTCAAGGCTTGGACCTCCCCGCTGAAGTTATGGGTTCCACCCGCCAGTAGATCATAATCTCTGGATGGTGTACATGAAAAGCGGCAGTCTGCTGAGCCGCTTCAGTTTGTAAAAATCGAACAGCCGGGCCCGAGAGGGCTCGTCGAAGCGAAGCGGACTCAGGTAGATACAGCCCTTGTCTCTCACTGCTTCTATCTCATCTCGAATCAGCCCCAGCATGGCCTGGTAATGACTGTCGGGCAACTCCGGGTCGATGACGAAATTAGCGCTGATTTCGACCCTGCGGCAGGTTTCATTGATCGACTTGATGCGCCTGAAGGCAGCGGACACCTGCGCCGCCTTCAGGGGTTTGCCGAGGTAGTCGAGAGTTGCCTGATCGGCGGATTCGAGGCCGATGTTGATGAAGATGCGGCCCGGTAACCCCTCCAGATCGTCGAACAGCTTTGCCTCAGCGGCCAGCAGCGAGTCGACCGAGCCAAACAGGAAGGTGTTGCTGCCGCTGATCCAGGAAGCTCCGAGTTCCAGTTTGCGATGGGCCAGTTCCACCGCAGCGCAGAGCAGGCTGGGATCACAGTTCAAACCATCGTGCTGGCCGAGGAAAATGGAATTGAAATTGATCAGGTTGTCCGCCAGCAGTGTATGCAGGTCGTCGAGCTGGGCATTGATCTCGGCCAGCGAGAGTTCTCTGAAGGCGCGTTTGTTTTTCACTCGACAGAAGCCGCATTTATAAAGACAGCCCAGTGATATATTGAGCGGGATTACCTGATAATCGACATGCCTGGTATCGGGCGGCAGCACGCTCACCGGCCCGTCCACGATGCGGTGCAGGGTTTGTGCGTTCTCGGCCAGGGAGGCGGGGGTGAGCTCCCTGATCCGCTCGATCGCCTGGTCAACTTCTTCGCTGCAGCCGCTGCAGGAAGCGGCGCTAGCTCCAATCTCCTGCGGCCAGTCCTGTATAAGGGATCGGATCGGTTCCTTTTCCAGGGGAGTGCCGCCCAGGTGGTTGTTGGTGGAATAGGGAAGGTTGGGCAGGTAGAATTCTCCGGTGGTCTCGAAGACGCCGGTATAGCCGCCGGTGGAGTAGTAAATCCAGTCGTTGCCGATCGTTCGCTTCAACCATTCCTGCGGGTGCGGCCAATCCCGCTGCTTGCCGATCAAGCGGATGGGGTGATGATTGAGATCGAAATGCAGTACCGCGTTGGGGGTGACAATCTCGTGGTAGACACCGCAGCGAATCGGATAGCTGACTTTTTCATAGCTCCGGCTGCCGCGCTTGAAAAGCTCAATTCGATAGTCGCCGCAGCGCTGGGAAAAGGGGGGCGGAATGGTTCGAAAATGAGCGTTTTGTCCGGATTCAGTCATAATCTGTCGAGGGCCGCAGACGGTGCCCTAAAGCCACTCCATCTCACCATTTTCTGTCAGGTTCAGGGCCGCCTGCACAGCGTGCGGCAGACCCTGTTTTTACAAATTAGATCAGGCGAAATTATTAATAATATTATACAAAAAGATCAACTCGATGGTGGAGGTACCACGAAATTTAAAAAAGAGATTGTCATAGTGGTAAAATTCCACAATAATGGGGGGCGTTGTGCTGTGCAGACAGAGGATATGACTACTCATTATTCATGATCAGACCCCTAATTCTTCTCGGCTGCTGCGAACAGCCGGCAGGATGATTAACGCAGGGTCTGATTCTGAGGAGGCTGTTTTGACGAAGAACACTCCCCTGGGACAAAACGTGGAAAAGGTTGGTTCGGTATTGGTCGTAGGCTCCGGCGTCGGGGGCATGCAGGCGTCTCTTGACCTGGCCGACAGCGGCCTGATGGTTCACATGATCAACGAGGAGCCATCCATCGGCGGCACCATGGCCCGCCTCGATAAGACCTTTCCCACCGGTGATTGTGCAATGTGCATGATTTCCCCCCGCATGGTCGAATCCAGCCGTCATGCCAACATTAAGATGTACACCCAGACCAGGGTCGCGTCCGTTGAAGGCGAGGAAGGCAACTTCACCGTCAAACTCGTTGAGAAGGCCCGCTATGTCGATCCGGACCGCTGTACCGGCTGCGGCGACTGCGAGCCGGTTTGTCCCACGCGGGTGCCCAACATCTTCAACCAGGGGCTCGACAAAAGAAAGGCCGTCTATGCCCTGTTTCCCCAGGCGGTTCCCAACACCCGGGCCATTGACCCGGAGCGCTGTCTCTATCTGACCAAAAATGTCTGCCGC
>JARRLH010000242.1:0-7567 GCA_037387205.1 Desulfofustis sp.
AAGGCATGGCAATTACTTTTGATGAGCGATTTGAGTGGTTTGCCATGGTGCCGCTCTATTTCTACACTTCTTCTGATCTTTCAAGCTGAGAGAGCCGGCGGCCAGCCCGCCAGCCACAAAAAAAGGTGCTCATCCGGTTAGGAAAAGCACCTTTTGTCTTGATCTTTGCGAATCAAGGCGTCGAATTGAACTTGCGGTCCCATTCGAATTCCCTGCCGGTAACGCTGTCTTCCATGCGCCGGATGCGACGATCGAGATCGTTGAACTTCTTCTTCAGCCGGTGCGCCGCACTTTGGGGTGAGTGGGCATAACTGTCATAGAAGTCCCTCTCGTCAGCGTTGGCAAATGATTGGGCGGGCTCCGGTTTCATCAGCAGGGCGGCCACCAGGTACACTCCGATTAGCGGCCAGAAGCCGCTCAACAGGAAGATGATCACCATGATGGTCCTGACCCATAGTACCTTTATGTCGAAGTAATCGGCTACTCCTCTGCAGACTCCCAGAATGACCCCATGTCTGGAACGATACAGACCATTTTTTCTAGTGCCGAAGGTTGTCATTTCTTCTCTCCTCTATCACGACCATCCATCAGAATGGTCTCGAGCGCTTCGATTCGCTGCTCCATTTTTTCCAGGCCCCGGTAAAGTTCCTGGACCATTAAAACTTCGTCCTGACTCCCCTGATTGGCCTTGCCCGAACCTGACTGGCGCATCCTGACGATCACCAGAATGGTGCCGCACAGCAGTCCGGCAAGGATGACAGCGGAGCCGAAGACGATGGCTACGATAAATACGGCATGCATGGTGTGGTTGTGGCTTAGGGTTGACTCTGGTCGTCACTGTCTGCCTGATCATGGTATGCAGCGGCCTTCATCTTGGCAAGCTCTTTTTCTATCTCTTCATCGGCTGCCAAGCCTGCGAACTGATCATCAACTCCGCTCTTCTTGCCATAATTGACGAGCTCCGCTTCAGCCTCCATCCTGTCAATGCGGCTTTCGAGATGCTCGAAGCGAGCCATGGTTTCAGCGCTGTCCATTTTGCGGATATCCTCCTGGGCCCGCTTGCTGTGCGTTGCCTTCTTGTGCCGCTGAATGAGTATCCGCTTTTTCTCTTTGGCAGAGGCGAGCTTGGTTTCAAGCTCACCGATGTCCTTCTGGTACTGTTCGATGAGGCTGCTGTGCTCGACAATTTCGTGCTCCAGCGACTCACCCAATTCAGAAAAACGTCGTTTCTCGACCAGTGCCTCGCGGGCCAGGTCATCCCTTCCCTTGTCCACTGCCAGTTCAGCCCGCTGCGACCAGAGTGCGACCCGTTCATCGATGTCGTCACGTTTGCGCTGTAATTTCTTGCGGGCGGCGATTACTCCCGCACAGGCTGATTTGAGCTCGATCAGGGTGTCTTCCATTTCCCGGATCATCAGCTTGATCATTTTCTCGGGGTCTTCGGCTCGGTCCAGCATTGCATTTATGTTGGAACTTACAATGTCTCTGAATCTGGTAAATACACTCATGGCAACCTCCATAGTCGGTAATGGTTTTGCTTTCATTTTGCAGAACATGTGCCAGTTTGTGGAAATCAAAATATTTGAATGAATATCACGGTGTTGGCAGGAACTGTCCCATCGGATCGCCAAGAGGCGCTTGGCCAATCCGAGATATTTCTCGATTTTCAGGACCGGCTCTCCAAGGTCGCTCCCGTTGACCGGCCGGTATTGCTCCTGGGCGAACGGGGCACCGGTAAGGAACTGGCAGCACGTCGGCTGCACTTTCTGTCGAACCGCTGGGAGGGGCCCTTTGTGACCCTGAACTGCGCGACCCTGGCTCCAACTTTGATCGAATCGGAACTCTTTGGCCATGAGCGGGGTGCCTATACTGGAGCCGAGGGGAGGCGCATCGGCCGGTTTGAGGCAGCCAATGGCGGCACCCTTTTTCTCGATGAGATTGGCACCATCCCGATGCAGGCCCAGGAGAAGATATTGCGGGTGGTCGAATATTATTTTTTTGAACGGGTGGGCAGTTCTGCTCAGATTGAAGTGGATGTCCGGATCATCTGCGCCACCAATGCCGATCTGCCCGCGCTCGCAGCCCGGGGTAAGTTCAAGCAGGATCTCCTTGACCGCCTCTCTTTCGAAGTGTTGTTCCTGCCGCCGCTCAGGCGACGGGGGGAAGATATCATGCTGTTGGCTCGACATTTCGGCTCCAGGATGCTCTACGAGCTTGGCATCGATGAAGTGCTCCGCTTCTCCGGCGAAGCGAAACGGTCGCTGGAGAGTCATCGCTGGGAAGGTAATGTGCGCGAACTCAAGAATGTGATAGAGCGGGCTGTCTACCGGTCAGGCTCGGGGCGGATTGACAGGATCGAATTTGATCCCTTTGTCTCGCCCTTCGCTGAACTCCCTGATCAGCAGGAGCAGAAAGTCGGTTCAGATACTGAGAAACAGTCCCAAAGAGGTGAAGAATTATCCGGCGGTTTCAGAGAACTGGTCGCCGCCTACGAGCGTCAGCTGCTCAGGCAGGCATTGGAAACAAGCAGGTACAACCAGAAAAAAAGCGCCGCGCTGCTCGGTTTAACCTATGATCAGTTCCGGGGGTTGCTGCGCAAATATCGTAATCGGCTTGACACAGGTTAAGGGGGACACAATACCCATCGTGTCCCTCATCTCTTATTTGTTCGGCGCAAAGAAAATAACGGTTTCCGTACCCTCAGCCAGCCCACCGAGGTAGTAGAACCCTTTGTTGGGCAAGCGCTGATCCGCGAGTGAACGGCGTTCGGCCATTATCGCATAGGCCAGGAAGCTCGACCCGGTGCCCACGAAGGAGAAAATCAGAAACGCGGCGGCCAGGCCGTTGCGCTCAGGTTCGGCCAGAGCAAAGCCGAGAACCACGGCCGAGTAAAAAATAAAATCGAAACAGATATCGAGAAAGGCTCCCCGGTCGGTGCTTCCGCCCAGTCTGGCCAGGGTGCCGTCGATACCGTCCCCCAGGCGATTGAGGAGGAGCAGCAGTCCTCCCGCCAGATAGTGATGACCGACGATCAAGATTACCCCGAGCAGCCCCACGGCAAACGAGACCATGGTAACCTGATCGGCTTTTACCCCTTTTTTACGCAGATAGTGGGCCAGTGAATCGAGCAGTGGTTTGACAATTTTAAGGCTGTATCTGTCAAGCATGATGGCCCCTAGTTCAGCTCGATGTATGCCCCATCGGCTGAATCGCTGCGGTCATGGGTAACCAGAAGAGCCGGAATATTCAGGCGGCCAATCTGCTCGAAGACGAACTCCTTGACGGAGCTGCGCAGATTATCATCGAGTTTGCTGAAGGGTTCATCGAGCAGAATGGCTTCAGGCTCGGCCAGTAAAGCCCGCAAGAGGCTTACCCGCGCTTTTTGCCCTCCCGAAAGGGTAGCGATGTCACGGTCTCCGAACCCCTCGAGACCCGCAGCGGCAAGGCTGCGGTCGACCCGCTCGCGTTTTTGCCCGCGGCTCATCCGGGCGGGCAGTCCAAAAGCCATATTGCCGAACACATCGAGATGGGGAAAGAGCAGATCGTCCTGAAAAAGAATGCCGACCCTGCGGTGTTCCATGTCGATTCCGTTCAGGCAGCGACCGTTGAGCGAGATCGTGCCGGACAGCGAGAAACCGGGGTCGAGCATGCCGCAGATCGACGCCAGCAGAGTGGACTTGCCACAACCAGACGGTCCCATGATAGTGACTATCGTACCCGCTGAAACTGCCAGGCTCAAAGGCTTGAACAGAGGCGCCTCGCGGAGACATATTGCAATCGAGTCGAGAACAAGTGACATGGGTGGCTCAATTCTGCATGGCCTTTCTTTTTCTGAACACAGCGGCGGGCAGCACGATGGCGGTGAGAAATCCAGTCAGAGCGACCAGCAGCTGAGTCAGGGCGTAGATCGCCATGACCCGTCTGTCCGAGCCGCTGGCAATACTTACGGTTTCAGTGGTTATGGTTGCAAATCTGCCGGCTCCAACATACAGGGTGGGAAGGTATTGTGCAATGGAAACGCCGAAGCCGACGGCCATGCTGAACAGGATCGGTTTGGCCAGCATGATTAGTTTTATACGGAAAAAGGTCCGCAGCGGACCACCGCAGAGCGTCATGCCCACGTAGCTGTAGCGCTGGTCATAACTGCGGTAGGCGTTGGCCAGTGTCAGAAAGACGTAGGGCAGTACAAAAACAAGATGAACCCAGATCAGGGCCGGCCAGGTGCCCTCGAGATTAAAGATAACCAGTACGACCTGTATGCCGAATAAAAAACTGATCTGGGGTATGAGCAGGGGCAGGTAGATAATCCACAGAGAACGCTGGCTTATCGAGGCAATCCTGGCCCTTGCCAGATTCTGTTCATTCTCAAAACAGCCCACGACAAGGATGATGGCCAGCAGACAGCTCAGAAGGGCCGCCAGCGCACTGACCGATACGGGCTCCAGCAATTGCTGGAGTGGCGTGCTCCAGTTGGTCAGGCTGAAGCGGTTGGGGAAGAAGTGGGGAAAGCGCCAGGAGTGAGCCACGGACCAGAGCATCAGCGCCATGAGACTGAACAGATTAACGGCGAGAAGCACCAGTGCATACAGGGAGCCGGTGGAAACGAGCACTTCGAAGGGGGACTCACGTCTGCCGTCCAGTATTTTTCTGGAGCCGACCTTGCTGACCAGGAATTCAAGCGCCAAGGCTGAAACGATGCACACCAGTGTGACAAAGAGAAGCAGCAGTGAGCCGGCAGCGCCGACAAGCCTGCTGGAGATTTCGGGGGCATTGAACCAGCGGTCGATGAGCACTGCCAGCGTGGGGGGCAGCGAGGGGCCGATAATATAGGCCAGGTCGACCACCGAAAGTGAGTAGGCAAGCACGGCCAGCAGCGGCAGCCTGAGCATGGGATAAAGCTGCGGAATGATGAGTCGGGTCCATATTCTCAGCCGGCGGTAGCCAAGGCTGCGTCCGATCATGATGGTTCTTCTGACATCGAGTCTGCTCAGGCCGCTGAAAATCATCAACAGCAGAAAAGGTGTTTCCTTGAACAGCATGGTCAGGGTCAGACTGATGGCCCATGGATCACCGGCCGTTATCCAGTCGGGAGGGTAGGTGAATCCCGACGGATAAGGAGATACCGCCCTGATAAGCCAGCCGCTCGGCGCGATCAAGAAGGTAAAACCTATGGCAAAGGCGGCATGCGGAAGCGACAGCAGCGGGGCCAGGCTCAGCTCGATAACAGACCAAAATCTTGTGCCGTAAAGCGTCGCAGCTATCCAGAGAGCCAGGGCCAGCGACAGCAGGCTTGCTCCCACTCCGGATATCAGGGTGGAGCGCAGGGCTCCGGGCAGACTTGGGTGGCGCAGGAGGGTGGCGAATGGTTCCAGACTGAAATGGGTGCTGCCGGCGGCAGAGAGATAGCCGAAAGCCGGCGCCCCGGTGAACAGCAGGCCGGCCAGGATGGGCAGCAGGAATATGGCCAGAGCCAGAGCGGGAAAAATTTTCAGCCGGCTGCGTTGACCTGGCATCGTCGAGACCGCTACTTTGAATAGCGGTGCTGCCACTCTTTTTCGATAGCCGCAACCCAGGAGGCATGCGGCTCCAAGAGAACCGCTCCGAGCTCTTCAGAACTGAGGGTTGCGGCACCCAGGGGAATGGCCTCGAACAGACTGCGCTGTTCGGGGGACAGCTTGGCAAGCGCCAATACCGTCGGATCGCCCCAGATGGCAGGATCGCTCTTGCGGGCTTGAGCTTCGGGGGAGAGCAGGAAATTGGCCACTACCATGGCCCCCTCCGTGGCGCTGCTGTTGAAAGGAATTGCCAGGAAATGGGTATTGCCGATGGTACCGCCGTCATGCACGTAGGTTCTGATGCTCGGCGGCAGTTCACCGGTGGCGATGGCGTTGCTCGCCTCGGCTGGATTGAAGCTCAGGGAAATGAATATTTCCCGGTCGGCAAGCAGCCGTTTCATCTCCGGTGCGCTTTTCGGGTGGGCCTTGCCGCTTCGCCACAGATGCGGGTGGAGCGAGTCGAGAAACTCCCAGAGTGGGGCGGTGACCGTCTCGAACCTGGCGCTGTCAACCGGTTCGTAGAGTAGTTCGCGGTCCGTGGTCAATTCGAGCAGGGCCTGTTTGATAAAGGTTGTACCATAAAAGTCAGGTGGGGCCGGATAGGTGAAACGCCCCTTATTGTTTTTACTGAACTGAAGCAACTCCCGCATGTCGGCGGGTGGGTCGGTCACTATCTCTGAATCATAGAGAAAAACCAATTGGGCCATCCCCCATGGTGATTCCTGGTTGTCCACCGGCACGGTGAAATCGAAAAGCGTGGAAACCTTGTTTTCAATATCGACCAAAGGGTAGTTGGGAAACAACTGGGTATAGGACGGGAGCAGCAGGCCGTTATTCTTCATGGCATGGAAATTCTCGCCGTTTATCCACATCAGATCGACGCTGCCGCCGCTGGTCCTGCCGCCGCTCTTCTCGGCCAATATCCTGCTTACCACGTCACCGATATCGGCGACTTTTACATGTTTGACGGTGATGCCGTAGCGTTGTCCCACCTGTTCCGCGGCCCAGGAGATATAGCGGTTGATCACCTCGGACCCGCCCCAGCCGTTGAAATAGACGGTCTGGCCCCGGGCAGCGGCTAGTATCTCCGACCAGTCACGAGCTTTCGCCGGATCCTGACAGACGATAAAGAACAGTATCACGATAATGATCGAAAGCAGCCGCTTCGGAAAATAAGCCATGATATTTGCCTCTGATTTAGGGGATGGGATTGAGCACGGTGTTGGATTGGCTACAAGTACCACGTTTCACCGCCAGAAGCAACGATCAGGGCTGGCGAAATCCCACACCGGTTACCTGCCGCCGTCATGTTTGACATGACCGCTGTGGACCACTATTGTCATCACCCATATGAGGACATATCTTGATGCAATACGCTTACACAGGACCAGGGTGATTATTCAGGGAGAGTTCAGATGCGTTGGAAAGACGGCCGCAGAAGCGGCAATATCGAAGACAGAAGAGGGGTAAAACTTTCAAACAAAGCCAAGGGGGGCGGTATAGGACTCCTGGTGCTGGTGCTTGTCGGTTTGTTCTTTGGCATAGATCCAGCCCTTATGCTGCAACTCGGTGGGAACGTGAACACCCCTTCAATGCAGGAGTCGAGCTATACACCGAGCGCGGCTGAAAATGAACTTGCCGAATTTGTTTCCGTTGTCCTGGCGGATACTGAGGACACCTGGGGAGCACTCTTCAGCCAGGCCGGCGGCAGCTACCAGGAACCTACCCTGGTGCTCTTCACCGGCGCGGTGGAGTCGGCCTGCGGCTTTGCCCAGGCGGCCATGGGGCCTTTCTCCTGTCCGGCCGACCGCAAAGTCTATATCGACCTGGGGTTCTATCAGGATCTGAGAACCACGATGGGAGCGCCGGGGGATTTTGCCCAGGCCTATGTAATTGCCCATGAAGTTGGTCATCATGTGCAGAATCTGCTGGGGCTCAGCGATAAGGTTCATTCGATGCGCCAGCGTCTTTCCCCGGCGCTCCCATCGTGGTTCTCAGATCCTGATAGAACC
>JARRLH010000243.1:0-5071 GCA_037387205.1 Desulfofustis sp.
CAAACTCCTCTGGGCCCTGGCGGATCTTGCGGTCAAGCACAAAGATCCAGACCGCGGCCAGGCTGAGGTAGAGAAGGGTGAACAGAATCAGCGAGGTGGCCGCTTCCTGGGCATTGACCGATGGACTTACCGCATTGACAGTGCGCAGCCCCTCACGCTCGTCATATTCGTAGAAACCGTCTGCACCGACCAGCAGATCACTGCCGTCCTCGCTCCACTCTATGGGCGGGTGGACGATCCAGGGCTGGCGGCCGACTTCGGCGCCAATCCAGCCGGCCTGATTGGAGGCCATGACCAGGCCGATGCCGAATACGAAGCACCACAGCAGCCAACGCTTGTCGGCCAGGGTTCGGCGCCAGTTGAAATAGAGCCCCAGGACGCTGGCGATGATCATCAGACCGCCGACGCCGACCATGACGCGCCAGCTCAGGTAGGAGAGCAGCAGCGGCGGACGGTCCTCCGGTCGAAAGCGGTCGAGGCCGACAACCGGCTTGGAAAAGGTGAGGTCATCAAACACCATGAAGCTCAACCCTCCGGGGATGCTGATATCGAAATCGATGCGCTCTTCCTCGGCGTTGGGCCAGCCGATCAGGTTGAGATCGGCCCGGCCGGTGTCGAAATGGGCCTCGAAGCTGGCCAGTTTCGCCGGTTGGTAGCGGTACACGTTCTGGGCCTGGGTATGCCCGTTCAAGGCCAGGCCGAGCGAAGAGAGCAGAGCCAGCACCAGGGCGCCGTTGATCGAGTGGCGGGCAAATTCCCGGTGCCGGTTTTTTAACACGAAATAAGCGGACACACTGAGCACGAAGAAAGCGCCGACGGCGAAGCAGCCCAGCAGAACATGGCTCAAGCGCTGAACGGTGGAGGGGTTGAACACCAGGTCAAGAAAATTGACGATTTCAGCGCGGCGCTGCACCACCCCGTCGATAACCCAGGGCGCCATGCCGGAACCGCCGTCACGCATGATGTCGACAACGTGATGGCCGGCCGGGGTCTGCTGCCAGCTGTTGGCCACGACGATCCAGATCGAGGAGAACACCGAACCGAGGGCGACCATGTAGACGCTGAACAGATAGAATCCCCGGCTTACCCGCTGCCGGCCGAAGGCGACCACGGCGAGAAACCCGGATTCAAGAAAGAAGGCGAAGATGCCCTCGGCGGCCAGGGCGCTGCCGAAGACATCGCCGACGAAGCGGGAGTAAGTCGCCCAGTTGGTACCGAACTGGAATTCCATAACGATGCCGCTGGCCACGCCGATGCCGAAGTTGAGCACGAATATTTTCATCCAGAACTGGCAGGCGGCGGCGAAGACCGGTTTGCGGGTGAGATAGTAGCGCGTTTCCAAATAAGCGAGGATGACTCCGAGACCGATGGTCAAGGGCGGAAAAATGTAGTGGAACATTACGGTGAAGGCAAACTGCAGCCTGGACAATAAAATGACCGTATCCATCAGTTGACTCCTCGAATTCTCTATTTCATGAATCTGGAAACTGAACCGACGGGTACACGGGTTGCCGCTGCTGGACAAGTCTCCCCGGTATACCCATGGTGTAAATAAAACCGAAATCCGCTCTTTTGTCAGGCGAAAATGCGCTGACGTTCCCGGGGGTAGCCCTTAAGGTGTTGAAACCGTAAGCAATCTGTGAGAAATGAATGGTCCGTTTAGAGCACAATAGAATGGTCATAAGTTTGGCCATTCGCTGCACCGCAGAGGACGCCTGGAAACTGCTCACCGATACTCAGCAGTGGCCGCGCTGGGGCCCCTCCGTCGCCCGGGTTAGCTGCGCGCAGCGCTACATCGGTCCCGATTCGAAGGGCAGAGTAAAAACCTCGCTTGGCTTCTGGGTCCCGTTCGCCATTACCGAATACCGTGACCACCAGTTCTGGAGTTGGCGCATCGGCAGGTTTGCGGCAACCGGTCACCAGATCAGAGTCGAAGATGAGACCGCTTGCGTGGTGGCCTTTGACATGCCCTGGTGGGCGCTGCCGTATCTGCTTGTCTGCCGGGTTGCGCTGGGCCGGATACGCAGGCTGCTGGAAGCGGGCGGAGATCATTCTTGAAGAAATAATTCAACCCGGCCTTCAGGATGGCCCAGGCATGTTTGTCCTTTTTTTCTTTTTGACGACGAGCGTCATCAACGCCGGTGCCAGCAGCAAATCGGCGCTCAGGGCCAGAAGCACGGCGCTGCCGGCCAGCAGCCCGAAATAGAAGAATATGTTCATTTCGGCAAACATGAAGATGAAAAAGCCTAAGGAAAGCACCACGCTGGTGGTCAGCATTGCCCTGCCGGCGGTCATCAGGGTGTTTTCCACCGCCATGTTCAGATCTCCCGACTGCTGATAGTAGCGCCTGAAATTGTACATGAAATGGATGGTGTCGTCGACGGCGAGGCCAATGACGATCGAGGCGATAAGCATGGTGATCATGTCGAGATTGATGCCCAGCCAGCCCATGAGTCCAAGCACGGTGATAATCGGGGTGAGATTGGGGATCATGCTGATCAGCCCCAGCTTCAGGTTGCCGATCAACAGAATCATCATGACGGTGATGACCACCAGGGCGATACCATAGCTTTGAGCCGCTGAGTAGATGGCTGCGTGGATAATCCTGCCAAACAGCGACATGATGCCGGTGGCTGCTACCTGCATGGGTTCGCCGCCTTCCAGCGTCCGGCTGCCAAAGGTATCGGAAAACCTGTCGGTCACATCCCTGATGAAAGGGATATAGAGCAGGGCATCCTGCCAGGGGACTTTGAGCGTGACGCGGGCATAACGATACAGGCTGTCTGTGAGATTGTCGATATCGTCTGAGCCGGTATTGGAAAAGAGCAGGAATTCCTGGGGAATCAGCTTTTCGTTGTCGGGTATTTTGTAAAAGGCCGGGTCGTTGTCATGCAGGGCCTGGTGAATTTCCTTGAGCAGGGTGGTAATGGCCAGCGCCTTGCCGATCGGTACCTCGTGGCTGGCGTAATCGGCCACCAGTTCCGCCATGAGTCGCTCCATATCGAGCAGGGTCTCACGGTCGTAAAGTCCGTTTTCCCTGCCGGTGTCGAGCACCATTTCCAGCACCACGGTTCCCTTCAATTCGCGATCCAGCAGCTGTGTCGCCTGGCGAACGCCCAGCTCCTCTGGCAACCACTCGAGCCCGTCATGGGAGAACAGCACCCTGGTAACCCCTGTCAGGCCCAATATGACAATGCCAACAGCTACTCCCAGTACCAGACGATACCGGGTTATGCTGAAGGCGGCGACAGCGCGCAGAAAACGATCGATGAGGCTATCTCTTGCTGATTTTTCGGGGACCCATGGCTTCAGGGGCAGGAGGGAGAGCAGCGCGGGTAAAAAGGTAAAGGTGTAAATAAGTGAAATTCCAACCCCGATTGCTGAAAAAACACCGAGATCAGCGATCGGAGCAACTTTGGCCATGGAAAAGGATGCCAGACCGGCCGAGGTGGTCAGCGATGTCATGATCAGGGCCGGCCCCGAATGACCATAGGCGGCAACTATGGCATCATGGCGAGCCTCTCCATGGCGGATGTTTTGATACGTGAGGGAGAGGACATGAATCGAGGCGCCGACGCCGACGGTGAGAATAAAGGAGGGCAGCATGGTGGTCGGCAATTTGAATGAGACGCCCAGCATAGTCATCAGCCCCACCGTGGAGATCAGCGACAAACCGACGAGCATGAGCGGCAGCAGCACCCCGCTGGCGCGGCGAAACATCAGAAACAGGCAGCCGCCGATGACCAGCAGTGCCAGTTTCATGAAGGTGAAGGCATCCTTCTGCATGTAATACTTGATTGCATGCAGATTGACCGGAGGCCCGGCCGCCGAAATCTGGAAGGCAGGGGCCTGATGACGGGCCACCACCTCATGGACGGCTTCCACAAAGAGATCGTTTTCCAGATCAGAGAGATAGCGTTGCCCGGGTGAATCACCACCCTCAGCATCTTCTTCCACTGGCTCATCGAAACCTGAAAACAGATCACCCTCAGCTTCGCCGCCGTACACCTGACTCTGCAGAAGAATCGCCGTGTACTTGCCATTTTCCGACACCAGGTTGTTGATATAGAGGGGGTTGCTCAGGACGCGCTCGCGCAGTTCCGCCGACTCGCCGGGCGTGGTCGGACTGCGGGGCAGCAGGTCGTCGACCAGCAGGGTGTCTCCCTCGCCGCGCACATTTCTGATGTTGATCAAAGAAGTGATGTCTTCGAGAAATGGAACGGAATCGAGCAGGTCCTCATGCAGGGCTCTGAGTTTTTCGAGGACCTCGGAGGAATAGAGCGTTTCGCTGTAGACGGCCAGGACGAGAAAATCGTCCCTGCCGAATTCCTCCCTGAACTGGTTGTAGGTTTTCAGGTAGGGATCGTCGTCATGAAGAAACCCCTCGTTAGAGGTGTCGAATTTTAGGTGTTGGAGCTGCCAGCCCAGCAAGGCTGTGCAGAGGAAGACTCCGATAAGTACAGGAATGCGAAAACGCAATACGGCAGTGACAAAAACCTCGAGATATCGACTAGTGTGTCCATATTGGCCAACCACTGCCTTACCCCCGTGGTGTGTGTCTCTGTTGACTTAGATAGTGGCCAGCGCGGAAATCGCCGGGCTTCATTTCCCGGCTGTTAGCCCACAGGCGGCTGCAGGGTTAAGGCAAGCACCAGAAGCGCGCTGGCGGCAACCCAGGAACCGACTATTCTCACCCCGATGTTTTGCCAGCTTTTATCTCTAAAATAGTCTGCAAAAGATAGTGGGTATAAAAACAGAAAGCAGAGGCCTAGGCCGCTGCCGAGCAAAGAAAAGAATCTGGCTCTGCCTGCCATCTCAGTCTGTGTCGAATCCAGCCCAAGCAACAGTCCTGTAAGAAGTGCAACGATCACGCAGAGGAAAAACGGAATCCTGAGGTTGGCGGCGATCAGCAGGCCTATGACCGCCGCCACTCCGAGCAGGTAGCGTTCGCCGATTCCAGCGGTAAAGACAAGAGTGGCCACAAGGCCGCTGAAGGTGGACAGGCAAAACAGCAGAAACGCCGGTGGAACAACCCTGGACCCCTGTTTTCCGAGAAAAAGTCCGGCAGCAG
>JARRLH010000244.1:0-5063 GCA_037387205.1 Desulfofustis sp.
TACAAATGGAACTGGGTCATGATGCTGCCGAACTGGATGGGGGTGCCCATCGAGCAGGGCAGAATCACCATGGCCTGATAATCGGCCGATCCAGATGCCGGAGGGGCGAAAAAATCTTCAGGGCCAAACCACTGGGCAACCCCATCCAGGTCGGCAGCATCATGACCCAGTTCCATTTGTATGACGTCTTTTCCCGCCTCCGAACAGATGCCGTGGACCAGCAGACCGTCCTGCTGCCGGCAGAGTTCGACAAAAGACTTGAGAAAGATCATGCCGGAGGCGCCGGTCACACCGATGAGTAATTTCATTTTATTCTCTATCTGAGGACGCGTTTATCTGATTAATCCCACAGGATCACTATTCTTCCACTTTTCTTATTTTCAAGGGCAGGCACTCCTTTCTGGCCTCCTCGAACTCGAACAGGTAGGTAAAGAACCGCTGCAGGGCCTGCTGCTTGAGCGGCCCCAGATTAAACTCGATACCGCGCAGGTAGCGATGACAGACGTCTACGTCCATGGGTATCCGGGGAGCGGCAAGTTGACAGATCTCAGCAAGGGAAGCAATCCCCTCATCGCGGCAGGCGATGAGTTCCCGATGCACATCCCTGACCAGGTCCGGATGTGCGCGGGCGAATTCCGCCCGTACCGCGCATACCGCAAAGACAAAGGGCAGGCCGGTAAACTGGCGCCACAGCTCACCAAGATCGAGGCAATATTGATAAGTTCCTTCAATTTTCAAGCGCAGGGCATCATCACCAATGGCGAGTACGCCAGCGGCCCCGCGTTTTCGGGCGTTGCGTACTTCGTCTTCGATGTACACGGGAGAGACCTTGAAAAACTTCTCGAGGGCGATTTTGACCAGGCAAACCGACGTTTTCGACTGCACGCTGAGCAGCACCGCGAGACCGGACAGCATCTCAGGCTTGATCGTTGAAAACAGAAAAACCGAACCCACCGGTCCATGGGCACTGATGGACAGCTGATCGAGGATCTCATACTGGTCGGGACGAATACCGTACTCATGCGATGAGACGAAGCCCAGATCAATTTCTCCCGCGGCCAGCATCTGGTTCAGTGCGGCCGGATGTTCCTCGACCATCTGCCATGACGCATCGTGCCTCCTCGATTTCCAGATCTCGTGGATGGGAGCCGTGTTGATGTAGTTGACCATGCCGATGCGCACAGCCGGCCGGGTGTGGGTGGTCATGGGTCTCAGTTGATAATGGTATAGTCCATCAACCGCTGCCGGGGCATGAATCCGGCATCGGCAACGAGACGGCATATCTCTTTCTCGGAGAGCGAAAAACTCACGCCGGCGGCGGCGACGACGTTTTCCTCTATCATGGTGCTGCCGAAATCGTTGGCGCCGAAGTGGAGCGAGAGCTGGGCGATCTTCGGGCCCTGGGTCACCCAGGAAGCCTGAATATTGTCGAAATTATCAAGATAGATTCGGGACAGAGCCAGCATCCGGAGATATTCCCAGCCGCTGGTTTTAAATGAGGTTCCCTCAGCAAACAAGGTGGTGTTGTCGGGCTGGAACGGCCAGGGAATAAAGGCGGTAAAACCGCCGGTTCGGTCCTGGAGGGTGCGTAATCGGCTGAGATGTTCGACCCGCTCCTCGATGGTCTCAACATGGCCGAACATCATCGTCGCCGTTGTCCGCAGCCCCTTTTCATGAGCTTTTTCCATGACCTCGAGCCATTGGTCGGCAGAGCACTTCTTGGGCGCCACCTGTTTCCTTACCCGATCGACAAGGATCTCGGCGCCACCGCCCGGTACCGAATCCAGTCCGGCCGCGATCAACCGGTCGAGCACTTCTGACACCGTCACCCCCGAGACCATGCTGAAATGATGAATTTCCGGAGGGGAAAAACCGTGCACATTGATCCCGCAGGATTTTATGAAGGAAACCAGATCCTCGTAATAATCGAGCTGCAAGTCCGGATGCAGCCCCCCCTGAAGCAGGATTTGCGTTCCCCCGAGTGCCAGGGTCTCCTCTATTTTCTTGTGCAGTTCCTCGCGGCTCAGCAGATAGCCTTTTCCGGAGTCGGGCAGGTGATAAAAGGCGCAGAACTTACAGGCAGAGATGCAGATGTCGGTATAATTCACATTGCGATCGATCACGTAGGTGACGACCTTTTCAGGGTGTTTGCGCTCTCTCGCCTGGTCGGCCAGAAAGCCAAGCTGGTGCAGGTCTGCCCTGGCGTGAAGCTGAACAAACTGGTGGTCTGCCAGTCTCCGGCCGCTGCTGAGGTGCTCGATGATGCCGGCAATCATGATGCCACCCCGGCGGCGTTGTCATGCACCTCGATCACGTCGTAGAGGGTTGTTCTCTCCACCGGCACCCGGCCGGCTTCAGCGATCAGCTTGATCAGCGTCTCCGAACCGATGGCCTGGGCGGTTTCCGCTCCGGCCATGTGGGTGATCACCTCTTCCTTGACCGTACCGTCCAGATCATCGGCACCAAAGGACAGAGCGATCTGGGCCAGTTTCGGCCCAATCATTACCCAGTAGGCCTTGATGTGAGCGAAATTGTCCAGCATGAGCCTGGCCACGGCAATGTTTTTCAGATCGTCGATTCCCGTGGTGGACGACAGCATCGCCAGTTCGGTATTCTTCGGGTGAAAGGCCAGCGGTATAAAAGCCAGAAAACCGCCGGTGTCATCCTGGGCAAGGCGCAACGCATCCAGGTGCTCGAGCCGCTCCTCGAATGTTTCTATATGACCGTAGAGCATGGTTGCATTGGTGCGAAAGCCATGACGGTGCGCCGTTTGGGCGACTGCCAGCCACTCTTTTCCCGGCAGCTTATCGCTGCAGGTGCGCTCACGTATCCGCTTGCTGAACACCTCCGCCCCGCCGCCCGGCAGCGAATCAAGCCCGGCCTCTCGCAGAATTTCCAGGGTTTTGCCCACCGATTCCCCGCACAAACCAGCCAGGTGAGCTATCTCGACGCAGGTAAAGGCCTGGATATGAACTTCTGGCCGCACCTCCTTAATCCCTCGCAGCAACTCGATATAGTAGGAAAACGGCAGATCGGGATGAATGCCCCCGACCATGTGAATCTCGGCAATGGGCTCAGCGAGGCGCTGGCGTACCTTGTCCTTGACCTCGGCGATGGACATCTCGTAGGAGAGATCGTCATCTTTGGGGCGCCCAAAAGCGCAGAATTTACAGAGGTTGGTGCAGATATTGGAATAATTGATGTGCTGGTTGTAAATGAAATAGGCGTTGTTGCCGTTGATTCGTTCCCGGACCAGATTGGCAAGCCAGCCGACCGCAAGGATATCGGAGCTCTGGTATAACTTCAGGCCGTCGGCCAGAGACAATCGTTCACCGGCGAGAACCTTCCGGTGAATATCCCCCAGGCCCGCCTCTTCTATATAATTTTTCACGCCAATAAAAAAACCGGTTTGTAGCACCGGTTTTTTCTCTCTGAAATGTTTGACTGGGAAATGTTCAGTCGATGAAATACTTGAGCTTTTCTCTTCGACTGGAATGGCGCAGACGGTTGAGCGCCTTTTTTTCGATCTGCCTGATACGTTCCCGAGACACATTGAAACGCTTGCCGATCTCCTCGAGGGTGTATTCCGCTTTCTCACCAATGCCGAAGCGCAGCCTGATAATTTTTTCCTCCCGCTCCGACAGGGTTGACAGGATTTCCTTGACCCGTCCGGCAAGCTCTCTGGTTTGCACGGCTTCGTAGGGTGATTGTGACTCCTGATTCTCGAGAAAATCGCCCAGGGTGGAATCATCGTCGCCCACCGGTGTTTCCAGTGAAATGGGTTCTCGCGAGGCCTCCAGGATAGACAGAATCTTATCCATGGGCAGGTTGGTGGCCTTGGATATTTCCAGCGGCGTCGGCTCTCTGCCAAGCTCTTTGTAGAGCGCATAAAAGGCTTTGAAGAACTGGCTGCGAAGCTCGAGAAAATGGACCGGCAGCCTGATCGTTCTGGTTTTATCGAGGATCGCCCTGGTTATCGCCTGGCGGATCCACCAGCTCGCATAGGTAGAGAACTTGTTGCCTTTGGTGTAATCGAAGCGAAATACCGCCCGCATCAAACCGAGATTGCCTTCCTGGATCAGATCGGCCAGCGTCAATCCCTGGTGCATATAACGCTTGGCAATAGAGACAACGAGCCGCAGATTGGCACGGATCATCGTGTCCTTGGCTACCTCGATGGAGCGGCTGTAGGCTTCCATCTTGGCCTGCAGTTCGAAAAGCTCCCTGATGTGAGGATATTTCTTGGCACTGGCGGCGACATTGTAGCGCATGAAGTTAAGCTGCTGTTTCTTTGGTTTCAATGTCGGGTCGCGCTTCTCCCAGAGATCGATACGCTCCCTGAGCAGATCTATTTCCTTGACGCCCGAGCTGTCCTCACGGATGGCCGTGATGATTGCTTCGAACCCCTGCCTGATCGTTTTCGAGTACTTTGCCTCTTCCTCGGGAGTCAGCAGATCAAAGCGTCCCATTTCCCTGAGATAGGTGGTGGTGGTTTCCTCAGCGTCGTGTTCGTCTGTCTCAGAAAAACCGAGCGCCGGTTCATCTTCGTCGCCGTCTTCGGAAGATTTTTTCTTCTTTTCCCACACCTCCCCTGAGAGAGTTCTTTTTTCGCCCGATTTCTCCTCGGTGACGATCTCTATATTATGATCTCCCAGAAAATTGAAAATCTTTTCTATGTCTCTGGGGTCCTTGATTTCATCGGGAAGCAGATCGTTTAAATCATCGAAACTGATACACCCTTCCGATTTTCCTGCTTTGAGTAGGTTTTCTTTTAGTTCAGAAAGCACTGGTGGCGGTCTCCATTACTCTTTTCACTAAATTGGTGACAGAAGAAGCTGTTGCGTGAATAGTGATCGCTGAACGTGAGGTTCGAAAATGCACACTTTTCACGAATAGGGTAAATAAAAAACATGCACCCGGAAAAAAAGCCGAATGCATGCGGAAGTGACAATTGAGCCGAACACTGTAATATACACAATTCAACTGATTATAGCAAACTTCTTTCGGAGATTTGCATAACCATGTGCTTTGTCATTAAAAAACTGCCCGATGCGCCTTGCACG
>JARRLH010000245.1:0-13493 GCA_037387205.1 Desulfofustis sp.
CCGTTGTTGAAATAAGAAGTTTTCGTCATGTTGTTTTGCTCTCGATGGTTGCTTGTGTGTTTTGAAAGACTGGTAACTCTCGAGCAGTGATGAGGTGTGATGTAGGAGTTCTCGTTGGACCGCCTACGCCCTTGCAAGGAAGGCAATAAAAAATTTCCGGCGCGCGGGGAGGGAAACGCGCGACGGCTAAGGTCCCAAATAATAACTACCGAAGCCCTCGCCGAACGAGTTTTGCCGACCATTTCTGCACCATAAGGTTCCCACGTAGAGGGCAGTACCTCCTTACAGGCGAGGGGCAATGTACGAGAATTTTAGATACCTTTGAAGGTATCCATTAACCCTAAATTTTTCAACAGTTAGTAGTCTCTCTAGTTGTTCGATTTGCATGAACTGCCGGGCAGATGATAGACCTTTTTAATAGTTAATCTTATCGCTTAATTTTGCCGTTCGAAGATCAACAATCGCTAGAAAAATGATGATCAGCCCCACACAGAATAATGTTTACATATGTTTTGGTTGCACCAGCCTATCATTGTGTATAAAGATTGTTGTTGCTACAAAATCACTCGGCAAGATGGATCAATTGGATCACTTAATGGAAAGAATGAAGAAGAATCGACTTGATGAGCAACAGGCAAAGTCAAAAACGAGGCGTATCAAGCAAATGAAGTCAAAGCATCGTAAAAATGCAAATTACCTCAACAAAAAGAACGGTCCTCAGACCAACATTTGCAAAGTAGAAGAAACTAATGATCTTCAAACGAATCCATCCTCAAGAGGAAAAAACATTGAAAGCAAACCGATAAAGAGAGGAGAAGAGGTTGACCCCCATTTTATCAAGTCTGAGAAGCATCACCCGGAATCACAAGTTGTCGATACCCCTCTCATCAATCCCGATATGTTTGTGCCAAAATCAGAAGAGGTTGATGTCCCTTTCATCAAGTCCGAGAAGCCTGAGCCCGAAAAAGAAGAAGTAGATCCACCTTTCATTAAGGACGAGAAGCTTAAACCTCAATCACAAGACCTCGACCCCACTTTCATGAAGGTAGAGAAGCCCGAGCCCGAATTCAAGACCGATGTGTGGAATACAAATGACAATAGTAGGTCCAGGGAAAGTCACAACAAGTACAATTCAAATAGAATGAGACAGTCTTGTAGTTCCAAGACATGTTCACTTTGTCCCAAGTGCAGAGACTCTTATCGGTGTGTTGTTGTTACAAAAGAGCAGTGCAATCAAATTCAATCCAATCGGGATTGTTGGGAATTGTTGTCTGTCGAAGTGACTGATAAAGAATCTGCACGCGAATTAGTACAAAATGTGTTTAGACAGCTAAAAATCATTCATAAGCCACCGAAAGAAACACTTCCGGATGGGAGCTACGCTCCTGGTGAAGTCTATGAGTCTTCAAGCATAGATTACAATTGGAAGCATATGCTGTCAGTTGTCATTTGTGGTAAAGCTGTTGCGGTGACAATAAAACATCTACTTCCTGAGGCAGGAGAAATAGACTCCATATCAACAATCGAGCACAACCCATATGAGTTTATTCATAGGACATCAGATGCTTTCCCACGACAGGAGGACATTCGATATCTTAGTATAATGCTGACATTGAGGGCTGGTTCTCTTATAGAAATAGGAGAATATCGAAAGGCACTTAAGGATTCACAAGATGCTGTTTTTTGCAGTCCTGACTGTATAGAGAGTCATTGGCATCTGGCAGATTCGTCAAAGTTGCTCGGATTGGCGGCTCAAGCCGAAGACTCGTTTGAAGAAGTGAGAGCATTGCTTTGCAAACGATTCAATTATCAAAAATTGGGAACCTTTTTTCGAAGACACTTTGATTATGTTTTCGAAGCAACCGTCCTGGACTCGTTAGGACAGCGCATTGCATACGTCAGAGGTGGCAAGAAGAAAACTGTTTACTTTTGGAACGAAGACGAGAGAGATGCATTTCAGAAGATAGTTTATTGTCAAGATGGTGTAGTTATTCCAGCAACAAAATTTCCACAGTTGTTTGTTGCAACTTTAGAAAACAAGGGCATCTCTCATAAAGCTCATTTGAATGAATTTTTCACCAAATTTGCAAGGGAACAGCTGTTTACAGAAGATGAATGGGAAAAGATGACACAAGAGAAGTGTACCAATGCAATAGAAGAAGGAAAACTGCTTTACGCATATGCCACAAATGGAAAGTTTAGAGTGTTGCAGTGCATGATGCCTGAAAGCACCGTCTGGAAAGAGCATTTCAGTAGGCGTTGCTCTGATCTTTATACAACTTCTCAATATGAGTTGAGAAAAAATGACTTAGATGAAACACAAGCGGATAAAGAAACAATGAATAATGTCGTTAGGCAAAATCGTAAGCAAATGATGCAAGAGGTTGACAAATTAAACGAAGAAAAGGACTTGAATATGCTTGCATTGTTGCGTCGGTACACCGAACAAAATAGGAGATAAACACAATGGTAACTAACAAAGAAAGAACACAAGCAGAAAAGATTTTTATATATCAAAGAAAATGTTAGGCTGGTGATTGGACGGCTGGTGATTGGACGGCTGGTCATCATTGGCTGGTAGGCTGATCTCAAAAAGCATGGGGCAGTGAGCGTTGTGAATATGACTAAATTAGAGGAATACACGCACACAAATTTTCTTGTACAGAGCTATCTGGATTCCCGCCATACTAATAGGTACGATGTGTGGTTTCTAAAATGACTAATGTCCGTAATGACCTCTTAGAAAGTTCAAGGGCTTATCAGCGAAAAGGGGCAGATGATAGGTACCTATGTAAGGGCCGATGATCTACACTTGTAGGGGGCCCATGAGTACAATCTAGAGCAGTAGGCATTCTATTAGGGGCAAGTAGATTATGGAACTCATAAATGTTGCACCAGCGGTTTAATGTAACAGAACACTTGTATTCAGAACGAAACAAATCGGAGTCGACATGAGCATACCAGAGGAAATCGAGTTTGCTGCAAACAGCAATGAAGATGATGATTTCTGTTATTGGCTTGAACATGACTGGAATGAACCTGAATCGGGATTATTGGAAAAACTCAATCAATACGCTGTGTCTATGCCGGATTGCGATGATCATTGCCATAATTGTTGCAGATTTCAGCCCGAAAGTGGAAGTGGTGTCCCACGATTGGAAATGTGCCTCATTTTGACTAAATTCATCAAACCATCTCAGAATCGATTGAGACAGGTACCATCAACAAAAACAGCAGAATTTAACTGCTTAGTTTTGTGTCGTCAGTGTTTCATATTTCTAGCCAAGCCTAGTTCTATGTTGTCAACTGGTTTGTTGAAACGTTTTGAGAAGGCGTCGAAAAAGAACGAAAACACGTGGCCATCTTTCTGTTGGAATATGTTAAGTGGACAGGATCCAAGTTCCAAAATCTACTATCATGAGTCATATGCTCCAAGTCATTTGTGGAGATTCATACCAACTCGATTGCGTCCATATTGGATGAAGGCTATCCATAATAGTGGTGTGGACTTGAGCAATTCAATTACTAATAATTGGTTGCCTAAGGATGTATTGTTAAACGCATATGAAAACTGTTCTTTGGAACATCCAAGTCCATTTTTTATTGATATTACTGAGAAATATGAAAGGCATTTCACAAACATAAATGAATACTCTGTAACCGGATTTTTGCGGGCTTTGGATCCAAGTAGGTTGCCAGGGTCTGATCCTGAAGAATATTGCAAGAAAGTTGTGAACTCTGATATTTTACCTTGTGTCCGTTGTCCATGGGGTTGTGCTGAGTATTTTTTCAAGTCATCATTTTATGACTTCACGCTTCTGGTTCAAAGGCAATTGTCAAAAGTACAACTTAATCTCAGTTCTGAGTCATCTAAAAAGATGCATTTGGTAGAAACCTCTCGGATGGATTATATCCGAAGGGAGGGGGAGCCTGAGGATTGTATTTTGTTGAACAAAGAATGGTTGGTGTTACCAAGTGTTGCAGTCATATCAGGAGAAGGGTTGGTAGCATTAGCTTGCCGTAATCACGCCACAAGATCTTCCCAACAGCGTCTACATTGTCATCCTCCAAGAAAACCTTGGCATAATCTGAGCGCACCTTCTCCGGACAGTTTATGTCCTATTGTGATGAAACCAAGAATATATCACAGTGCTTGTACAAAAACATACAACTCCATTTCAACAACAAGTGTTATGCACGCAAATTTTGCTGGAGTAGATGTTGCAGATGTTTGTACTAATGATACGTACAATGGTCAATCCGAGATGAAACTTTTCCATGAGACATTGTCCATTTGGTCACGTCCTGACATTAGACAGCTTGCTCATCAAAAAGTCGTCGAGGGTAGAATTCATCAAACTTTGTTTGATGATTGGATGGAGATGTGCCAACAAACCTACAAACCGGAACACCTTATGGCTCAACTTGGTGTGGATTCATTGGATGGTTACAAGAGGGGGTCCACGTACTGCCCTACGTACAATGCTTTAATACTTCAACGACATGCAAACGAAGACAATACAGTGCCCGTCATTGTCAAACAAAGAACTGTTGCTGGAGCCGCCCCAGAGGATAAAATGTTGTTATTGGAACGGAGTTGGGACGCACTCAACTACAATTGCCAAGAAGAAGATTACGACAACTACGGGTGCCCTATAAAAGCCATTCAACCATACAAGACAACAAGTAATGGTCCTCACATGACTATGTACGCTCTCGTTGCTATGATCAGTTCTTGTAATGCCCTGCATTACATGATAGATCAAAAGAGTCCGTTTGTTGGATCGCGCAGCGTGTCAAAACTGTTAAAAATGCTGGAAACTGATCTATCAAATCATCCGACAATGGATGAAAACAGTCATGTTGGAGACATTGACGCAGAATTACATTTTATGTTTGGGGTGAATTATATTCGAAGTCTGTTTCCATCTGATCAATTCCCCAAGTTGGCTATTGCATCTTCTTTGATTGAATTATTGTCATCCGAAACACAATTGACTTCAAAGGAAGTAATTATAATTGTTGGCCCGGACTGCCCCAAAGGCAATGCTGAGATCGTAAGCAGAGGGATGAATCCAATAAAATTTGAGGCAAGGTTTTTGATGTCGTTGGATGGAAAAGTTCCAAACAATGAAAGCTTGGATGATGAATCTTGCAAGTCTTGGAAATTCGAAGCTAAACGTTATGTACGACATGGTGGTAAATTTTGCAACTGGTATGTTCAGGATCGAACAAATAAGTCTGCTTCGAGTCATGTTATGACAAAATACAAGTCCAATGGCGATATAAACGATTTTCCACCTTTACAACAAGATTGTTTTCGTTACGTGACGGTGTACGTGAACACAACAGTCAAGCCAGTTGAAGATTACAAACTAGAACTGCATCGTTCACTTGGCGGTCAATGCAAAGCATTTTGCACCTGCTCCAACAGTCCTCTCATTATTAGTGGAACAAGACGTTCCACCAGAAGAAAATGCATGATTATGTTTTGTCAGGAATGGGAGAAGTATACTTGTAGCCAGAGCTTTTGCCAAACAAAGCTATGCAAAGGATGCTTTGAATATATTTCAAAGCAACCTGGGAAACAATATGTAAAGCACACATATTTACCCAGTCGATACAATCGTTGTAATGCCAAACAAGGTGCAGATGAATACAAAGAAGAAGAAGAAGATGGATTATGACGAGTACTCGTATGAAAGTCTTCCACAGGAAGTCGAACATCAAGCCAATAATAATACAACAGGTGACAACGATACAACTGATGACGAACTAGAAGAATTTTGTGAAGAGGATGATGCAAATTCAAAAACGAGTTCTGTATATGTAGCAAACAACGAAGTTCAGGCTGATATGTTTAACGATAGTGAGATAGATGATGAAGAGTCTTTTTATAGCGAAGGCGAACCTGCAACTGAAGATTGTCTTGACGATGGGATGCCAGTGAGGGATCGGTTATGGAGAGAAAACAAACGAAGGAAACTAAGTTCGAATTCCAATAGAGGCAATGTGAGGCAAAGCAAGAGGCTAAAGCAGAAAAAGGATGCAGACATTCATTATCCAAACGTTGCTGTCGAAGAAACATTGAGAAATTACGTGAGTTACAATAGCTTGTCAACCTAGGGTTTAGGCTGCTATTGATTTCTAACATTTTTTCGTTTTCAGGTGACTGGAACCAATGGTTATCCTTTCAATGTCGATATGGCAGAGGATGGAAATAGCGTGCCTTCAACAAATGCATCGGACTTTCAAGTTCATCTCTTCGAACGCTTGAGAAACGGTCGTAGTGATAGCTATACAATGGATCGCGACGAAGACAGCCGAGAAGAAAGTGTCAGAGTGCCAATGCATGTCATATTTAATCAAACAGGTGCTTTATGCACGAGATACCGGAAAAGGATAACCGGGCTTCAGATGCAGCAACATGTTGTTCAAAAATTTGTGTCATCGGTGGCAGGACACTCAGTTCCAGTTTTATATCTTTTGGGTAGTTTGTTCCCGAAGCATTTTTGGTCATGTGCAACCGACGATAAAGCATCAATTCTCGGTGTTCTGCCAATTAGCTGCTATAGAAAGAAGCAACATCCCCACGGATTCGCCTCCATGCAGCAAACAGCACAAAATTACATCACTCACGCATCTTCGTCAACTAGCACGTGTCACAACATTGTTGCGACGCTATACTCTATAATGTGCAATCAGGCTATGAACGAATTTAACTCAAAACAAGTGACACGTCAGGGTTTCAAAGTATGCACTAATTCCAAGTCAGGTCTTTCAATTGGCAATAATGATGAATCTAACTTGCGTGAGAGTTTAGATTCACGACAGGGCGCATTGAATCTGGCGTCTGCAGTTCACAACGGTGCTCATTTTGATTTGTTTGTTACTTGGACTTTACATCAGGCGCAATTTCCCGGTGTTAGGCATCTAAACCAGTGGAAAAACTCAAGGTTGTGGACCAAGGAAATCCCTGGTTACGAATTTCTGTCAGTACATGCAAAGGCGGAAATCACAAAATCGTTTGAAATGGCTTACATATCTGTGATGAACCGTAATTGGCTGGAGGTTCGAAAGCTTTTGATAGACTTGTTGTTGACATCTAGCACCACCATTTTAAAGAAAGTCGTGCACGCTTTCTTTAGAGACGAATACCAGGAGTTGTCGGGAAACGTTTCCCACCTTCATGGCTTAATGGGTTTGAAAAAGGATGACATGGAAAATGAAGAATTCAAGCGATTTGTTTGCGATCTTCAGAGAAATTCGGTTTGTGACTTAATTCCAACAGATGAAATACAGGGCATGATTGATGATGGTTTGCTTAGGGATGAAGACGATTGGAGGGATGTCATTGCTACCGCAGCAGAAATCCTGCCTCATAACTGTGACAAAAGGTGCAAGTTGAGGGTTGATAAGACAGGCGATGACAATGTCGACCTTAAATGCAAGAAGAAACATCCTGTGTTTGACAGCATTGATCCGCTAAGTGATGACTTTATCCCAGTCAGCATCAACCCAAGTGAGGCTTGTCTAGATGCGCTACAGCAGTGTAAATTGTATGAACCACCATCAAATGAGTGGCCCAATGGGAGATTCCTGCATCCAATGCTGAAACCAAAGAGGCATATGGGAAAGGTTACCCCGAGTGCCAGAGAAAACATGTCTCCAGTAAATCCTCGATTCTTTGCATTGACAAGGTCAATGCAGAATCTTCAAGTTATAACTGAAACCAACGGAGTAAGCAGATACGTGGTGAAGTATGTCATAAAAATGGATCGTGGAAATCGATGCTCCATTTGGGCTGATGCACACACTGGTTCCGTGTTAAGAGCAGACTATCAGTTTCTGCACAATACAAAAATATCGCGTTCAGCGAAGAACGAAGATGAAGCCCATGCGAAGTCGAGGAGAAAAGGCAAACCCTCTGGAAGATTCATTGGAGCGTGTGAAATGATCCACCAAATTTTATCTCACGCTGATGCATTTTGTACTGAGGTGTTTGTTGAAATATGCAGCAGGGCAATGGAATTCAGACCAACTACCAAGGTTTCACTTGATTCTAAAACAGGAAAACTCAGAAGGCCTGACAATTATCAAATTAGAAACAGCGAAGGCGATGTTGTGACTCCTGGACTTGATCCATGCAGAGTTCGTGATATCGTGCTCCGTGGTCGAAGAGAAAGACAATTGACTGAGCATCAGAGGCTTCTTATAAGACCCCAGACCACAAAATCAGCCAAATATTGTATGGTCACACTCTTCAGTCTTCGACCTGTAGAATTGTTGCAATTGTTCCGTCGTATCCAGATGTACTTTTCTTGGTTTATTATTGACAAAAAGCCGTTGAGTGTCGATGAAATGGAATTTGGGTTGAAAGAAAATGTTGTAAAAAGCATGTGGATAGACGGAATTGGAAGACGTGTTAGGTTGAGAAGGCAGACATTGATGCTTGTGCACAATCATTTAATATCTCTCAACGAAGACGGCATGCATGATTATTCAAAAGCTCTTAGGAGGCATCTGTTGACAATGATAGAAAGAAACGAAGAGGACGAATTATTTGTTGCAAATGACGATGGTCAAAAAATACCCATTCCTGTGTTTTCCAATATCACTCCTGACAGAGGAGTACCGTTTCTTCAACATATGCTGATTTCACTTGGAGAGTATGAAACAGAGCTTGACTTCAAACACGCGCGAAATTTAAGGGAGTGCTTTGTACGCGCGAAGCTAATGCCTGATGGTGATATGGAAAACGAAGAATTCCTTGCCGAGTGCGCTCAAGAGCTCCTTCGCAAGGCTGTAACGGAGTGTCTTAAAGTGTTGCCGATATCTACTACAAGATTATGGGGGCTAATAGTGATGTGCAGACGTTTATTTGAAAAGGTTATAATTGAGAATGAGATTCCGATGGAGGATTACCCCCCTTGTTTGTTGACCGATTTGCTCAATCAACACGACAAGAAGATGAAAGATGAATGGACAAATAGAAGGAACTTGCAGCTTACAGCCATGCTGAAAGATTTGCCTCCCGAATTATTGGAAAATCTACCATCAAGAGAGGCATTTTTCAACGCAACAAAAGACAAACGTGTTAATTGGGATCCAAGGGAGGTATTTGTTAGATTTCACGACCAAAGCGAAGAGTCCCACAGGGAGCAGCAATATTCGTTGCAATTTGGAATAAGGGCCGTGCAAAACTATCTTGTATGTACTGGACCAATGAAGCGAACAAAGGGAGTTCTTACTCATGGAGTCCCAGGTGCTGGTAAAAGTTTTGTGCTTATGGCACAGGGACTGTATGCAATGAGCCAAGGCCTGCGTGTAATGTCAACAAGCCTAATGGCTGAAAGAGCAAATCAGTTGGGGGGCATTCACATTCATCGACTGTTTGCGCTTGACATTAAGCAGATCAAAAACCTGCACCAAGATGCAGAAATGGCAGTAGACAAACTGCAAAGAAAAACTTTCACCAAGTTTTTGCACATACTTCTTACCATGGACGTGCTGCTATTGGATGAGTGCGGACAGCTGTCTGCTGAACAGTTCGCTTTGTTGGACATAGTGTTGAGAGAAGTAAGGGAGAATAATTTGCCTTTTGGAGGAGTATTAATTTTTGGAACCTTCGATCACGCTCAGATTGGGGCTATTCGCGGCATGCCTTTTCTCATGTCGTCGTTCATTCTAACGGATTTTACGTTGGTAAAGCTGACTCATTCAGTCCGTGCACACGCAGATCAAGAGCTTCAAGAAATACAAAACATAACCAGAATGAACCCAGACAGGTTGAAAGCAGACGATGGAAGAATTAAGGCACGGTTCTTTGAACTTGTTAGGAGAAATTTTAAGTTCTTGCCTAGCTGGAAGGATCCGGCATTGCCCGCAAACTGCCAAAGAATGTATTCGAAACGGAGGCCAGCTTCCCAAGCAGCGAATGCCTCTGCAACTGCCATGCTCCGCTCACTAAAGGAGAGAAACATTGAGTGTATAGAGTCGTTGGCTTCAGACTTTCAACAAGTGGATGGCTCAAGAGCGCCGTTTAAGGAAGCAACGAACTCTCAATTATTAGCCGAAATCGACAGAAAGGTGGATGAACCTAAGCAACTTATCTTTTTTCGAGGCGGGTTTTACGAAAGCACGATCAACGGAGAAGGTTACAACCAGTCGTCTCTCCTTTTAATGTTGAATATTCCATTGAAAGAAGATATCGCAAGCAGAAATCCCATATCACTTTACGCACCTCCAAACACAAGAAGCAACGAAGCCAGTCGTCAAATGATAAATTCTAACCAACTCCCCACAGCGAATCACCTTGAAAATGAGGGATGGACGAAGGTGACGATCAACATTGCGCCCGAGAAACTCGTCAGGAGAAGCAATTTGGTAGGAATAAGGAAACAGTACACACTGAGACACATTGGAAATTCCACCATCAACAAACAAATGGGAAATACGCTTACAGTACCATGCGCAATCGAAATGAGTGAGGACTGCTCTCCGTGGGACAAAGAACAGATAGTTGTGATGGTTTCAAGAAGTCCGACAGCAGATCTAATTCACATAATCGGGGATGAAGAATATGCAGTTAATAAAATGTGGGAGGCGGAAGATTTATTTGAAAATACAGACTATCGCATCGTTGACATGGCGCGACATTATCCATACAATTTGTCGTCTCTTGTGCTTCCTGATGAAAGCTGTTCCAGTTGCGTTTACCTTTTGGTTTCACTAACTAATATGTCACGTATGTATGTGGGAGAAACAATAAATATTGGCGGTCGGTTGAAAACACATAACACTTCAAGTGGAACTATTGGGACTGCGCCGGCAATCTTTAAACCTTACGGACTTGCGGCATATATATGTGGACCTGCACTGGAAAAAGGGGACCGTGTGTCATTGGAACAGAGGTGGCAACACATGAATCAGCGATCTGTCTTGGAGGGAGGCGTGTCAGACGTCGACACAATGGTTGAAAATGGGAGGAGAATCCTGAGGGAGTATAATCTCGAACACACTGAAGAAAAACATCTGACAATGATGGTATTTGCAAAAAGCAATTGATAAGTAACAGGTAGAATCTCATGTTAAAGTAATGTTAGAGTAGGTAGCTTTATCTTAAAGTGATGTAGAATGCAGTCAGTAACACAATCCCGGGCATTGTAAGTACGACTAATTTAGAAAAATACTCACACCAGCATTTTCTCATACAGAAAAATTTAGATCTAAAACGATTAAATGTCGCTCTATACCTACAGAGAAGCCCCACTTCGGACTGCAGGATTACAGAGCAGGCCACTATATGTAGAGAAGCCCTTCACTTCAGAAACACACACTGCATCTACTGCACAAAAGCCCACTTCAATATAGAACTGCCCACGGTGTTTTTTACCTGCCCCAACCTTCCTCTTCATTATCCATTAAAATCCATTGGCTGTGTATTGACCCATCACAATTTCACTACAGTACGATTATGCCCAACGTCAACGACGCAAAAAAAGGCAAAAAGGATAGCACCGAAAACGGCACGATGGATAAGAGCAGTGACGATGAGGAAACAAGTAGTAATGGGGACGAGAGCGAGTCCGAAGAGCTCGATAATACAAAGAAATTGAAGCTGTCCGATATCGTCGATGCCCAAAATGCGCAACCAACCTACACAGCGTTTTCAGTATCGACGTTCATGGTACTCATGTCCTACAAAAAGCTCTTTCAAGTACACGACGGCACAAAGAAGATAGCGGACGCAGGAGGATGGCATTATCTCTGCAGTTCAAAATTTTCGTTTGGGTTGCACAAATTCGAGTTTGGACTTTATCTTACAAAAGCCAGCAGAATCATGCTATATCTCAAAATGGTAGAAGGCGAGGATTATCACGGCTATCTCTACGTCCAACTATCAAACGATCCAATCATGGTGTCTCCAATGGACCAAATCAACGACGGAAAAATTGTCGTAATAAAGCAGCATGTGTTGTTTAAGAAGGGAGATGCATGTCATCTTGTGAATGCTTACGACAAATATATCAAAATGTTGAGGAATAACGGCGGGCAGTTTTATGCTTGCGTTACAATCTTTACGGATCACAATAAAAACGCCACTATTCCTCCAAAGCTCAGAGAATTAAAAACGACGGGGAGCTCTGCTCAAAAGCAAACGAAGACGAAAAAGAACACCGAAAAGGAACAAGCAAAGCAAGAACTTGACACTTTGAGATCAAAGATGCTCACTGAATTGTCTCGCAAAGAATACCTTGACAACCAAAAGTTGGAGAAAGGAAAGCATATAATTTACAAATCAAAAAAGTTGGATGAGATATGGTGGAAAAAGTGGGACCCTGAAAAGGATCTTACAAGAAATAAGAGGAACAAAATTGTGATTGATTTCCCTAAGGATCCAGAAAATAAAGGTTGGAAGAAAGATCCGTTGAAAGATTCAACTATCGTTAGAAATATGTTGAACACTCTTAAGATTGAGGATTATAAAACCTACGGAAAAGCAGACAAAAAGGAACTGATTAAGGCATTGATTGAGAACTATAAGGTGTTACCAGAAAAACGAACGCGAGGACAGGTGGAAACAAATGAAAAAGACGCTAAGCTTCCCAGGACAAAAAAGAAGAAAAAAATGAAGGGAGGTGCTGCTAAGGGAAACAATGCTCGCGTTGAGACAGTTCAAGCCGTAACAAACTTGCAAGACACAGTCGTGACAGCCAACGTCGCCGCCGCTGCTCCCAAAACCGTCGCCGCAGCCGCTGCCGAAACCGCCGCCGCAGCCGCTGCCGAAACCGCCGATGCACCCGCTGCTGAAACCGCCGATGCCGCCGCTGTTGACACCGTTGCCGCACCTGCTAAAAAAACCGGCGCCGCAGCCGCTGGCGTAACCGCCGCCGCATCCGCTGGTGAATCATCCTCGAAAGAAAGCGAATCATCCTCGGGAGAAAGCGACTCATCCTCCGAATAACGCATTGAAGAAAGCGAGATAGAAAGTGAAGTGTCTACTTGAAACGAAGATGTGGGAACCATTAGTCGATGATTTCTCCAGACTATTTGTGTATGATGTTCGATGTGTTATAGTTTATGTAGCAGGAATATGTATGTCAAACCTCGTGTGTATTAAAATAGAAATGGACTTTTACAGTTGTACAACCTTAAACAAAAGATCTCACATGACTTTTTAGGTGGACCGGTACAGTCCTACTACATACCAAATAAAAAAGAGTGGAGCTATGTTGTAGAAGGTATGGTTGTTTGTAGGGCTTCTAAGGTGAGGCACCACCTACCGGTCTTAATCACTACACGATGCAGACTATGTCTAATTTAGAAAATTACTCTGCTGAACATTTTCTCCTACAGAAAGATTTAGGTACTAGGTACATTGTACCTACGGTATACTTCACAAGAGGCCAGGGCCGGGCCGCCTTATTCTGCCACCTGCCCCCCTCCTCAGAGGCATATAGCATGTACTTGCCCCTCCTTCCCACCAAACC
>JARRLH010000245.1:13509-14417 GCA_037387205.1 Desulfofustis sp.
ATTCCAGACGGGACATTGCTGAAGAGGAAAGTGCCGGTTTTAGTTCATGATCCAAATCAACCTAAACGTAATAAGGGCTTGCACTTGCACGGTTATGCACAAGCAAGTAAACACCTCCCGGAGGACGGAAGGACAATGACAGACGCAAAAATATATTTATTCTGTCCACTCAATTTTCCTCCAATTACCTATGACTTATACCTCTTTGACGAAAAAATCGGGCATTCCTATAGTGCAGAGTTATCACACGGAGACACACACGGAGACACAAACACATCCCTCCGCCTGTTCGCCAGGATTGACTTTTCATCCGTGGAAGGACAAAAAACGCTCACTCATATGAAAGAACTCCTGCTGGTTGAGTTCAAAGAAGAGAACACCCAAAAATATATTCGAGAATATTTCGAAGACCTACACAAGGACAAACGTCTGGTGGGAGTATGGTACACGGGAGAGGAGGCAAACGACATTGTGGCCTTTGTATTATTTACGATACCGCCAGACGGTGATTCAATGATATATTTACATTGGTGGTGTAGAAACAGAACGAGAGATGAAGGAAGAGGACTCGGAAAGTACGTGTTGAATCTAGTAGGCGCAATGCAGTTGCAAATGCATAACAATATCAAGATACTTTCTATGGTAGACAATGATGAAAAAGACCTCATAGAGTACTACAAGCGTGGAGGATTCACACAACCAAACCCAAGTGATACGAAAGATGTTGAAAAAATTTGGAAGGATGAATATGACAACTCTGAGTTTCTGACGCCATTGATTCTTGAGGGAAAGTTCTTCATGGGCGAAGACGTACTGTCATACGAACAGATTAAGAATTTGGTGTTATCAGAAGGCAGACGTGCATTCAGAAACTTAATATTGAAAAATGTGCAGATGAATACAAAGAA
>JARRLH010000246.1:0-5009 GCA_037387205.1 Desulfofustis sp.
TGCTCCTGCTGATGGGATTCGTACTCCGTTACCAGGCCACCGGCAGCATCGCTTTTGAACTGCTCGACTACGATACCCACAGCCTCTCTACCTGGCTGATCATGTCAGGCCTGATGCTCAATGCCGCCGTGGTGCCGCTCCATTCATGGCTGCCTGACGCCTACTCGAAAGCGACCATAGGGGGCGCGGTTTTCATGTGCGCCTTCACCACCAAAACAGCGGTCTATACACTGGCCAGAGCCTGTGCCGGCTTCGATGTCCTTATCGTGCTCGGAGTGGCGATGGCAATCTACGGCATCGTGTACGCCATCAACGAAAATGATGTCAGGAGACTGCTGGGCTGGGAAATTATCAGTCAGGTCGGCTATATGGTTGCCGGCGTCGGCATCGGCACGGCGCTGGCGATCAACGGCGCCGCCGCCCACGCCTTCGCCCATATCCTCTACAAAGGGCTGCTCTTCATGGGCGCCGGAGCAGTCATTCAAATGACCGGCAAAAGCCGTTTTACCGAACTTGGCGGACTCTACCAGAAAATGCCGGTGACCATGCTGTTCATCATTATCGGGGGGGTCTCGGTATCGGCCTTCCCGTTCTTCTCCGGTTTCGTTTCCAAGTCGATGATCATTGCCGCCAGCTACGAAGAACATCTGCTCTGGGCCGGGTTTCTGCTGACCATGGTGTCCGCCGGAACCTTCCTGGTGGCCGGCCTGCGGCTCCCCTACCTGCTCTTTTTCAGTGAGCCGAATTCCGCTGAAGTCATCGACCGTGCGGCCGATCCGCCGTGGAACATGCAGGCGGCGATGATCGTTGCCGGGCTGCTCTGTTTCGTACTGGGTACCTTCTACCCGCTGCTCTACTCCATGCTGCCCCATCAGGATGCCCTGTATCATCCCTACAGTGCATATCACCTGAGTGAAACTTTGCAGATCCTGGCTTTTACCGCCTTGGTCTTCATGCTCTTTCGAGAACGGATTCTCGCCCGGGCCACCATCAGTCTCGATCTGGACTGGTTCTATCGGCGCGGTGGACTAGTTTTCCACTGGCTGGCCAAGTATCCGATGCAGTGGCTGGATACCATCTGGGGCGAAGCCTACCGGGTGGTCGGCCTGTTTTCACTGATGACCACTGCCCGCTTCTGGGCCTGGTTCGACTGGCACGGCATCGACGGGTTCCTCGACGGTTCTGCCCGGGGAGTGCGCTCATTTGGACGGCTGCTTGCCAGGGTACTGCAGCGCGGCCAGATACAGCACACCCTGGCCTATACGGTAACTTTCGTGGCGCTGGCACTCATCGCCTTTATCTGGATGTAATGCGAAGAATCAAGGAATAGCAGAGATGGATCAACTTCTGATAAACCAGGGCTTCCCCCTCCTCAGTACCTTGATTTTCCTGCCTCTGGCCGGCGCCTTCGTACTGCTGCCAATGAAGAGCGATGAAGCGTGCAGATATGCATCTCTGGCGTTCACCTCCATCGTCGCTTTGCTCAGTTTTGTGCTGGTGGCCGGCTTTGATACCTCAACCGCAGCCTTTCAGTTCGCCGAGACCCACGTCTGGGTAGCCCCGTTAAATATTAATTATACCATTGGCATTGACGGCATCTCGATATTGCTGGTGGTGATGACGGCATTGATCATGCCTTTCTGCGTGCTGGCTTCCTGGTCCTACATAAAAGTAAGGGTTAAACCGTTTATGATCTGCCTGCTGGTTATGGAAACGGCGATGATCGGGGTCTTTGTGGCCCTCGATTTTGTCCTTTTTTATATCCTCTGGGAAGCCATGCTGATCCCCATGTACCTGATCATCGGCATCTGGGGCGGGCCCAGAAAGATTTACGCTTCGATCAAATTCTTTCTCTACACGCTTGCCGGGTCCATCCTCCTGCTGGTGGCAATCATCTGGCTGTACTGGAAGAATTCCTATTCGTTCTTTATCCCTGAGATGATGTGGCAGCCTTATGGACTCCTCCCCCAGGTGCTTGTCTTCATAGCGTTTTTTATTGCCTTTGCAGTCAAGGTTCCGATGTTCCCGTTTCATACATGGCTGCCCGCCGCCCATGTCGAAGCACCCACGGCAGGGTCGGTGATACTTGCTTCAATTCTATTAAAGATGGGGACCTATGGGTTTGTCCGCTTCGCCCTGCCCATTGTCCCGGATGCCACCCTGCTTCTTTTGCCTTACGTGCTCTGGCTGTCCATCGCCGGCATCATATACGGCGGTCTCACCGCCCTTGCCCAGCAGGACATGAAGAAGCTGATCGCCTACTCTTCCGTCGGCCATATGGGCTTCGTCACCCTGGGCATCTTCGTGCTCAACAAACAGGGAATTGAAGGGGCCATCCTGCAGATGATCAACCATGGCGTCACCACTGGCGCCCTCTTTCTCTGCGTCGGTATGATCTATGAACGAACCCACTCCAGGGAACTCTCCGATGCCACCGGCGTGGGCAAATACATGCCGATCTTCGTCACCTTCCTGGCCTTTTTCTCTCTGTCTTCATTCGGTTTCCCCGGAACCAACAGTTTCGTCGGTGAATTTCTGGTACTGGCCGGCACCTTTGAATTTGATGTAACTCTCGGACTGGCTGCAATTCCCGGTGCAGTAATCGCCGCCGCCTACATGCTCAGAATGTTGCAGAAGGTCATCTGGGGAGGTGTCGATAATCCGGATCAGTCCTGGATAACCGACCTTAACACCCGGGAAATTATCACCCTGGCTCCGTTTCTGCTTTTTGTCTTGTGGATAGGACTGAGCCCGGGGCCGTTTATGGAAATGATGGATATGAGCGTCACCGAACTGCTCAGCCAGTTCAACGCCTACAAGGCGCAATCGGTGGCTGCGGCCGAGATCTTGGTCGGGCGGTAATGATGCAGGCAATGGATTAAAGGAACATTATGCTCTTTTTACCTGAACTGATTCTGCTACTGGGAACACTCTCCCTGTTTCTGGTGGGTCTCGGCAGTCCAGCACTCGAAACTGTCAGAAAACTGACCATCGTCATTATGACACTGGTGGTCCTCGCCGCGCTGGTCAGCCTGAGGCAGGACGGTTCCCTCTTTTTCGATTCCTACCGGGTTGATCTGTTCTCCCAGCTTTTCAAATTTTTGCTTGCTGCGGCGACCCTGGTTGTCTTGATCTTTTCTGAACTGTCCCCGGGCATCAAGAGCGAAGTAAGAGCTGAGTACTACGTCTTTTTGTTTACCGGTGTGCTCGGACTGATGATGCTGACCTCAAGCGTTGAGCTCCTGGCTATCCTGGTCTCCCTGGAATTGTCCAGCTTCGCAGTTTACATAATGGTGCCGATGCGGTCCTCAACCAGCGCTGGTGCGATGCAGATGGAATCGGGCATCAAGTACCTGCTCTTCGGCGTCATGTCCACCGGCTTCATGCTGTTTGGCATGAGCTACATCTTCGGTCTTTGCGGTTCAACCTATCTATCTGATATCGCCACCCGGATCGAACCATTGTTTTATCAGCCCGCTGCGATTATCGCACTGGTCATGATGATGGCCGGGTTCTTCTATAAACTGGCCATCTTCCCCTTTCATTTCTGGGTGCCCGACGTCTACCAGGGAGCAGCCAACGAAACCACTGCTTTCATAGCCGCGGTTCCCAAAATTGCGGCCGTCGCGGTCATGATAAGAATAGTGTCGCTGGTCAGCGCCGAAGGGCAGACCGTTGTCAACCTTCTGCTCGTCTGTGCTATCGGTTCGATGTTTTACGGCAATCTCTCGGCCCTCGTGCAGAAGGATTTTAAGCGCATGCTGGGTTTCTCCGGGATTTCCCACGCCGGTTTTGTGCTCTTCGGCCTTCTCACCCTCTCCAGTCAGGGGTATGCAACCTCTTTCTATTATATTATCGGGTATGCAGCCATGAATCTGACCTGCTTCCTGGTGGTTTGTGCCGTCGCCCCAGCGGGAGAAAACCTGGCGATAGAGGATTTCACCGGCCTTCACCAGCGCTCCCCGTTTCTTGCCGTGATTCTCGCCATCGGCCTGTTTGCCCTGGCGGGTATTCCGCCTTTCGTAGGCTTCACCGGGAAATTCATGCTGCTGGTCAACGCCTTCAAACAGGGGCATGTGCTTGCCGTGGTTCTCGCCGCGCTCAACACCGCCATCGCCATATACTACTATCTCTCCGTGGTGAGGGTAGCCTATTGCAGTGATCCCGAGGGGCCAGCTTCGCAGCTTGCTCCAGGTGGACTGACCACTGCGGTCTCGGTGCTGCTGCTTATCGTCATCGTCGCCATGGGCATTTTACCGGGTGCCTTCCTGAACCTCACCTCCGCCGCCGTAGGGACCATTCTCTAGGCTGACAGTCCGGCCATTTCGTCAGGCCTGGCTCAGGGGCAGCGCCAGAGCTGAAGGCGGCCCACTTGCGACCTCGATAATCTGCACTATCGTGCCTGTATGATTATTAAAATTTTACATGCAAACGGTGCATCATGAACCCCTGGTTGATCTTCATTCTTGTTGTTATCGGCGCCGGCTTTCTTGTCAATACCGCCATATCGCTGCTCAACCTTCAGGCCCTCTCCCCCACTCTGCCGGAGGAGTTCAGCGACACTTACGATCAGGAAAAATATCGGCAGTCACAAGCCTACACGCGCGTACAGACAATTTTCTCAGTGCTGGAAAGTTCTATTATCACAGCTCTGCTGTTACTCTTTCTGCTCAGCGGCGGATTCAACCTGGTGGATCAATTCGTCCGTGGCTTTGGGCTGGGCACCATCCCCACCGGTATTCTCTATGCCGGCTTACTAACCCTGCTCTCATCCATCGTGGGACTGCCGTTCTCCATTTATTCCACCTTTAAGATCGAAGCCCAGTTTGGTTTTAATCGAACCACGGCCAAAACGTACATCACGGATATCATCAAATCGATTTTATTGACCATTGTGCTTGGTGCACCAATACTGGGTGCGATCCTCTGGTTTTTTGAATACGCCGGTTCGTATGCGTGGCTTCTCTGCTGGGTTGGCACCGTCGCTTTTGGTTTTATTGTGCAATTCC
>JARRLH010000247.1:0-4971 GCA_037387205.1 Desulfofustis sp.
GTCTGGGCCAGCGGATGATCAAAGGCAAGCAAGCGCCGGTTAACGTCTACCGTGCCATCGCCCCCAGTACCATGAGAACCCGGTTTGATGTCAGTGCCGAGCGGGGACTGACCCCTTTTGCGGGCAGAGAGCGGGAGCTCGAATTTTTGCTTGATGGATTGGAACGGTCTAAGTCGGGCAGAGGGCAGGCCTTTTCCATCACGGCCGAAGCCGGAGTAGGGAAATCCAGGCTCCTGTATGAGTTCAGGAAGGCTGTGGCCAGCGAGGATGTGACGTTTTTGGAGGGACGGTGTCTTTCGTATACCAGGGCTGTGACCTATCATCCGATTATCGATACCCTGAAAGCCAACTTCGATATTCATGAAAGTGATCGGGATTTTGAGATCAGGGAAAAGACCAAAAAGGGCCTGAGAATATTGGGGACCGATGAGACTGCCACCCTTCCCTATCTTTTGGAGCTTTTAGCGGTCAAAGACAGCGGCATCGACAAGATCCCCATGAGTCCTGAGGCGAAGAAGAATCGAATCATGGAGGCGTATAAGAGAATCGCCTTAAAGGGTTCCGAAATCAGGCCCTTGATTCTTACTTATGAAGATCTGCATTGGATTGACAAGAGTTCAGAAGAGCTTCAGTGGTTGGGAGGGAATCCAGCTACGACTTAATCAAGCGGGTAACCGGTCTCACAGAACAGGAATTGCTGCCTCAGCTATCGGTTTTAAAAGACTCAGAGCTTCTCTATGAGAGAGGCATATACCCCCAATCGACCTATGTATTCAAGCATGCGCTCACCCAAGATGTTGCCTATGACAGCTTGCTTCTCAAAAGGAGAAAGGAGATTCATGAAGAGATAGGAGCAGTTATCGAAGCACTATACCCGGATCGGCTCGAAGAATACCACGAGCTGCTGGCCTTTCACTATGGGCGAAGTATCAACGCGGACAAGGCGGTGAGGTATCTGGATCTGGCCAACCAAAAAGCGGCCAAGCTCAACGCCATGGATGAAGCCAAGACCTATTTTGACGAGGCCATGGCGCTCCTCGATGCCCTGCCTGAGAACGAGGAAAACCGACAGCGACGAATCTCCCTGTTGGTAAACCAGGGCATCGTGTTCCTGCTGCTCGTCAATTCTCCGGAGTATTACAAATTTTTGACCCGCTACGAGCCCATGGCGAGAGATTTAGGGAATCCCGAGTTGCTGGGGGCGTTCTATGCTCGCCTGGGACACTGTGAATTTTCTTTCGGCAACTATGATCAGGCCATCCGCACGTTTGATAAAGCGGCCGAACTCTGCCAGGCAGCGGGAAACATTGGAGATGCCGCCTACGCCTATACGTTCTGGGAAATGAGCCATTTAGATAGGGGCGACTTCGAGCGAGTCCTCGCTTTAAAAGACGATGTCCTTCGCACGATGAAGCAGCAGTTTAACCTTCGTTTTCATACGTTTGCGTTGTCAATAGCCGCAAGGGCTTACGCTTGTCTCGGTCGCTGGGATGAGGCGGTAAAAGAGGCTCAAAAGTCGCTGAGCGTCGCCGAGGAATTCTCGGACAACAGCCTGGTCTCCTTTGCCGCCTGTAATCTCTCGATCGTCTATGCCTGGAAAAGCGATGTGGCTCGGGCTGTCGAATATGGAGAACTTTCGCTCCAGAAGGCGCCAACACTTGGAGACAAAGCATGGGCACAAAGATCTCTTGGATGGGTTTTGTGCCGATCCGGCGAGACAGCAAGAGGGATTGAGCTTCTGACGACGGTTTTACCGATTTTACGAGGTGGGAAGTTCATAACATCCGAAATTCCGCTCTTATGCTTTTTAGGTGAAGGGTACTGGCTGGCCAGGGAGGACGACAAGGCGAAGCAGATGTTTGAAGAGAGTCTGGAAATGGCAGAGCGCTATGGAGCAAGGTATTATGTCGGATTCGCCCAGCGCCTCCTGGGTGAGATAGCCTTGAAATCAAACCCGGCGCAGGCAGCGACCCACTTCAAGCGAAGCATCGCCGTGCTTCAAGAGATCAAGGCCGAAAATGAGTTGGCGCATACATATGTAAGCTATGGTCGGTTTCACAAGCAACAGAATCAAATCGACCAGGCTCGAGAGTATTTAATGAAGGCCTTGAAGATTTTTGAGCGGTTGGGCACCCTAATTGAACCTGACAGGGTCAGAGAAGAACTGGCGGAGTTGCCCGAACATTAAAATATGGAAGACTAATATATTGTAGGCGTTCTCATGGCCCTATATTGCATGTATCTGCTATCTGTAATTTAAACAATAGGTTAAACGTTAAGATATCCAAACGCTATCTGAAAGCAGACAATCGTTTTCAATTGGTGTGATTATCCTTGAGCATCGACTGATCTCGCCTTAAAGCTTAATCAAACCTCAAAATCCAACCATAAACGTCTGCGAAGATCAAAAAATGAGGCTCCCCGTAGCAGAGCGACGAGGAATTCTTTTGATTAAAAGATTTTCAGGATTCACTTGCGAAAATTATTATCGCCGGTGGAAAAGTGTGCCAATACCTCAATTTAAAACATGCACCAGGAATTGATTTGGGCGTAAATCACTTGTTCAGTTTTCACAACTGTTTTAAAAATTTATGATCAGATTTTAAAGAATAATGGGATAGTTGATCTTTCGATAGGAACTCCAAGTTCGGTCTTCAATTGCAACACAAGCAGAATTCACTAATTCACCAAATGCTTTTGATATTCACTTTATCTGGATTGGAATTTCCTGATTTTTTGGATTCGTTACAATTCGTAAGAGAGCCTATTTTAATTTAAACTAGCATATTCTCGAAAATATGTGCCGGCCACTGTCGCTTGAAGAGCAACCCCCGCTTCTGTCAGCTGATATATTTCAATATCATCTTCGACATACAATTCTCCAGCTGCAGCAGCACCTTTCTCACCCGACTTAAACGCAGCATCGGCATGTGCCCCAAATTCAAAATCACCATCCACAAATTCTTTAAACATTTGTTTGTTTTTGAAGATAAGAACTGCCCTGAAATCCTTAACACCTATCCCGGGGCCAATGCCTAAAAAATTCACTTTCATGTACGTCTTTTTTCCATTTGCGCCATTAATTGCTACTCCATATCCATTTCCGCTGCTGAAAAGAAAGAGATTCGTGTTTATACTGCTGAAAACAGCATATCCAGCCGCACTCTTTATTTTGGGTTTAGCTTCGGGTCTTTTGCTGTACAATTCATTTAGTGTCTGATTTTTCATATCCAAGACATAGTTTCTTTTATCAAGGATGGTGTAACCTTTTGGAGTCATACAGCCTAATACGAATATCGATACTAATGCGAGACTTCCTGCAAAAATAGAAAACCGCATTTTAACCTCCTCAAAATTGGATATTAATTAAATAAGATGATCATTAGCAGGAAGCATGCCATTCTCAATTTATAAATATTTCAATGGGTTATTACAATTCACAAATCCCTATCGTCAAACAATTGACAGCAATTACCTATGAAATTTATAAATTATCAAATAGTGAGATAGTGAATATAAAAACAAACGGAAAATAACGCGGATTGATAAATGAAATCTATTAATAATCTTATCACCATCTATTTGGACTTTATGCATAATTGGCCACGATAAATCTTTGCCTTGACTATTTTTAGATTTATTTCGAAAATGTAGTAGACAAATTTAAGGTTTCCAAAACAAATACATAATAGAAACAAAACATTGTCCAGATTTGACTAGGTACGAAATCTATACTGGGCCCTTTATGTGGATTGGCCAGGGGAAATCCACAACTGCCGGGATTTTTAGCTGTGTTCAGCAAATCTTCACATTTTGATCCTATCGTTGTAGCGGATTAGTTGACGTATTACTCAGCGAAACGTTTCGCCGTGGCAGGGATTCACCGATGATGCTTGAATAGACCGAAGTTTGAATTCGTGGTTGATTACAGATTGTGTTTCATGTATCCAAAAACTATCTGAAATATTCTCGGTTAAGACGTATACTCAATATTAATGTTGAACAAACTGATCGGAGGAGGATATGCAAAAAGATTCATCGCCGACAATTCAGGGCTTCAAAGTGAGGGCTGTTCGGGTGCCGATGACAGAGCCGCATCAGACCGCAAGCGGCGTGATTACCGAGTCGCCTCTGGTCTTGACAGACATATTAACCGACACCGGAATCATCGGGCACAGCATTGTGTTCACTTACACGCTGGCCGCGCTCAAGCCAACTGCTGAGCTGATTCAGAATTTTGAGGCTCTGGTGAAGGGTGACGTCTTGGCTCCGGCCGAAGTCGAGCAAAAACTCGCCAAACGGTTTCGATTGTTAGGGCCGCAAGGGCTAGTCGGTATTGCGCTGGCTGCAATTGATATGGCACTCTGGGATGCGCTGGCTCGCGTTCATAGCATGCCACTCGTACGTTTACTCGGGGGGGTGGAGAAGCCGGTTCGTGCCTACGGTGCGGTCGGATACGACGGCGTGCAAAAGTCTGGAAAGGGCGCTGAGAGTTGGGCGAAGCGAGGATTCACAGGTGTCAAGGCCAAGATTGGCTACCCCACTGTGCAAGAGGATGTGGCCGTTGTGCGCGCCATTCGAAAGGCAGCGGGTGATGACATGGCCATCATGGTGGACTACAACCAGTGCCTCACTCCGACAGAGGCCATAGAACGTCTTCGGGTTCTCGACGACGAGGGTCTCACTTGGGTCGAAGAGCCAACTCTCGCCCACGATTATGCCGGGCATGCACTTGTAGGACGCGAAGCGCGAACCCCAATCCAGTGCGGTGAGAACTGGTGGGGAACATTGGACGTGGTGCACGCCATTGAGGCGCAAGCATCGGACCTCCTAATGATAGACGTGATGAAGATTGGCGGAGTGAGCGGTTGGCTCAGGGCCTCCACGCTCGCATACACAAAAGGTATCCGTGTATCCAACCATCTGTGGCCAGAAATCAGTGCGCGCCTCCTGTGCTGCACGGCGACAGCT
>JARRLH010000248.1:0-4947 GCA_037387205.1 Desulfofustis sp.
TTACCTGCTGCCCTGGGACCAGCTTGCCTTCTGGGCGGTCACCATTTTCACCAATATGGTCGGCTATGTACCGCTCGCGGGAGTCCAGATCAGCGAGCTGCTGCGGGGCTCGGCCGAGGTGGGCCCGGCCACCCTGGAAAACTTCTTCGCCATTCATGTGGGCCTGATTCCCCCTCTTATCGTCGTGCTCCTGGTCTACCACTTCTGGCTGATCCGCAAATCCGGAGGACTGGTGCGTTCGCGAGACAGCGGTCAGCGGCCTGCCATGGTCGCCGCGGTACCCACCCTGGTAGCGCGGGAGGCAGCGGTCGGCTTTGGTCTCTGTGCACTTCTGCTGCTTTTTTCTGCTCTGGTTGACGCACCGCTGACCGACATTGCCAATCCCGGCGCCAGCCCCAATCCCGCCAAGGCGGCCTGGTATTTCATGGGCCTCCAGGAACTGTTGCTTCACCTTCACCCGACCTTTGCCATCTTTATCGTTCCCCTGCTGATGTTCCTGCTGCTCGCCTCGCTTCCTTTTATCAGGCAGGCTGGACTGGAACCCGGCCTCTGGTGCGGAGGAGGCCGGGGCAGGTGGACGGCGGCCATCTCTTTTCTTACCGGCATGGGCGGTGCAGCTATTCTGGTGGTGGTAGACGAGCTGGCCTTCAAAAACAGCGGCGCTCCCCCTGTGCTTGCGCCCTGGCTAAGCCGAGGCATGGTACCTCTGCTGATCCTTGTCATTGTCCTGGGGCTGGTTTATCGGCTTCTGAGAGCGAAGAACTTCACGCCATCCCAATCCCTCATGGCTGTCGTTCTGCTCTGTGCAGGAATGATATGCGGTCTCACTGTGATTGGCATCTGGTTCCGGGGACCCGGCATGATGCTGGGGTTTTCTTTCTAGAAGGATGGCAGCCGTGGAACAGGAACAGCACCTGCATTTGGACACTCCCAGCCAGCCCAGGCGCCGCACCTTGCTCAACCGGATCTGGGCCCTGATCGCTCTACTCGCCTTTGTCGAACTGGGCTGGCTCAGTTCATCACTGCTGAGGGCCCGGAAAAGAAGATACGAGCGCCGGGAAGGGAGCCGTTATGTCGAGGCGGGCCGGGTGGAATCATTCAAGGCCGGAGACGTCAAAGCCGTCCCCGAGGCTCTGCTGTTTCTCGCCTGCCTCGAGGACAATCGTTTCATCGCCTTGTCCAGGACCTGCACCCATCTTGGCTGCGCGCTCTCCTGGGATACCGCAGAGGACAAATTTGTCTGTCCCTGTCACGGTTCAACCTTTGATCGTGCCGGGGTTGTACTGACTTCACCGGCCCTGCGTCCGCTCGATTTCTATCCGGTTCGTATCGAAGACGGACATATCAGGATCGATGTCTCAAACCCACAGCGACGCGAGTCTTTCGACGCCTCGCAGACGACCACTGTGTAATGCACGCTGAACAGCCAGACAGCCGCCCCGGCCCGGAACACGACAGCGCCAAGGACGATTCCTACAAGTCCCACGCCTTCGAGCTGACGGCCCTGGCTGCGCTGGTTGTCATTCTTATCTCACCGCTGATTTATCTGCAGCGGGATGGTTATCGCATCGGGCCGGAGCCGGAACCCGAGCTCCATTTTGTCGGCAGCCCCCGGTGCGGCGAATGCCATCAGAAGGCCTACGACAAGTGGCGGGATTCCCACCACGACCTGGCCATGGATAGCGCCACCGACGACACCGTGCGTGGTGATTTTAACGAGGCGAGCTACACCGATCCACACAACCAGGTGACCAGTCGTTTTTTCAGAAAAGATGGGAAATTCCTGGTCACCACCGAAGGGCCGGATGGATCGCCCGGGACCTTCGAGATTACCCATGTATTCGGTGTCTACCCGGTACAGCAGTATCTGGTGCCTTTCCCCGGAGGCCGCCTGCAGTGTCTCAATATCGGCTGGGATGCTCGAGAAAACAGGTGGTACCGCCTGCCTCCCTACGAGGTGAAAAATACCGACGACTGGCTCCATTGGACCAGAGGCGGCCAGACCTGGAACGGCATGTGCGCCGAGTGTCATTCCACCAGGGTGATGAAAAATTACGACATGGCGGCAAATGATTATCGCACCACCTGGTTTGAAATCAATGTGGGGTGCGAATCCTGCCATGGCCCGGGCTCCCGCCACGCGGCCTGGGCCGCCAAGCCCCCCCTGGCCCGCCCCCGGGTGGAACAGGCAGACCTTGCCGTCGTTACTTCGGGAATTACCAGCAAAGAACAGATCGCCCTCTGCGCCCCCTGCCACTCCAGGCGATTTCAGCTGGGTGACAACCCCCATCTGGCAGGCGATGTGCTCGACATCATGGTACCTTCCCTGGTCGAGGAAGGGCTTTATTTCCCCGACGGTCAGATCCTCGAAGAAGTGTATGTCTATGGATCTTTTGTCCAGTCGAAGATGTATCGCCACGGGGTTCGCTGCAGCGACTGCCACGATGTGCACAGTCTGGAACTGCACCTCGAAGACAACGAACTCTGCCTGCAGTGCCATCGGGCCGAAGAGTATGACCGTTACGAGCATCATTTTCATAAGCGAGAATTCGAGGGTAAACCCAGTAACGGGCATCTCTGCGTCAACTGCCACATGCCAGGCCGCACGTACATGGGCATTGATTACCGCCCCGACCACAGTCTCAGAATTCCGCGTCCCGACCTCAGTCTGACGATTGGCACACCAAACAGTTGTTCCACGGCTGATTGCCATGCGGACAATGAGCTGAGCTGGGTTGTCGATTATTACCAGCGCTGGTACGGCACAACCAGAAAACCGCACTACGGCGAGGTGCTTGCCGCCGCCAGGTCCGCTGAACCGGGTGGCGGTGAGGCCTTGCGTGCCCTGGCCAGCGACCAGCTGACCCCGGTGATCGTCAGGGCGACAGCCCTGTCCCTGCTGCGAAACTACCCGGGCAGATTGGCCACTGAGCAGTTGCTTGCCGGGCTTGATGATGCTGAGAGCCTCATTCGCTACTCGGCAATCAGGGGCCTCCAGAACGCCGAACAGGCAGTGCTGCAGGTCCATATCGCCCCCAAACTCTACGACCCGGTGAAGGCAGTCAGGATCGAGGCCGCCGCCGCCCTCGCCCGCCTGCCGGAGCGCATGATCAGAGAAGATGATCGTGCCGCTTTGGCCGCAGGCCTGGAAGAGTACCGGGTGGCAATGCGCTACAACAGCGATTTTGCCCCGCAGCGCTACAACCTCGGCAATCTGGCCGCAGCCCTGGGCAACGACGATGAGGCGAGAGACTTCTACGAGCAGGCCATCGCCATCGACGATCAATTTTACCCGGCCAAGGTGAACCTGGCCATGGCACTCAACCGCCGCGGCGACAACCAGACAGCGGAGACACTGCTGCGCGAGGTGCTCGACCAGCAGCCGCAGCTCCACGAGGTACGCTACTCACTGGGTCTGCTGCTGGCCGAACTCGAAGAGTACGAGAAGGCCGCCGACATGCTCGGCGAGGCTGCCGACGGCATGCCCGACTACACCCGGCCGAGGTATAATCAGGCCCTGGCTCTGCTCAAGCTGCAGCGCTATGAGGAAGGTGAACGAGCGCTGCTCGAGGCACTGGAGGTCGATCCCGCTAATCGAGAATATTTTTCCACCCTGGCCAACCTCTATCTCAACTTCAGGATGATCGGCAAGGCCGAACAGTTGGCCCGAACCATCCTGAAAAGCGATCCGGATCATCCCGACGCCACCCGTCTCCTGGAAATGATTGATCAGGGCAAGAAAATTCCTTAATCACAGAAATTCCGGCCCTGGCGATCGACTTGATTATCTTTACGCTACTTAATACAATTAGCAGATAGGCTGAATTTCCCCCTCCACCTCAGAAACCTGTATGCACATGGCTACTCGACAACAAAAGACGTCTTCCCCCTCTGTCAATCTGAACAGTCACGAATGGTACTTGAACAGGGAGCTTACCTGGCTGGGCTTTAATCAGCGGGTCCTGCACGAGGCAACCGATGACCAGGTGCCGCTGCTGGAACGGGTCTTTTTCGTGGCCGTGGTCGGCTCCAATCTGGATGAGTTCTTCATGAAGCGAATCGGCGGCCTGAAGCAGCAGGTCGGGGCCGGGGTCAAGAAACTGACCATCGACGGCATGCTCCCCCAGGAACAGATCGATGCCTGCTACAAGGTCGCCCAGGGCATCCTGGTCGAACAGCGCCGTATCGAGGGTATCCTGCGTGAGCTGCTGGCCAAGGAAAATATCCGCTTCTGCCGCTACGATGAACTGACGGCGACCCAGAAAAAAGAAATGGGCACCTATTTCAAACGGGAAATCTATCCGCTGCTCACCCCCCAGGGGATCGATCCGGCCCATCCTTTCCCCTTCATTTCCAACCTCTCCCTCAATCTCCTGGTGGCTGCCAGCGAACCCGGCTCCGATCACCAGTTTCTCAACCGGATCAAGGTGCCTCTGGGAGTCGGCGTACCCCGTTTCATCCCGGTGGGTGGCAAGAACCTGTTCATCACCTTCGAGGACCTGATCGCCAACAACCTGGAGGAAATCTTTCCCGGTTTGAAGATCCACAGTCACGAATATTTCAGGGTCACCCGCAACGCCAATACCGACAAGAGGGAAGAGCAGGCCAACGACCTGTTGGCCATGATCGAATCGGCGTTGCGCGACAGAAAATTCGCCGATATCGTCCGGCTCCAGACCGCAGACAACATGATGCCCCACCACCGGGGCATGCTGGCGGCCGAACTGGGCATCGATGAACAGGAGGATGTCTTCGAGGCGCCCGGCATTCTCGCCAAGCGGGATCTGATGGAGATCTGGAAATTAGACAGAGCAGATCTTCATTACCCACCCCACCAGCCCTGTGATCACCCCCAGTTGCTGATCGACGAACCCAATTTTTTCCACATTCTGAGAAAACAGCGGAATATACTCTTACAGCATCCTTACGAGTCATTCGACACCTCGG
>JARRLH010000249.1:0-4938 GCA_037387205.1 Desulfofustis sp.
CGGATCTCCGGCACTGCCAGCACCTCCCACAGCACGCCCCTCATGGTCGATCCGAGGGTATACATGACTGTCAATTTGACGGTTGCATGGTGATTACCAAAGTTAAGTCAAACTTAATCGACAGTGAACAGAAATAGAATCAGCCTGCTGTTACTGCAGACCATGCGGGCCTTATTCAGATAGTCTTGATCGGATTTCTCTCCAGCGCCTTTCTGATGTTCGATAGTAAAAAAACTGAGCAGCCATACAAATAATCCTAACCAAAAAATCTTTTTGACAAGCCATAGGCTGGTATTACTTTTTATGATCACATCCAAAAGAATAATGCCTCATGGAGTGTCCTTGGTGATCTCAAAATAACTTTAAAAAACATTTCTTTTTTGAAGTGAATATTTTGTGATATCAAGGTATTAACTCCGAAAGTTTTCAATCATGTTTCAGTAATATTGCCAAATAATCAACTGATACTGTCAGGAAGCCTATTATGGACTCATTACGTAAATTGAATATGAAAGTTTGGTTTTCGATTAATCAGAAAATGACTATCCGTACATTTGTCGGCGCCGCACTGTTTTGTCTTGCCGCCCCATTGGCGCAGGCACAAGCAGAGGCCGATGTCCCCAATAACCCGCTCAAAGAGGCTTATTTCGGTGAGCAGCACGTCCACACCGGGGTGTCAATGGACGCTTTTATCGCCGGCAACCGGCTGACGCCCGACGACGCCTACCGCTTCGCCAAAGGGGAGGAGATCATGGTCAACGGTAGTCTGCACAAAATCAAACGACCGCTTGATTTCGTGGCCGTCACCGATCATTCGGAATTCATGGGCGAGGCTTACAGCCTGATGAACGAAGGCGCGCCGGGCTATGACCAGGAAGTTGCCGTGGCCTTCCGCGAGGCACCGGATCTAAAGACGGCGCTAGAGCTTTACAATAAATACGTGCTGACCCCCCTGGCTGGAGGCGGCGATCCGCATCCGCCTTTCTTCCAGGGAGAAAAGGCGATCAAAACGACCTGGCAGAAGAATTTCGAGGCCACGGAAAAGCATTACGAACCGGGCAAGTTCACGACCATCCACGCTTATGAATGGACCTCGGCGCCGGGAGGATCGAACCAGCACCGTAACGTTTTCTTCCGTGACGACAACGTGCCCGATATGCCGTTTTCCTCGAATGAGGGCGGCGATCCCGAACAGCTCTGGGCCTGGATGCAGACCCAGCGCGACCACGGCAAGAAGGTCTTTGCCATCCCACACAACTCGAACGAATCCAAAGGGCTCCTGTTTGCCGAGGCAAGCCTGACTGGGGTGCCCATCGGCAAGGAGTATGCCGAGACGCGTGCCAGCATGGAGCCGCTCATCGAGATGATGCAGGTGAAGGGCAACTCGGAGGTGGTGCCTAATTTCTGGCCTAATGACGAGTTTGCCGATTTCGAAAACGCGGTTACGATCCAGAAGTTCAGCGGACGGGGCTACGTGAAGGAGAATTTCGTCCGCTACGGTCTTGGGCGCGGAATCAAGTACAATGCCGAACTCGGTATCAACCCGTTCAAGTACGGTTTTGTCGGCGGCACGGACAACCACAACGGCACGCCTAGCAACGTCGAGGAGGATAATTACAAGGTGGGCAGCCACGGCTTAGCCGACCGGACTGCCGAGGTGCGCGCGACCTCGATGCTCGAGGGCGAGATGCTGATTGCCGACGCCAATCCGGGCGCCCTCACCGCGGTCTGGGCGGAGTCCAACACCCGCAGCGCGATCTGGGACTCCATGCTTGCCAAAGAGACCTTCGCCACGAGCGGCCCGCGCATGAAAGTGCGTGTATTCGCCGGGCAGGGCTTTGCCGAGAATTACGAGAGCTATGACGCAATGGTCACTGACGGCTATAAAAAGGGCGTGCCCATGGGAGGCGACTACACCGGAACCGAGGCGCCACAATTCCTCGTCTGGGCAATGAAGGACCCGATCGGGCCGAACCTCGACCGCATCCAGATCATCAAGGGCTGGTACGAGAATGGCGAGATGAAGGACACGGTTTTCAACATTGTGGCCTCGGGCAACAGGCTTCAGGCTGATGGCAGCGTGACTCCCATTGATGCGCCGATCAACATGGAGACCGGGGAATTTAACACCAAGAAAGGCGACCCGGAGCTGATGGGTGTCTGGATCGACCCCACCTGGGTCCCTGAACAGGAAGCTTTCTATTATGTGCGGGTGCTGCAGTTGCCGACCGCGCGCTGGACCCTCTACGACGAACTGCGCGAGGGTGTCAAATATCCCGATGACGTCAAGCGCCAGATTGTCGAGCGGGCCTGGGCCTCACCAATATGGCACGAGGTGAACTGAGTTCCGATGTTGAAACAGATCATAAGAGAGCCGCTCGTTCATTTCCTGTTGTTAGGCGGACTGCTCTTCGCCGCCTGGTCCTGGGGATCGCCACAGGAGACTGGCAACAACGTGATCGTCATCGATCAGGCCCGGCTCGACCATCTCGAAACCCTCTGGAAGGCTCAGTGGAAACGGGACCCTGCGCCGCAGGACGTGGCGGCGATCATTGACCGTCAACTGCGGCAGGAGGTGTTCTATCGCGAGGCTTTGCGCATGGGCCTCGATCATGATGACAGTATCATCCGCACCCGCCTCGCTCAGAAGATGGAGGCGGTGGCCAGTGATCTCAGCACGCTTATGCAGCCGCCCACCGAAGCCCAGCTGCGCGCTTTCTATACCGAACGGCCCGATCTCTTCACTCTGCCACAGGCCTTCGCCTTTCGGCAGGTGCTCTACTTGCCCTCGGAGGCCGGCGACGATAAGCTCGAGGCCATGCTAGCCTCGCTGCGATCGGGCGGCGAGGTGCCGAAGTCACGGCTCAACAAGTTGTCGATGCCCCTCGACTGGCCGCTGACCCCTGCCCAGACACTGGATAATTCCTTCGGCGGCGGCTTCGCGGAGTCGCTTTCCACGCTGCCGGCGGGTGTATGGTCAGGTCCGGTGCGCTCGGGGCTCGGGTTGCATCTGGTGCAGGTCACGGAGAGCCGGCCGGAGCATCTCGCCGCGTTCGAAGACATCCGGGATTTCGTCGCCCGGCAATACGAATATTACGCGGTGCTTGACGCACAGGAGCGGGTGTTTAAAGAGCTGCTTAAAAAATACGAGGTCCGCATCAGTGCAGCGGGTATCCCCGAGGCAGTAATGCAGGATTACGTCCAGCCATGATCCTGCGCCTCCTTGCTGCACTTGCTTTTAGTCTACTGGCGCTGACCCCTCCGGCGCACGCGCACGAGATCCGCCCCGCCTACCTGCAGATCGACGAACTGGCACCACAACGCTACGAGTTGCTGTGGAAGGTACCCACTAATGCAGGCATGGTGCAGAACATCATCCCGAAGTTCGATCCGCGCCTGACCCTGAGTGCACAGTCGGGCGAGACCATTGTCAACGGCTTCGTGATCTTCCGCTACAGCCTTACAGGCGATACCGCGCTGCCGGGCACTACGCTCACAATAGACAATCTTGACAACACCACGATCGACACGCTGGTCAACATCTCCATGCTCGATGGCACCCATCGCAGCTTCCTGCTGCGGCCAAGGGAGAACTCGGTGCTGATCCCCGAGACGCCCTCTGCCTGGCAGGGGGTTAAGACCTACACTCGGCTCGGCATTGAGCATATCCTGCGCGGCATTGATCATCTGCTCTTTGTCTTCGGCCTGATGCTCATTGTCAGCAGCGGGATGATGCTGTTCAAAACCATAACCTCATTCACGATAGCTCATTCCATAACGCTTGGCATCGCCACTCGTGGTTATGCTCATGCTCCTCTGCCGCCCCTGAATGCGGCAATCGCTATGTCAATTCTCTTTCTCGGACCGGAAATTGTCCGGGTCAGTCGAGGAAAAACCAGTCTTACCATCAGATACCCATGGCTTATCGCTTTTGGATTCGGGTTGCTCCATGGGTTCGGCTTTGCCAGCGGTCTGTCCACGGCCGGTGTGCCTCAAGCGGAGCTGCCGTGGGCGCTGCTTTCGTTCAACGTCGGAGTGGAATTGGGACAGTTGTTTTTCGTGTTTGTGGCGCTCAGCCTGGCTTGGGCATTTCGGGTCCTTCAGATTCGCTGGCCTCGCTGGGTGCTGTGGCTGCCCGCTTACACGGTCGGTACCCTCGGGGCATTCTGGACAATTCAAAGAACCGCGATGCTTTTGCGAGGCTTGTAAAGAATATGATAATTCAAAGAGAACGAATACTCTGTCTGGGGCTCTTTATTGGTGCTGTTTGTCTCTTAAATCCAGCTATAGCTCAAGCCCACATGGAACAGGGACAAGCGATTGGTTTTTTGACCGGGCTGAGCCACCCCATTTCCGGGCTCGACCACGTGCTGGCCATGATTGCGGTCGGTTTGTGGGGAGCGCAGCTTGGCGCCCCTGCCGTTTGGCTGCTCCCCGTGACGTTTCCCATGATGATGGCCTTCGGGGGGTTTCTGGGGCTTGTCGGCTTTCCGCTGCCCGGCGTCGAGATAGCTATTGCCCTGTCCGCAGTGCTGCTCGGAATCATGGTGGCAAGCGAGGCGAAACCCTCCCTGGTGGTGGCCGGGGCCATCGTCGCCTTCTTCGCGGTGTTCCACGGCCATGCCCACGGCACTGAACTTCCTGCCGGTCAGAGCGGGCTGCTGTACAGCATCGGATTCGTAATCGCGACCGGATGCCTTCACGGCATCGGTATCGCCATCGGAGCGGTCCACCGCTGGCCGATTGGCAGAGTGCTGCTGCGATTCTCCGGGGCCGTGGTGTGCCTAGCCGGCATCGGATTTCTCTGGAGTGCCTTCGCATGAAAGGGTTAGCCGACATGCCTCGCAAGTATTGCTTTGCGGTCTTCGCCGCACTGGGCAGCATGGTCCTGCCCTCGTTGGCAGAGGCCCATCTGGTGACCACAGGGCTCGGTCCGCT
>JARRLH010000250.1:0-4937 GCA_037387205.1 Desulfofustis sp.
TAGGCACCGATTGATCCACTGGCGCGAACACCATTTATCACGTCGAGATGGTTATAGTGGCCGAGCGGCACCAGTTGCTGGTTATAGATGTCTTGACCGAGCCCGGTCCCAAAACGGGACGCTTCCAAATCGTGCGTTGCCAGGGCGTTTCCAGCCATCAGACCATGACAGTAGCCGGCCTCGATCAGTCCCTGCATGGATTCCCGGCTGTCCTTGTCAAAGCTGACCGCAGGTCCCAGTACCCAGACGATGTGGCCATGGTCGCGATCGTACCTGAGAATGGTATAGAGATCGTCGTAGGAACGGGAAAAGGGGGTTTCCCTGGTGCCCCGGGATCGAAAGGTAAACTTGTCTTCAGATTCCTCGGGCTGCACGAAGCCGTCGGCATGAACGAAGATGCCGTGCTCTCCATTTTCGGTACGGCCGACCACGACCTGGTCGTCTTTCTTGAGGTTGCGCGGTTCGACCACCCGAAGTTGGCCCTGGTCGACAACGAGAACGGCGTCCATCCGGCTTTCCGGGGCAAGTACCCAGACGGATCCCTCAAGCTTTACGTATTCGGGGAAATTGGAGGTGGCGTGAAACTGCTCCGGGGCGATGCCGTCGGCGGGCGCCGGAACGAGTTGAGCAGCGGGACTGTCTGCAAACGGTGCGGTATCGAAATCGGGCGGCTGATAGCTGGTAAGCGGATGCATGGCTGTCTCCAGAGGTATGGATTATCTTCTGTCACATGATAGGCAATCTGCGGATATTTGACAACAAGTGCACTTTTTCATGGGCAAAAACGGGCCACATGATAAGGTCGGCCTGCCTCTATCTTTTGAAGATGGCTGGTATCTGACAAGGTCCCGAAAAGCCCCGGTCTCAAGGTCCAAAAAGCAGGTGCGGCAGCCAGGTGGTCAGCGGCGCGTAGAAAGTGATAATCAGTAGATCCACCAGCAGGATCAACAGAAAAGGAAGGATTCTTCGGCTGATGGCTCCGATCGATGCTCCCGATATCGAGGCGGAAACGATCAGACAGATGCCCATCGGCGGGGTAAGCATGCCGATGGCCAAATTAGTGACCACAATGACTCCAAGCTGCACGGGATCGATGCCCAGCGAGGGCACCAGGGTCATGATCATCGGCACCAGCAGAATGAGGGCTGCCGTGGTTTCCACAAAGGTGCCGGCAATCAGCAGCACCAGATTGATAAGAAGCAATAGTACAACCGGATTCTCAGATACCTTCAACAACCCTCCCGCCAACCTTCCGGGAATGTCGTCGATGGCAGCAACCCAGCTGAAAATTGAAGCGGTGGCGATGATGAACATGACGATCGCGGCGATCACCGAGCCTTCGATAAAAATCGAGCTCAAATCTCTGAGGGCGAGTTCCCGGTGGATGAAAAAACCAACAACCAGGGAGTAGAACACCGCCACCGCGGCTGATTCGGTGGCGGTGAAGATACCGCCTAAAATTCCGCCGAGGATGATACACGGTGCTCCCAATGCCGGAATGGCGGCGACAAAATTACTGAAAAGGTTTGCCCAGCTGAATGACAGGGCGGCTCCATACCCGTATTTACGTGAGAGCATCGTGGCAATAACGATCAGCGACAAGCCGATCATGATGCCGGGCAGAATGCCGGCGGCGAAAAGCCTGCCGATCGAGGCCCCGGTCAGAAAGCCGAAAATGATCATCGGTATGGACGGGGGAATGAGTACCCCGATTGATCCCCCTGCAGCCTGAACTGCGCCGGCAAAGTCACTGTCGTACCCCGACTTCTTCATGGCCGGAATGAGCAGGGCCCCGACCGCCGCGGTATCGGCAGCTGCAGAGCCTGAGATACCGGCGAAAAACATGGCCGAAACCACCGTGACTGCAGCCAGCCCTCCAGGCAGCCAGCCAACCAGAGCATTGGCCAGGTCGATCAACCGTTGGCTGATTCCCCCTTTCTCCATGATCAGACCGGCATACATAAACAGCGGCACGGCCATCAGATGAAAGGAGTCGGCGCCGCCGAACATCTTCTGGATTGCCACCATCAGCGAATGGTCGCCGGTGATCGCGATGGCGCCGATGGAGGCAACCCCAATGGCGATGGCAATGGGGGTGTTGCAGAGGAAAAGAACCAACAGCAGAACGAGAAGAATCGCAGCGCTCATGGTCTACCGCCGGAGGAGGGCGGATCCTGAGGTTTTCTCCACAGAAAGGCGACGCCGTGTAGGGTGAAGATCAGACCGCTGAGTGGGATTATCGCAAATATCAGCCACTTCGGCAAAGACAGTGCGGGGGTGGTCTGCACCCTGATAAAGTAGGCAAAGCTGCAGCCATACCAGATCATGACCAGAAAGAATATGAGGGAAACCAGGTGCACCAGCCGCTTGATTCTGTACCGATTCTTGCGCTCCAGCCGCTTGAAAATAACATCGACGCCGGGGTGCATGGAGCGGTGATAGGCGACCGTTGCGCCGATAAAGGTGAGCCAGACGAGCAGATAGCGGGCCAGTTCTTCCGACCAGAACAAGGAGTGATTGAGCACATAACGGCAGAATACCTGGAGGATGACGGTTGCCGTCATGGTGATACCGAGCAGGAGCAGGAACCATTCTGCATAGCGGTTGCAGGCGCTGCTTAACCGTTCGATGGTGCCTGCCGTGTGACGCCCCATGGCGCTACCTGGTCTGTTCTAGCACTTTTTGCAGTAGATCGTGAACCTTCGGTTCGGAAAACAGATCGATGTCTTTGAGGCCGGCCACCTGCTTCCTGAAGGCATCGATATCGGGGTGCTCTTCGACCTGCATGCCTTTTTCTTTGAGCAGTACCAGACGGGCTTCGTTTTTCGCCCGGTTGTCGCTGCGCTGATACTTGGCCGCTTCACACATGGCCTCCTGCACAAGCGTCCTGGCGTCTTCATCGAGCGAATTCCACCAGGTCAGCGAAGCCACGTCGATGTGAGCCGAGTAGACGTGGCGGGTGAGGGTCATATATTTCTGGATTTCGTAGAACTTGTATACTTCGAGCACCCAGAGCGGGTTCTCCTGGCCGTCGATGACTTTCTGTTCCAGCTCTGTGTAGATGGGCCAAGGCATGGGGGTTGGGTTTGCACCTAAGGTCTGCCAGATGGATTTATGCAGGGCGGAGGACATGACTCTGATTTTCAGCCCTTCTATGTCCTCGGGTCTGGCCACCGCTTTTTTTGAGTTGGTCAGGTTGCGGAAGCCGTTTTCAGAAAAGCAGAGTCCCTTAAAGCCCGAGCCTTCGAGGCTGGTCAGGATTTCCGCGCCGAGGGGTCCGTCAAGGATCTGGTCGGCCTGCTGGTGATCCTTGAACAGAAACGGGTAATCGATGACCCTGACGATCGGATCAAAACTGTCGAACGGTCCCGAGGTGATCACTCCCAGTTCTACTGTCCCGAGTTGAATCTGCTGGAGAATTTCCGTTTCGTTGCCAAGAGAGGCGGAGTGAAATATTTTTACCTCGAGTTCTCCATCCGAGCGCTGTTCGATAAGCTCTTTGAATTTTTCGGCGACGATGTTCTGGGCTGATCCCGGTTTGGTGACGACGCCGAGTTTGATCGTCGCCGCGTGGGCGGCGCTGGTGGCACTACAAAAAATGAGCAGGCTGAGACAGATAAGAAACCGCTTCATCTGGGCGTATCTCCTGGTGATGGTTGGGGTATGGCTGTGATTTGAGTGCCCTCAAACTCTGCATCTAATACACTTCAAAGTCAACCGCTAATTTGGCTTTCTGGGAATGGTCTGCGGCGCCGCAACCGCCTCTGTTTCGGGAATCCCCCAGAGCATCTTGCGCCGGCTGCCGACATAGCGGTAATGATCGCGGGGACCAAGAATACCCAGCGCGCTTTTCCTTCCCCAGATCTGACTGGCAGCGATTTCCGGATAGCGGTCCCAGTATGCTTCGGCCAGAAGCCGTTCCCGCTTCGGATCTTCCCCTACGGCAACCGGAGCGTAAATTCGTCCTTCCCGGCGTCCGTGATGCCGGTAATGTTCGCCCGCGCCAGTTATGCCAAGAGGGCCGTCTTCCCCGTATATGGGGTGGGTTCGGACGTCCTCATATCTCAGCCAGTAGGCTCGGGCCAGCTGCACTTCGGTGCTGCGCTCCGCCCCTGCGTCCCTGGCCAGGATGGCAGCTGTTTGTTTGGCACGACGCACCTTCGGGTCATAAATCTGCGAGCTGAGCAAGCCCTGCAGCCAAAGGACAATGCTCAGAGCAAGGACCCCGGCAACGAGCCCTCCGCCATATCTACTTTTCGTCCTGTTCATTGCATTCATCGACCGTGTCGCATCACTTGTGTGTGTTCATCAATAAAAGACGATCCCAGGCACCCTCGTCAGCAGCGGATAGGCGGCGAGGACGACGGCGGCCGCACCGATAACGGTAATGCCATGGATATGCTCCCTGGTAAACCTATCCTGGAAGGAGAAATAATAGACAGGGGCCGCCAAAAGCGGCAGGGCGACCCAGATTTCTATCACCAGGCCGCGAAAAAATACCACCGGCCAGACCAGCAGCAGCAAAGAGACAGACAACCAGCAGAGGAAGAAGGCGTCCACTCTGCCGAAGGATGATCCTCTGCCGGGGGAGAAGAGATGGAGTCCGTGCCAGATCAGTCCGCCTCCGAAGCTGCCCAGCAGGTTCACTGCCATGTCGCGAAGCCCATAGGTGCGCGCTGGATGAAAACCTTGCAGGAATTCGTCGTGGACGCCCAGGATTGTGCCGAAACCCGCAGAGAAAAAGAACAGCGCCGGACCGTGAACAAAATGGGACATGGCGTAGCGGGCAATCAGGCAAAGAAAGGCATATTCGGCAACATGAATGCGCTTGACAGGAAATTCGGGATCGCTGCTCAGCAGAACAATGCAGCAGAGCAGAATCCCCAGAGTAACGAGTGTCTTGCGTTTCGCTGGGGCGGCTTTGCCAAATTTGCAAT
>JARRLH010000251.1:0-7066 GCA_037387205.1 Desulfofustis sp.
ATCTGGTGTACACCGCGGAGATGCTGAGATACCCCCCACATTATATAGAGAAGGAGTGGATATGTTCAAGAGAACTCTGGCTTCGCTGATCGTGGCCCTGGTATTTTATTTTGTAAATTCAGCAGTCCAGGCAGATCATGGCCTGGCGATTGACGGGAATCTCAAATATCCGGTAAATTTTAACAGATTCGACTACGTGTCGGCGCAGGCCGAAAAGGGAGGCGAACTTGTTCTTCATGCCCTCGGCAGCTTTGACAAGATGAATCCCTTCACCCTCAAAGGCAGCGCTCCGGAAGGTCTGCAACAGCTGGTGTTCGAGACCCTCACTGACTCGTCGCTGGATGAACCTTTCGCTCAGTATGGGCTGCTGGCAAAGGACATAATTGTTGCCAAGGACGGCTTGTCGGTGACCTTTGTATTAGATGAGAAAGCTCGGTTTTCTGATGGCTCTGAAGTCACATCTGAGGATGTCAAATTCAGTGTTGAGATGATGAAAAGTGATAAGGTTCATCCTCTTTATCCTTATTATTACGCTGATATCAGCGATGTCGAAATCCAGGACAACCACACGGTAACGCTGAACTTCAAAAAGAAGAACAGAGAACTGCCGCTCATCGCCGGACAGATTCCGGTTATGTCGAAAAAGTTCTACGAGCAGAACGGATTCGACAACCGGGAAATGCTCCCCCCTCTGGGCTCAGGACCGTATAGAGTTAAATCGTTCAAGCAGGGTCGCTATATCACCTATCAGCGCAATCCTGATTATTGGGCGCGCGAGCATCCGGTGCGCAGGCACATGTTTAATTTCGACACCGTCACCTACAAGTATTACAAGGATGGCTCTGTGGCGGTGGAGGCTTTCAAGGCGGGTGAATTCGATTTGATGCTGGTCAATATCGCCAAGCAGTGGGCCAGGGATCTTTCCGGTCCCAAAGTCGATTCAGGCGCAATCATCAAGCGAAAATTTCCCCATAGAAACAACGCGGGAATGCAGGGATTCGTGATGAACACCAGACGGGATGTGTTCAAGGAAAAAGCGGTGCGTAAAGCGATCGGCCTGGCTTTTGATTTCGAGTGGACCAACCAGACGCTGTTTTATGATCAATACGAGAGATCTACTTCCTACTTTTCCAATTCCTATCTGGCAGCGACAGGACTGCCCTCTGCCCCTGAACTGGAGCTGTTGCAGCCACTTAAGGGCCTGGTACCCGAAGAGGTGTTTTCTGCCGAGCTGCGGCCCCCGACAACCGATCTCCCCGGAGGAATCCGCACCAATCTCAGGCAGGCAATGAAACTGCTGACGGAGGCCGGCTGGAAACTCGAAGATGGAGTCCTCCGCAAAGAGGGAGTCAAACTGAGCTTTGAGATCATCCTGGTGTCGCCAACCTTTGAGCGGGTGATGGCAGCGTTCACGGACAACCTGAAAAAAATCGGCATCGAAGCCTCCTACCGGACCATCGACCCCGCCCTCTACACTGACAAACTCAATAATTTCGATTTTGACATGTGTGTGTTCGTGTTCGGTCAATCGCAGTCACCAGGCAACGAACAGATAAATTTCTGGCATTCAAAGGCGGCGGACCGCAAAGGCTCCAGAAACCTGCCGGGCATCCAGGACGAAGCAGTTGACAACCTGATCGATAAAATCATTTATGCCGAGGACAGGGAAGCTCTTACCGCGGCGGCCAAGGCACTTGACCGGGTGCTCTGGTACGGCTATTACGTGGTGCCCAATTGGTATCTCAGTGGTCATCGTCTTGCCTATCACAACAAGTTCAATATTCCAGCGACTCTGCCAACCTATTATGATCACATGTCTTTTGTGATGACCTGGTGGCACAAGTGAGCATCCCGGCGGGATCAATTCCAGATGTTCAATATGAGCCTGAGGGATTGCTAAATTCGTTCGTCTGATTCTCGTTTGTGCTTCTAACTTATTGTTCTGAGGTGAAAAATTTTTATTTTTTTCCTTGACGCTGTAAAAACCTGCTGCTACAGTGCACCTAGATGCTCCGCTTGTTCGTGAGTATCTGTAATTCCAAGGGGCTGGAGCCCCATGTTTGATTTGACGGTAAGGCCGTCACATTGTCGGGAGGAGAACAGAATGTCGGAACGTGTGCAAGGTAAGGTGAAGTGGTTCAACGCAAGCAAGGGGTATGGTTTTCTTGAAAGGCCTGATGGAGAAGCTGATGTGTTCGTGCATTTCAGCGCCATCCAGGGAGAGGGCTTTCGCACTCTTGAGGAGGGGGAGCCGGTCGAGTTTTCTGTGGCCCAAACAGACAAAGGACTCCAGGCTGAAAATGTGGTAAAAGTCGGTACGTCGTCTGCCTGGGCGGCGATCTCGGAGCCGGGAAAACCACCCTCGTACAGGCCATTGCTCAGGGTGCGGGGGTGGATGAAGATGAATGCGTAAACAGTCCCACTTTTGCGATTCTGCATGAATATCGCGGTATACTGCCGCTCTATCACATGGATTTCTACCGCCTGGGATCGAGCGAGGATGTGGTTGCCCTGGGATTGGAAGAATACCTTTATGGCGACGGTCTGGCTTTGATCGAGTGGTATGAGCGGGCTGAGGATGTAATGCCGGAATCGGCACTGGTGGTTCTTCTTTCCCATATCGATGAGACATCCAGGGAAATTTTGCTGCACAGCGATGATCCTCGCTGGCTGAACAAGATCAATGAACTGGCGGCCACGTGCGGCTAAGTTCTTCATTATTCGTCCTTTTCCGGCCCCTGCTTGTGTAAATTCTTTTCGAGATTAGATTGATTGAGGCCTTCGGCAGCTTGTTCATTAATTCACCATTCCAACAGAAACAGCACCAGGTATATTCCATGAGAAATAGTGTCATCAGTTTTGCAGATTGTCCCAAAACGTTTACCCGGGATCAGGATAAAGCGCTTACCCCTGAACAGACGATAGACAATTTCTACCAGCGCCTTGAAGGGTTCGATATCAAGATTCTCAGCGAAGTCAAAAGAATTGACAATGGCCGCCTGGACATTCCCGTCTATTTCAGCGTCTGTACGGATGAAGCCAGATCTCTGACGGGAACTAAAAAACAGATGGGCAAAGGGGCCTCCCCGATCCAGTCAAAGGCTTCGGCCTGCATGGAGTTGGCAGAGAGGTTTTCATTTTTTGCCTTCAAGGCCGGGGAGGAAAATTTTGTCCGGGGAGACTACAGCACCCTCAGGGAGCAGGGGTATCCCTTGATGGACAGCTCCTACCTGCTCAAATCGGTGGAAGACGATTCTTTAACAGGCGAGGAACTGGAACTGCTGCTCGCAGACATCCCGATGCAATGGACCTGGGCGACCAATATCAGTCGCGGAGAACAGCTGCTCATTCCCTTCTCCTGGTTCTATGCGATCAACGAATTCAACGGACCGTCAGCAGGCAATACGGTTGAGGAGGCCGCGCTCCAAGGTATCAGTGAGATAGTAGAGAGGCATGTCTGCTCGCTTATCAACCAGCATCAGATAGCGACCCCGGCGATAGACAAAACAACCATCAAAGACCCTGTTGCCAGGGAACTGCTCGACAAATTCGAACAGAACGGTATCGAGCTCTACCTCAATGATTTCAGCCTCAATACAGGCCTGTGCAGTGTCGGGGCCTTGGCCATCGACCGCTCAACTTTTCCGGAACTCAGCGAGATAGTCTACACCGCCGGCACAACTCCGGGACCGGATAAGGCGATAATACGGGCAGTCACGGAGGTGGCCCAGTTGGCCGGTGATTTTAACACGGGGGCCAACTATGTTGCCTCGGGCCTGCCCAAACCGCTGGCCATGGAGGAGGTGCGCTATCTTACCGAAAGCGGCAAGAGCATCGCCGTGTCTCAGATGAATGATCTCGGCGACGACAATATGAAGGTCGAACTGGAGCGCTGTATAGAGGCTTTGCGCGCCATCGACATGGAAATTTTCATGATTGACGTGAGCCATCCCCGTTTGCAGATTCCCGCTCTTTACACCATCGTCCCCGGCGCCCATTTCAGAGAGCGTTCCCGGCGCTGTGACGCCGGCCTTTTCGCCGCCAAGCTGCTCAATGAACTGGTTGATGACCCATGGCTCTTTACAGCGAAGCTCCAGGAGATGGAACAGCTGCTCCCCGAGTCTTACTATCTTTCCTTCTACCGGGGGATCAGCCTTTTAAACAGGGGCAGCTGCGCAGAGGCATTGGATTTATTCGACCTGGCCTTGAACCAGGCTCCGGAAAGAGAAGACCTGCCCTACATCTATTCCTATAAGGGTAACTGCCTCAAAGATCTGCAGCGCTACGATGAGGCCATAGAAGTTTTGCAACGCGGCTGCCAAGAAGATGACGAGCGTGAGGATCTGCACAATCTGCTGGGTTTCTGTTATTTCAAAAAAGAAGAATACCAGACAGCGATTACCCACTTTGAGCGGGCGGTGCATCTCAACCCGGCCTCGGCAATGGATTACGCCAATCTCGGGGTAAACCATAACCGGCTTGGAAATAGTGAGGAGGCCATCCGTTACTTCACCCTGGCCTTGACTCTGGATCCGGCAATCGACTTTGCCCGGACCCAGTTGGACGAACTTTCCCGCCAACAGGAAAATTAACCGAGATGGGGAAAACGGCCATACTGGCAGCTACTGCCGCAGGCCGCGACTTGGCCCAGCGTCTCGGCAGGGAGTTGCCTGAGAGCGAGTTTGTGGACTACCGGCACGGCATCAGGAAGGCTCTCGAGCAGGTCTGGCGCTCTTTCGACAGCATCGTCTGTGTGATGGCGGCGGGCATAGTCGTCCGCTGCGTAAGCGGTTTGTGCCGGAGTAAACTGAGCGATCCCTGCATCGTGGTTGTCGATGAAGCAGGGCGGCACGCGATAAGTCTTCTCTCCGGCCATATCGGCGGAGGTAACCGTCTGGCCGAAAAAGTTGCCGAAATCTGCGGAGGAACCGCGGTAATTACCACCGCTTCAGACGTCTCGGGTCATACCGCGGTGGATCTCTGGGCAGTGGAGGAAAATCTTTGCGTGGTGAATCCGGAAAGACTCGCGGAGATTTCTGCTCAACTGCTGCACAAAGGCGATTTGCTCATCTACCAGCAGCACGGGTTCATAAAAACTCTGCCGACTGATTTCCGCCCATGTACAAATCGGCAGGATGCTGATATAGTCATTGCCCTGACTACGAAGCCGACGGCAGGACTGCAGTTGATTCCGCGGATAAGATATATCGGCTTCGGCTGCAGAAGAGGGGCCACGGTCGATGAATTCAAACGTGCGGTGGCCGACCTGGCAGAAGAGGACGGACTTGATCTCAGGAGTGTTGGCGGAGCGTCCAGCATTGACCTGAAAAGCGACGAAGCAGGTCTGCTCGAACTCGGAAATCAATTGAACTGGCCGCTGCGATTCTTCAGCAAGGAACAGATCAGTTCGGTGGCTGGTCCATCAAAATCAGAGATTGTGCACCGGAAAATTGGTGTGTTCGGTGTCTGCGAGTCGGCGGCCATGCTGGCTGCAGCGGATCGAGGACGTAAGGGAAGGCTGATTATAAAGAAAAGGAAATGGGAACGCATAACTGCAGCGGTAGCAGAAACGGAATATTGAGCGTCGTGGGCACCGGACCAGGGAGCTTGGATTATCTGATACCGGCGGCCCGCAAGGAGTTGGAAAGGGCCGATGTGGTGGTCGGCTACCATACCTATCTTGATCTGATTGGCGAGCTCATAGAGGGCAAGGAAACCTTTTCTTCGGCGATGATGCAGGAAGTTGATCGGGTTGGCCAGGCCATCGATATGGCAGAGCAGGGCAAGCATGTTGCCCTTGTATCAGGGGGAGATCCAGGCATCTATGCCATGGCCGGATTGGTGTACGAGGTGGCCGGGCTGCGAGACAGCAAGGTGGAAATCAGGGTGGTGGCCGGCATCGCTGCGCTGAACAGCTGTGCCGAGCGTCTCGGGGCTCCGCTCATGCACGATTTCGCCACCATCAGCCTTTCCGATTTACTCACCCCCTGGGAACTCATAGAGAAGAGGATTCGAGCAGCGGCAGAGGCCGATTTCGTGCTGGTGATCTACAATCCGAGATCAAAAAAACGTGACTGGCAACTGGCCAGGGCCCTCGAGATAATCGGCGGTGTGCGCGCCTCCACCACCCCGGTCGGCATGGTTCGAGGGGCGACCAGGGAGCATGAGCTGGTCACTGTTGCCACTCTCGAGTCATTCAATCCTGCCGATGCCGATATGCAGACAACGGTCATTGTCGGTAATTCAGCAACCTTCATCAGGGACGGTAAGATGATAACGCCCCGGGGCTATGGCGATAAGTATAAGCTGACCTGAGACGGTGGAAATCTATCTTCTGAGACACGGACACACTCCACAGCCCGGCACCTATACAGGGAGCACCGATGTCGAACTCTCCATAGAGGGTACCCGGCACGTTTCCAACCTTTCCCCATTGTTTGACCAGCTCGATTTTGATTGTTGTTTCTGCAGCCCCCTCAGCCGCTGCAGGCAGACTGTTTCCCTGTTGGCAATTGATGCGGAACTCATTTTCGACGACTGTCTCAGGGAAATCGATTTTGGCGACTGGGAAGGGCTCAGCTTCGCCGATGTGCAGGCGAACTATCCCGAGCAGCTCGATAAATGGGCGCGTGAGGGCGAGGATTTTACATTTCCCGGAGGCGAGACGATTCGGACTTTTAATGCTCGGATTAGTGGGTGGTTCGACAAATTACTGACAAATAAATTCAATCGTGTTTTGATCGTAGCCCACGGAGGAGTAATACGAGCCGGTATCAGCCATTTACTTGGTATCGATCAGCCCCGCGCCTTCGTATTCAACCCGAAAGAAGCGGGGGTGTCGAAGATCAGGGTAATAGACGGCTACGGAAATCTCGAATTTTTTAACTGCAGTGGATGACGGCAGAGCATGGGAAAATCAATCCTGGTCACCGGGGGAGCGAGAAGCGGGAAGAGCGATTTTGCTCTTCAGCGCGCTGAACAATTGAGCGGCCCGCATTGTTTTATCGCCACCTGCCCGGTTGTCGACAAGGAGATGGCCGAGCGGGTCGAAAAACATAGACGGGAG
>JARRLH010000251.1:7147-9878 GCA_037387205.1 Desulfofustis sp.
CGGTCGAGGAACCGCTGGCAGTCGCAGAGCTGATAGCCTTAAACGACTATGACGTCTACCTGGTTGATTGTCTCACCCTGTGGATCAACAATCTTCTGGCTGACTGCGCTGCCAAGCGGATAGACTGCGATGAACGCCTTGTTGCCTTACAGGTGACCCGTCTCCTTCACACGGTCGGTGCCGTCGATGCGACGGTCATTTTCGTAACCAACGAGGTCGGCATGGGAATCGTACCGGAAAATGCGCTCGCCAGACGCTACCGCGACTTGGTCGGCCTCTGCAACAGGCTTATCGGGGCTGCTGCTGAAGAGGTGGTTCTGGTCAGCTGCGGCCTGCCATTATATCTTAAATAGTAATTTCAAAGGACTACACCGATGAATCTTCTTGAACAAACCTGCCGGGAGATCTTTCCCCAGGATAACGACGCCAGAAGCCAGGCCAGAGCCCGTCTGGAACAACTCACCATGCCGCATTGGGCGCTTGGCGATATCATGGACCTCGCTGTCGACCTGGCCGGCATGTCAAAATCCATAGAGCCTGCAGTTGAAAAGAAGATAATCGTTACCATGGCCGGTGATCATGGAGTGGTGGCCGAGGGAGTGAGCAAATTTCCCGCCGAAGTCACCCCGCAGATGGTCTACAATATCGCTTCCGGCGGAGCGGGCATCAACGCCCTGGCTCGCCAGGCCGGTGCCGATGTGATCGTTGTCGATATCGGGGTAAATGCAGATTTTCCTGATTTGTCTGGAGCGGAGCGCTTCATATCCAGGAAAATAGCGCCCGGCACCAACAATATTGCGGCAGGACCGGCAATGAGTATTGCCAATGCGAGAAAAGCGGTTGAAACGGGCATCCGCCTGGCGCTTGATCTGGCAGAATCCTACGATGTCTTCGGTACTGGTGAAATGGGTATCGGCAATACCACTCCAAGCAGCGCCATTGCCGCCGTTGTCACAGGAAAACCCGTGCGGGAATTGACTGGGCGGGGAACGGGACTCGATGATGAGCAATTGGGCAAGAAAATTGCGATTATCGAGAAGGTTCTTGAAATAAATAAACCTGATCCGAAAAATGGGCTCGATATCCTGGCGAAAATCGGCGGATACGAAATTGGCGGGATCGCCGGACTGATACTTGGTGCCGCCGCCCGCCGGAAGCCTGTGGTGGTAGACGGCTTCATCTCCACCGCCGGCGCCCTGATAGCCTTTAAGCTGGAACCGTTCGTGAGAGACTATATTATCTGTTCCCATCGCTCGGTTGAGCCCGGTCACAAATACATGCAGGAGACGCTGGGGTGCACCAGGCCGCTGCTGGATCTCAACTTCAGGCTCGGCGAGGGGACCGGTGCTGCCCTGGCCATGAATATTATCGAAGCGGCCCGCCGGGTGCTCACCGATGTCGCCACCTTTGAAGAGGCGGCAGTTGCCCAGGCTGAAAAGTAGAAGAGAAGGCAGGTTCGATGGCAAATACATGAGTGATTTCCAGACAGCACTCCACCACCCGCTGCGCTCATTTTCTGCGGCCCTCAGGTTTCTTACCATTTTCCCCGGTTTTGGCGCAGCCGGTGATGAGCAGGACTATTTTGGCGCCGCCTGCTTCTACTTCACCGCCGTCGGTCTCGTTGCCGGCTGTTTCGTTGCCCTCTGCGCCTCAATTCTTCAGGTTCTTGCCTCTCCGCTGGTCACCGCGGTGGCACTTGCCATACTACTCTCTTCGGTTTCCGGTTTTCTGCACATGGATGGGCTCGCGGATACGGCTGACGGTTTCCTCAGTTCAAGAACCCGTGAGCGCACCCTGGAGATCATGAAAGACAGCCGCATCGGCGTCATGGGAGCCGCCGTCGTCTGCTCACTTCTGCTGTTGAAGTCCGCAGCCATCTTTTCCCTGGCCTCAGAAGACCTGACGGGGGGACTCATCTGTGCCGCAGCGGCGGGGAGAACAGCCATGGTAACAGCCATGTATTTTCTGCCCTATGCTCGGCCTGAAGGCGGTTTGGGGCAGCTCTTCACGGCCGGCAGCGACACGTATGCAGCGTCATTGGTCTCCATTCTCCTGCTGCTGCTCATAGTTGTTTTCATTTTGCCCGGGAAATTGCTTGTTATTATTTGTTCTTTTCTCCTGGTGCTGATAATCTTCTCGGCCTGGTGTTTGAAAAAAATTGCTGGATTTACCGGGGATACCATCGGCTGTCTCTGCGAGATAATGGAGACCGGGATTCTTCTTGCGGTGGGACTCACTTTCTAATCTTTTCCTTGCCAAGGAGCCTGGTTTGACTGAGCCAACATCCATCGCTGACTTGACCAAGTTTGAGCACGGCGGCAATGTCCATAAATTTGGGGCTGAAGCCGCTGCGGGCAGGGAATTTCTCGATTTCAGCGCCAACATCAACCCTCTTGGTCCTCCTCCGTGGCTCCGCTCCCTGATAAACCGAGATCTGCATCTGATTTCCCACTATCCTGATCCACATTGTGAAGCACTGGTTGAGACAATCTCAGATTGTTATCAGGTGGATCGCGACATGATCGTGCCGGCCAACGGTACCACTGAACTGCTCTATATGCTGCCTTCGATAGTGGTGCGCAGGAAGGTGCTGATCCCGGTGCCCTGCTACGTGGATTACATAAAGGTCTTTGAAGCACACGGTTGCGATGTCCAGCTCATTATGCCTGAATCTGAAGATTTGTTGGCACCGCAGATAGGTCTTCTGGAAGGTGAACTTAACGGGGGAGAG
>JARRLH010000252.1:0-4863 GCA_037387205.1 Desulfofustis sp.
GCGAGCCACTCTTCAAGGCCCGGGGGATGATTGGAGACGATCCCGAGCCGGCAGCGCCCCATCAGTAACCTGATCAGGCCCACCACTTCCCGGTCGATCTTTTCGTCTGCATAGTAGCGCCGCCGGAACGCTTCGGCCTTGGAGGGCGAATCCAGGTTCAGCTCAGGTCCGATCGCCTGCCAATATTCCTTCATCTGCAGTTCGCCGATCAGCGCCTGCTCCCACATAGGCGAGTCGAACATGATGCGGTTGATCGATCCCTTACGTAATCCCAGATCGCGCTCATAACTACGAAACAAATGCGAGGGTTTCGGGGCTGAGATTACCCGCCCGAAGTCGAATAGCAGAGCCCTGATCACCGGGATCCGGTCTTCTCTTCAGTCTCTGCAAACAGCGGCCTGGGTTTAGCCACTTTTTTCGGGGGCCCGCTGATGAATTTGGCAACTAGGTGAAAGGCCTCGTCATCGGTAAATTGATCCGGAGGGTGCTTGCAGAAGAACGCCGAGGGGCCCTGCAACACGCCTGCCTGGCCGCGGTCCAGAGCCAGCCGGGCACAGCGAATCATGTCAATGACCACGCCGGCGGAATTGGGGGAATCCTCGACCGAAAGCCGCAGTTCAAGATCGATCGGAACATCACCGAATATCCTGCCCTCCATCCTGATGAAGCCGATCTTGTTGTCCTTCTGCCAGGGAACATAGTCGCTCGGCCCGATGTGAATATTTCTGTCTCCCAGCCGCGTGGCGGCAACCGCCTGGACGGCCTCAGTCTTGGAAACCTTCTTGGATGACAGCCGGGTCCGGTCGAGCATATTGAGAAAATCGGTGTTGCCGCCGGTATTGAGTTGATAAGTCTGGTCCAATTCAACGCCGCGCTGCCGAAACAGGTCGGTCAACACGCGATGCACGATAGTCGCCCCAACCTGCGATTTGACGTCGTCGCCGATTAGCGGCAGGCCCTTAGCAGTGAAGCGCTGGGCCCAGTCAGGATTGCTGGCGATGAAAACCGGTATACAGTTGACTACCGCAAGTCCAGCAGCGAGCGCACAGTCGACATAAAACTCGGTGGCTTCCTGAGCTCCGACCGGCAGGAAGTTGACGAGAATCTCCGCACCGCTCTGGCGCAGAGTGGCGACTACCTGTTTAGGCGTAGTCTCGGGCTCGTCACTCGGAACGAAACAAAAGTTCGGGTCGAGGCCGTCCATATGGGCCGGAATGCCGTCCAGCAGTTTGCCCATCTGGACGATGGTGCCGGTATTCGGCACATCGCGGTGAAATATTTTGGTGCAGTTGGGGGGCTGAAATAGTGCTTCGCCAACATCCCTACCAACCTTTCGGCGATCGATATCGAAGGCAGCAACAATCTCGACATCGGTGGGCAGATACCCACCAAGGTCCCAGTGCATCAGGCCTTGGGCACTGCCGTCACCATGCTCACGGTAATAATAGATCCCCTGGATCAGTGCACTGGCACAATTGCCCAGACCGACAATGGCTGTTCTGATTGCTGTCATCGATTATCTCCTGGTCAATTAATCGGGCAATTTTACCCGGTGAAAGGCTTCAGCCAGCTCGTAGTCGGACCCCTCAGCCAGGCGGCGGTACCTTTTGCGCAGCCAGCCTTCAAGGTTATCCACCTTGAATTCCCTGACTTGGCTCGCATGGCAGGAAAGAGCCTCGACTTTCTTGGCAAACGTATCACCGATATCGATCCAGTGGTTGACCTCGTCGGCACCGAAAAAAAGCGCCTCCTTCACCTTGTGCGGCTCCAACCCCTCCTCGAGCAGGTCGGGGTACGCCATATGATCACGGGCGTAAGGAAACAGCGCATCCATAACTACCTGGCCGACGATGCGATGGTCGCGGTGCCACACGTAGCGGCGGTAAGGGTCAGAACTTATCACCGTTTCCGGTCGGTAGGTGCGGATGAGACGGACGATCTTCTTTCTGAATTCCGGTGTGTCCTCCAGGCCCTGATCCTTCATACCGAGAAACACCACCTCGGCAACACCGAGAACTGCAGCAGCCTTGCGCTGCTCCCGCTGACGGATCTCGATCAGCTCTTCGGGGCTGATACTGCGGTCGCTGGTTCCCTTATCTCCGCTGGTGCAGACCACATACACCACCGATTTACCTTCTGCGGTCCAGGCGGCAATACTCCCGGCAGCGCCGAATTCGGCGTCATCGGGATGGGCGACTATGAGCATGATGTCAGAGGATGAAACCATCGGCTCTCTCTTTAGTAAATTTTACTACGCAATAATGCATCACTATAGACACTGTACACCGAGTCCGCCACCCGGGCCCAGCCATAGGACTGCACGCTCCGCCTGATGACGAGCGGGTCCTGGCGCCTGGCCATCGCCAGCGCATCAGCCATCGCCCGGGCCAGACTTGGTGCGTCACCGCTAGTCGCAAAATAGCCATTTATATCGGGGCTAACAGCTTCGACAGCGATCCCGGTCGGCGTGGCCGCCACAGGGATGCCCGAGGCCAGCGCTTCAAGCACGACCAGACCAAAACTCTCGTGGTAAGACGGCATGACGACGATGTCCGCCTGATGATAAATCTCGGGCATGCGGGTGTGCTCCACGGTGCCGATGAAACGGACACGACCCTGAATCCCCAGGACGCTCACCAGCTCAACCAACCGTCGTCCCGCTTCGCTGTCAGGACCATCACCGCCAACAAGATGGAGTTCCGGCTCGATCTCCTCCTCGAGCAGCGCCAGGGCGGTGATTGCCGTGTCGACGCCTTTCATCGGGTCAAAGCGGCCCACAAAAAGAATTACCGGGGGGCGGTGGCTTTTTCCAAAAGCATATTTTCTCGAAGCCGGCACCGGCTTGAAATGATCAAGGTCGACTCCGAGCTTAACCAGATGAATCGGCGCCCCTTCCGTCCCAAGATAAGCGTCGAGCTGGTCCCGATCGGCCGCGGTGGCAACCATCACCCCATCGCAGCAGGTAAGCAGGCGTGCTTCCTCTTCTGCCCGCAGCCGGTCCTCCCGATGATCGTTTCGGGCAGCCACTTTGGCCAGGGCGAGAGTGTGGAAGGTGACCAGGTGGGGGCATCCCCAAATTGACCGGAGGCGGTCGCCGACCACCGCCGAGAGCCAGTAATTACTGTGCAGGATATGATAATCTGCCCGATGCTGCCGGCGAAACTTCGCAATTTCCTGCTGGTAGTCCGGCAGGTAGTCGTAGAGCTCGGTTTTCACCAGAGATTCCGTACCGGGCACTCTGAGGCGGATAATCCTGACATTGGCAGTATATTCAACCAGTGGCGCCTCATCGGGAGCCAGTGCCCTGGTGAAGATATCGATCTTCTGCCCGCGGTCGGCCAGCGCCCCTGCAAGCTCCAGCAGATAGATACTCATGCCGCCGGTATCTACCGTTCCCACGGTGCCGAGAGGACTGGAATGGATCGACAGCAAGGCAATGTGAAGCGGCTTGGTCATGATTCCGCCTCTCGTTCCCGTCTGCAACTCAGGCATTCGAACACACATGAGTAAAGCGTGAGCTCCTTACCCCCGAGTTGATATTTATAGCGCTCGGTGCCGCCAAGAAAATCATAATTTGCCAGATTCGCTTCGATGGCGGCTCGAATGCTCAGCACTTTACTCATGAGACCGATTGAGATTGTGCGAAATCTTGGGTTGTAGCTGTTGTTGTAGAGATAAAGATTCTTTGCATGCTCGATACAGAAGACCATTGCGGCCGGGGATTCGCCAATGCTCATACCCTGCAGCCTGAGCATGCCGGCGGCTGCGAGTTCGGCAGCAAGTAGACGAAAGAAACGCTCCCGTTCTTCAGTCATGAAGGCAGCCTTGTCTTTGCGGCTCAGCCTGAACAGCTGGACGAACTGGTTCATTGCGGCGTCAATTTCGGCCGCGCCGCCAAGGTCGCCTATGACTATATCTCCGGACTCATGAAGGCGCCGCAGTTTGCGCCGTACTTCATGCCGCTGTTTCGCACTGAGACGGTCGAGGTACTCCTGCCAACTGCCGGGCAACTCCATCTCCAGCGATCGGCTCAACGGAGTTATGCTGCAACGCCATCGTTCCGTTATCTCTGCGGAGCGGGCTAACGAATAGACAACCGAGTCGGGACGCACCGGCTCCAGCACCAGCCTGGTGATCTGCCGTGATTCGAGAAAATCAAACAAGCCGGTAAAAAATCGTTGCTCCTCATCTGGGGCGACAGCCACATCGCCGGTATCACAGAGATCGGCCGAGCCGATAATTCGAGCGGTGGCGCCCTCCACCATTAACGGGGCGATGCCAATAGGACTCCCACCGCTGCTCACCAGAGTAAGCAGCGCTTCTTTGCCGTCTCCGAACACTCGATGCCAGGCCTTTAGCCACGGCGGCGTAATAAACGGATTGTCCCACTTCCAGATACGTCCGTATTGCTGCCAGAGGGTTTCAAGGGTGGAGAAATCAAGCCTTTCAATCGTCATCGAAGCCCCACCCTACTCCTCTCCATGCCAGTACCCCGGCGGCTCTTTTACTTCGACCGAGGTACCGCTGCGCGCCGATTCAGCCAGCGCGTCCAATACGGCCAAGGTCCTAATGGAATCTTCAAGGGTAATAAGCGGCGCCCCTCCATCAGCTGCCCGGTCACCGAAATGTTCAACCATGAGCCGATACTGGTCGGCACCCGGAATGACAATCGGTTCAGCCGTATCGCTGTCGCCGACCCGATGAAAAATGTGCGCCTCATTGTCCCAGGGGATAAACCCATCATGCGGCACCTCGATGACCCCGGCGCTGCCGATAACTGCATAGGTCTGCTGCAGGCCGGAACAGAAGCTGGCCTCGATCGAGGCAAGAGCCGCGCCAGCGACATCGAGATTGCCAACCACG
>JARRLH010000253.1:0-4846 GCA_037387205.1 Desulfofustis sp.
TGTTGATCTGCAAATGCGAGAGGGATTACCAGAGCCATTATGGCAAGCATAATTGGTATCCCGAATAGAGGGTGCTTTATCATTTTTAACTCCATCTTTTAGTTTGATTGAGCTCGTTTGCTGGATAAGCGATTTGCGTGATTGGATTAAGAATAGGTAAAACTTGTTCTTAGCCACTCGTCTCGCCTGGATAAATGGCGTTCGGCAGGAACTCCTTGGGTAGTAAATGAGGTCCAGGTGTTCAACCTGTCTATGATGTTTATAGTAAATTCACTTTGAAATTGGGCAATAATCATTTCGTTTCATCGAAAGAGGGCTAATTATCTTCCTGATCGGCACCAACCGACCATGAACAGACTTGAAACCTTCAGTCCCGGTGCGCTGCAGCCGTTCGTAAATTGTCTGGTCAAACGGGGGATTCCTGCGCAGCGCTACCTGAAGCAGCACCACATCCCGCTCGAGCTGATCAGCTCCGAGCGAGAAAAGATATTCAAGCGGCAGGCCTATGGGTTCTTCCGGGATGTGGCCGAGCAGGAAGGACTGGCGGGCTTTGGTCTTCTCGATGGAGATTCCTACTCTATAGACGATCTGGGTATGCTGGGGCAGGCGACCCTGCAGGCTGCGACTTTCAAAGAGGGGCTGCAGATTTTTTCCAGTCTGCTGGCCTCGGTGGTCGAGGGCAACCATCTCTGGCTGGAAGAAGGGCCGGAGATAAGCTGGATTTGGTGCCTTACCGATGGTCTCGAGCGCACTGATTATGTCCCTGACCATAGCACGATACTGGTCCTACGGGCCCTGGTACGCGCAGTTGCGGGACCGGACTGGCAGCCGCCACTGGTTCACTTCTATACGAAGCCGCTGATGAAAATAGAGAGATTTCTGGGATCAGATGATACCAGGATCGAATTTTTGCAGGAAATGACCGGCCTGGCCTTTCCAACAGCGCTGCTGGCCGAAAGAATAGATAGAACCCGGCCGCACGCTCGAGGCCTCGAGGCCACAGAAGATCCACCTGCCACCGTAAGCGCCAAACTGGAGGCGGTTATTGCTAGCCTCTACAAAAGCCGCTATCCAGCTTCCATCGATCTGTTCACAGACGTGATTGGCATGAGCCGTGTCACCCTCTACAGGGCACTTGCCAAAGAGGGTACCAATTATCGCCTGCTGGTAAACCGGGTTGTTTTCAAACTGGCCGCCGAACTGCTCGAAAATTCAGACCTCAGCGTCAACGAGATAGCCCGGGAGCTGGGCTACTCCACCACCAGCAATTTCATAAGAGCCTTTCAGCGGATGAGTGGACTCACTCCTTCAAAATACCGGACGTTACAGAAATAAAGCATCAAAGCTTATCCTTTGAAAATCTTAGGTCTGTCATCATTAATTTAATCCTAAGGTCCTTCTTGAGCATATGCGAATCGAAGCAAATGCGCCTTACGAGAGGGTTCATCCGACAAGGTTAGATTTTTAGAAAAAACGGCGCGCGAGGGTGCTCAGGAATAAGATAAAACCGACAATCTATAATCCGACAACGAGATTAGCATGGCCAATCTAAGTCATTCAGTTTTGAGCCAATAATCTGGAAGGTAAAAATCGGTCCCAGCACTCAATAAGGGCTGGAACCGTTTTTGTGTATGCAAGGTCAGGAACTGTTTGTTTTCTTGTTTCGCCTCAAATTCGAATCGGACTAGTTTTCAGGATTAGGTCCGTACAGACCAACGCCCAGATCGCCGGCGATTTGCCGTATTGCACGCATGGCACGGATGCTGTTGCCGGCTTTATTGAGCCGCGGGGAAAACGCGGCAATGGCGAACGGTCCTGGCACGACGGAGACGCTCCCCCCTCCAACTCCAGTCTTGGACGGCAGGCCCGCGTTGAACATCCATTCGCCCGACTCGTCATAAAAGCCGGCTGAGGCCATGATGGCCAGCAGTTCCGGAATATGCTCAGCGGGCAGCATGCGCATGCCGGTGACCGGGTTGACTCCGCCGTTTGCCAGCGTCGCTCCCATTACGGCGAGATTCTTGGTATTTACGCCAATCGAGCACTGTCTGGTATATACTCTCAGAGATTCTTCTGGCTCGGCGTACAAACGCTCATAGTTGAACAGCAGATTAGCAATCGCACGGTTGCTCCAGGCCGTCTCGTATTCGGAAGTATACACCTCCTCCAGAACCGAGAGCTTCTCACCGGCGAATCCTTCTATGTTCTCGTTCACCAGATTCCAGCGCTGCTCCTCTGAATCTGCCTGCACCAGGCTTACCGCGGCAATTGCCCCGGCATTGACCATCGGGTTCACAGATCGCTGCTCATAAATTTCAAGCGCAATCTTGGAGTTGAACGGCATACCGGTCGGTTCGACCACGATCTTCTCCCCTAATGCATCCGCCCCCTGCTGGGCCATGATAAGTGCGGCAGTGAATGGTTTTGATACGGATTGGATGGAAAAACGATAGTCAATATCCCCTGCACTGAAGATTTTGCCATCCTTAGTGGTGATCACGACGCCGAACAATTCACTCGGGACGGTTGCCAGGATTGGTATATAGTCTGCGTTGGCGCCCTCTGTGACATCTTTGAATGCTTCATAGGCCTTGTCCACTGCGCTCTGTAGCTCGGCGTCTGTAGGCATTGACGCAAAGGCGGATAAAGGCGAAACCACGAGCATTACCCAGGCCAGAAGAGTTGCTGCGACAATAGTGTGTTTGGGTGAGTCGTTCATGGGTTTATCTCCTTTTCATGGATCTTCTCGGACCCTATTTTGAGAGCCCGAATGTTTTGCTGTAACTCCACTTGGCCGATACCTGGATGCGAAAATCATCGGAGGAGAAGCCATCGAGGAAGTTATCACGTTTGGCCCACTGGAGTTCCGGACCGACAAAAAAGTTGGGCGTGGGGTGCCAGAGCAGGTTGGTCAAGGCGTACTGCCCCTTCTTGAACGAGTTGCCGGACTGACCGTTGGTCAGATCATTATCCTGCAGCGAATAACCGATCGTGCTGGTCCATTTCTCGCTCCAGTTCAGATCGAGAAAGGCAACCAGACCGAAAATGGGGATCGGCTCCACGCCGATGGGCAGCCCCCCCTGTTCAACCACGCCGATATCGACACTGGCGTCGTTCATGTAGTTCTGGATGCCCTCACCGTAGACCAGCGAGCCGCGCAGCACGTGAGGCCCGATCCTGTAGTTGCTGCTGAGGTTGAATCCCCAGCCGAGCTCGTCGCCGCTGAAATCAAACCCGTCGTTATTGGGGTCGGTCCATTGGATCTGCCGGAGAATTCCCGCCAGCTGGACATGGCCCCAATCCTGGGCATAGCGGAAATGGGCGGCAAGATCCGGCAGTTCGAAATCACCGCCCACCCCCTCCAGTTCGGGTGCGTCGGCGTACTTGCCGCCATCGCCGCTGGCTCCGGGACGTTCCAGCGAGACGGCGAACCGGGAGTCGCCAACCGACCAGGGGGTCCAGCGGGCCTGGACGTTGCGGTAAAAGACCATGCCGTTGGGGCCCCAGTATTCGATGGAATTGGGGAACACATCGATATCCATGAAGGTACTCCAGTACTGACCGGCACCGAACTGCCCCAGCTCTCCCCAGGCGTGACGCAGACGAAAGGTGGTTTGACCGGCGTCATCTCCCACCCCGAACAACTCGAACTCGAATATGGTTTTCAGGTCGCCGTAGCTGGTCGGGGTGGCGGTTTTTACCCCGAACCTGGTCTGGCGGACACTGGAGAAAAAGTTGCCGTCGTCGCCAAACTCATTTTCAAAGGACGGCAGCTTGGTTGGCCGTACGACGTCAAACCAGTCGGGGTCATTCTGGTTGACCTGATACCCCATATCGGTCATGACATGACCGTAAATGTCCATGACCGTCCCCGACTTATCTTCGGCCTTGGAAGCCGATGCTGGAGGGGGTGTCGCAGCCACCTCCGCGGGGGCGCCCTGTGCTGGCACCTGATCGATCTTTTCCTTGAGCAGGGCATTCTGGGCCTTCAATTCATCGATTTCAGCCTGCTGTTGTTTGATGATGCGCCACATTTCTTCCAGTGAAGGCGGCGACTCCTTGGCGAAGGCAATGCTCGCTGGCAAGAGGGCTGCCATCACCAATCCCGCAAGCATTGAAACCAGGTAGATCAAAGATCTTTTCTTCATGCTTCACTCCTTTCGGTGAGTTTCACAGGCCCCTGCGCCAATCCAATGCGCGGGGACCTTTTTTTGTGAGGATGAAGTTGCTTATATTAGAATGAGAAGTGACCACTCGTCACACTTTGATCAATGTTTCTAGCCAACTCCTCTACCCGATCTCTATCTCCGTTGGACTAATTTTCAGGCAATACGTAGCCCGAGGCCGGGGACCATTTCGTTGGCCGCAACGGTTCATCTTTGTGGGCTTCCTCCCAGACCCGGACATCTTTACGGGCCTGGTCAAATATGCGCTCATAATTCCCTTTGGTGATCATCTCTTTTGCTTCAGGACTCAGCAGTGCCCAGACAGGATCCCAGAGATGGTAGACAGCTGTCACGTTATCCAGAGACTGGGGGGCAACGACATCCGTCCCAAAAAGAAAACGATCCGGGTACTTGTTGAGGATCTTTGCCGCACTCTCGACTGCTTCAGGAGTGACGGTGGCATACTTGGCTACCTCATCCCAGGATATGTCCATGTAGACATGGCTCATGGAGGGTGAGGAGCAGATCCGTTCGACAATGGCAAGTTGCTCAGGCAGCGGCCGCACCACCCGTCCCAAACCAATGTGGGCCCAGATGATGTCGAAGACCGTAGGGCGCTCGACCGTGTTCGGCCTGCCTCTGCAACAGATGTGGTCTTACCGGAATACCGGTGACTTTGC
>JARRLH010000254.1:0-4837 GCA_037387205.1 Desulfofustis sp.
CATCGTCTTTCCGCCGGCCTTCAAATTTCTGGTCGGGTACAATAATGAATTTCTCACCTCCCTGCCGGCGGTAAGCGAGTATTTCTCACTGGCACTGCGTCTTCTCATCGCCTTTGGCATCATTTTCGAGATGCCGGTCATGATGGTCTTTCTGGCCAAGGCGGGCCTGGTCTCGGTTGCCTTTCTCAACAGACACAGAAAATATGCCATTCTGGTCAATTTTATCATTGCCGCAGTGCTCACACCAACACCCGACATTGTCAATCAGATGATGATGGGCATACCGCTGCTGGTACTCTATGAGCTCAGTGTGCTGGCTGTCTGGCTGTTCGGCAGAAAACCGTTTACCGGCTTTGTAGAGAAGGTCTGAATCAAGGGCGGGAACTGGATTTTTCCTCAATCTGCATTATTAATGAGCAACTGTCTGCACGTAACTTTAACCAGTACCTTCAACCAATCTGCGGCACCATCCTGCGCCCCTCACAGAACAATGGTGCAAAGCAGCGTAGGTGTTCGCTTTCTAGAAAATAAGGGAGGAAGACAATAATGGGCTCAGCGACACTGTTTGCAAAGGCACTGGAGGTCGGCAGACCGCCGACGGTGAGGAAATTGTTTCCCAACTCGAGAGCGCTGCTGGTGAGCGGCAAAGTGGTCAACAGGGCACTTGCCAGGAAAGGGAAGGCCATGACCATGGCGGCCAACGGCAGGAATTATTTTGTCATCCAGGGTGCCTTGCTCGCAGCCCAGCGTGCCAATGCGGCACTGATAGTGGAAATCGCCAAATCAGAATCAAATTACTGTCCTGTCAATTTCTGGAATATCGCCAGACTGGTGGATTCAGCCTGCAACTCGCTGGGGATCACCATTCCGGTCGCTGTTCATGCCGATCACTACGGACTGAAGTCGGAGTCGGATGTGGCGGCCGCCAAAATAGAGATACCGACGCTGTTCGATGCCGGAATAACCTCCATCGCCGTCGATGCCTCGCATATGGCCGATGATCTCAATCTGCTGGCCAATATAGAACTCAACCAGTATATTCCCGACTGGGCCGGGCTGGAGACCGAAGTTGGAGAAATCAAAGGCAACCAGGGGCTGTCCACCGTCGATGATGCGGGGTTCCTGATTGCCGGACTTAACGCGCATGACATCTTTCCCGACTGGATTGCCCTCAATAACGGTTCAGCCCACGGCATAGAGGCAAGCGGAGAGGGGATACAGGTGGAACTGACCGGCCGAATCCACGAACACCTGGCTCCCTATAAGGTTTCCGGTGCCCAGCATGGCACTTCAGGCAACAGTTCCGACAAGCTCCGCCAGATCGCCTCCGGAACCAATACCACCAAAGCCAATGTGGCCACTGCCCTGCAGATGGTTTCCTGGGGAGTTGAGGTCAATGACTATGGCAACGCTCTCACCGACCGCGAAGGTAATTTCAACAAGGTCGAAGGTGAGGGCGTCAGCGAAGAAACCTGGCAGAGGATGGTGTCGCTGGCCAGCGAGAAAGGCTGGAGCGGCGGTAATTACAAAAATCTCAACCTGCCGGTCGATAATTGGCTGATGGGGCAACCTCGTGAAGTTCGTGAACGGATGATCAAGAGGGTGGAAGAGTTCGTTTATCAGATGCTGGTCAATGTCTTCAACGCCTCGGATACCGCCCCGCTCGCCATGGAACTGCTGGTCCAGGCCGGTTCGCATGATATCGGCGCCGAGGCCTCCCGCATCGAAGATCCGTCCGCTTGGACCAGAGAGAAAATCAGGGCGCGGGCTCAGACGCTGGACGTTGACAAGGGACCGGAAGGCGATTTCGACGATTGATTGCACTCTCGTATTGCAGTGAGCTGTTCCGCTGATCTGCTGAGATCTGGGGGACGTCTATTCATTCCATACCGGGATCGACTATGAAAACTATTCTTGTCACCGGTGCCGCCGGGTTCATCGGCGCGCACCTGAGCCAGCGTCTCACCGCCCAGGGGATCACGGTCGTCGGGCTGGACAATCTTAACGACTACTACGATCCGCAGCTCAAGATCGATCGCTTGGCAGCCCTTGCGGCAGGCGACAATTTTATCCATGAAAATATGGATCTGAGCAGCCGCGCAGACATGGAGGCGCTGTTTCGAAACTATTCATTCGATGCGGTGGTGAACCTCGCAGCCCAGGCCGGAGTGAGGTATTCACTCATCAACCCCCATTCTTACGTGGATACCAATCTGGTGGGATTCGTCAACGTTCTGGAAGGCTGCCGCCACAGCGGCGTGAAGCATCTGGTCTATGCCTCCTCCAGTTCCGTGTATGGGGCCAACACCAAGATGCCCTTTTCCGTTCATGATAACGTCGATCATCCGGTATCGCTTTACGCAGCCTCGAAAAAGGCCAATGAATTAATGGCCCATACTTACAGTCATCTCTACGGTCTGCCGACCACCGGACTGAGATTTTTCACCGTTTACGGGCCCTGGGGCAGGCCCGATATGGCCTTGTTCCTGTTCACCAAAGCGATGCTCGCAGGCGAACCGATAAAGGTCTTTAATCATGGCAGAATGGAACGAGATTTCACCTATATCGACGATATAGTTGAAGGTGTGTGCAGGGTTGTGTTCAAAGTCCCGGAGGGCGATTCGAAATGGTCCGGAGACACTCCCGACCCAGCCACTTCTTACTGCCCCTACCGGGTATACAATATAGGCAACAACAACAAGGAGAAACTGCTGCGCTACATCGAGGTACTGGAGGACTGCCTTGGGATCAGGGCAGAAAAGATAATGGTGGACATGCAGCCCGGGGATGTGCCGGCAACCTATGCCGATGTCGACGATCTGGTGACTGATCTGGACTATCGACCCAACACCAGCCTGGAGTATGGCATCGGCCGCTTCGTCGAGTGGTACAAGAAGTATTACGCTCTATAGCTGAGAGCGCAGCGTGAGCATCAACGAGTGGGATTAGTGCGGTGGAAGTGGGCTGCTCAGCGGTTCATGAGCTGCAGCGCCGCCTCGGTGATGGCCACCGAATTGATCGAGCTGTTGCGCCACAGGGTCTTCTGGGGACCTTGTTCGATAAAGCGGTCCGGGTGAGCGAGCAGGCTGGTCTTCACCGAAAGTCCGCAGCGACTGAATAATTCCAGCACACTGGTGCCAAACCCGCCCTGCCTGACGTTGTCCTCAATGGTGATGACTCTGCCGGCAGATGCCGCCAGGTCGCAGATCAGTTCCATGTCCAGAGGTTTGATAAAACGGGGGTTGATGACCGCCGCATCGATTCCCAGTTTTTCTAGTCCCCGGGCCGCGCGCAGGGCTGGATGCACCCGGTTGCCGATGGGCAATAGAAGAATATCTGCTCCATCGCGCAGCAATTCACCCCGCCCTATGGGCAGGTTCACCAGCTCCGATCCGAGCTCGACATTTTCTCCGCAGCCCCTTGGGTAACGCAAGGCAGAAGGCCCTCCATGATTGATGGAGGTGTAGAGCATGTGCCTGAGCTCCTCCTCGTCTTTGGGAGCCATCATTATCAGATTGGGGATGATTCTCAGAAAGCTCAGATCGAATACACCGTGGTGCGTCGGTCCATCGGCACCGACGACGCCAGCCCGGTCAATTGCCAGGGTTACCGGCAGATTGGGTATACAGACGTCATGAATGATCTGATCGTAGGCCCGTTGGAAAAAGGTCGAGTAGATCGCCACCACCGGATGCAACCCTTCACTGGCCAGTCCAGCGGCGAAGGTGACCGCATGCTGCTCGGCGATGCCGACGTCGAAGAACCGCTCCGGGTAGGTGTGCGCAAAGTCGCTTAATCCGGTTCCGGCCACCATGGCGGCTGAAATGGCAACTATGGAATCGTCGGTTTTAGCGATTTCCGTGAGCGTGTCACCAAACACCTTGGTGTAGGATACCGATCCACCGCTTCCTTTTGATTTGCCGGTTTCCGATTCGAAGGGTCCAATCCCGTGGAACAGGCCGGGGTCCTTCTCGGCCGGTGCATAGCCTTTGCCTTTGGTGGTGAGGACATGGATCAAGACGGGGCCCTGCTGAGTATCCCTTACCGTTTCAAAGGTTTCGATGAGTTCTTCAAGATTATGGCCGTTGAGAGGGCCCACGTAATCAAATTTCAGGGCTTCGAAAAGCATCCCCGGAGTGAAAAAACTCTTGAAACTGTCTTCACTTTTTTTCAGAACGGTGAGGATATTTTCGCCGACATTGGAGAGCTGACCCAGCCGCTCCACCAGATGGTCCTTGAGACGGCGCATCGTCCGGCCGGTCAGTTTACGACTCAGAAAACTGCTCAAAGCGCCGACGTTCGGCGATATGGACATCTCGTTGTCATTGAGGACGACGATAAGATCTTTGTTGATGTCGCCGGCCTGGTTGAGGGCCTCAAAGGCCATTCCGGCGGTCATTGAACCATCGCCAATCACGGCAATGGTCTTGGCGGGGTCATCTCTGAGATCTTTGGCCAAGGCCATCCCCAGAGCCGCTGAAATCGAAGTGGATGAATGCCCCGTTTCGAAGGCATCGTACTCACTCTCGCTCACTTTGGGAAAACCGCTGATCCCCTGGTATTGGCGCAGGGTGTGGAATCTGTCCCGGCGACCGGTAATCAGTTTGTGGGCATAGCTTTGGTGGCCCACATCCCAGATTAATTTATCGACCGGGGTGTTGAACACGTAATGCAGCGCCAGGGTAAGCTCCACAACCCCAAGGCTGGGACCCAGATGGCCGCCGGTGTCGGCCACCGAGCCTATCAGAAAATCACGAATCTCCTCAGCCAGCAGATCCAGATCGGATTTGTGCAGGAGGCGAATATCCCTGGGACTGTCAATTTTCTCGAGAATATG
>JARRLH010000255.1:0-5964 GCA_037387205.1 Desulfofustis sp.
GGCGGTCATCGATATCAGGGATCATGGTAGCGGTGAAGAAGACGACCCGGTAGCGCTCGTTATCCCTGAAATAGACATTAAAGTTGTGGAAGTCGCGGCCCGCGGCGCCCATGATGATAACGTTTTCTACCATTATGCGTTGTTCAACCCAGGTGGAGGTTTCGTTGTCTGTGCATCGCCGTTGCCAGGTGGAGGCGGCCCTGGAGCTGATAATCTCCTGAGCACTGTTCGTGGCCTTAGCCTGCGTTCATAAAGGCTGATTCGATTCTCTCCAGGGCCCAGTCTATTTCTTCCTTGGTAATGACCAGGGGCGGAGCAAAACGGATGATGTGGTCATGGGTTTCCTTGCACAGTATGCCTGCCTCCATCAACGCTTCACAATAGGTGCGGGCGGGGCCGGCTTCGGGCAGAAGTTCCACTCCGATGAGCAGCCCCCTGCCGCGCACCTCACTGATCAGAGGGAAGTCGAGTTTCTTCAGGCCGCGCAGAAAGTATCTGCCCATCAGCGCCGCGTTGTCAATCATCTGCTCATCGAGCAGGACCTTCAGGGCGGTGCGGGCCACCGCGCAGGCCAGGGGATTGCCGCCGAAGGTGCTGCCGTGTTCGCCGGGCTGCAGCACACTCATCACTTCGGTGTTCGACAACACCGCTGAGATAGGGTAGCAGCCGCCGGCCAGGGCTTTGCCGACGAGCGTCAGGTCGGCCTCGATCTTTTCATGCTCTTCTGCCAGCATCTTGCCCGTTCGCCCCAGACCGGTCTGGATCTCATCCAGGATCAGGGCAACGTTATACTTGGTGCAGATCGATCTGACCTCTTTCAGGTAGCCCGGGGGAGGAATTATCACGCCGGCCTCCCCCTGGATGGGCTCCACCAGAAAGCCGACGGTGTTTTCCGTGATGGCCGCTTCCAGGGCCCCCGCATCGCCGAACGGCACGATCTTGAAACCCGGCGTGAAGGGGCCGAAACCGGCCCGTGAACTGCCGTCCGTGCTGAACCCCACGATGGTGATAGTGCGGCCGTGAAAGTTGTTGCGGCAGACGATGATCTCCGCCCGATCTTCGGCAACTCCCTTGATCTGGTACCCCCATTTGCGCACCACCTTGATGGCCGTCTCCACGGCCTCGGCCCCGCTGTTCATGGGCAGCACCTTGTGAGAGTTGGTCAGCGTGCACAGTTCCTCGTACAGCGGCCCCAGCTGATCATTGCGGAAGGCCCGGGAGGTAAGGGTCAGCAATTGCGACTGGTCGTTCAGCGCCTGGATGATTTTCGGGTGACAGTGTCCCTGGTTCACCGCCGAATAGGACGACAGACAGTCCATATATTTGTTGCCGTTCACATCCCAGACCCAGACCCTCTCGCCGCGATGCAGAACCACATTGAGAGGCTTGTAGTTGTGGGCTCCAAATGTCTCCTCAAGCTCTATATAGCGCTGGTGTTTCATCGTCACTCCTGTGCTGGACTGTCTTCTGTTTGCCTGCTTGCCGGCTCAGCTCGTCATTGCCCTTACCCCGCGGCCACCAGGGAGACGGGCCGCTGCGTTGCGGGAATTTTGTGAACCCCCTCTTCCTCCGGTCGACCTCTGCTATAGCCGATTTTCAAACAAGGTGAGGGTAACGCACCAGACCAGGAGAGGGCGGTGAGAAGAGAACAACCAAAAGCGCAGGCTGGTCAACTCGATCCCCGGCAAAACTGTGGTTCGCTACTACCGATAAATTATTCATTTCTGGCGGATTATCAATTTCTTATCGGAAGATGCAGGACATCTGCGAGGATACGAATCCGCTATGGTAATGTGCGCTGCCGGGGCAAAGAAATTTCGGAAATTTTTTCAAAAGATGAAATAATAGAGAGAGAAAGATCAGCAGTGTCCTTCCATTAGCATGGGGGCGCATATGAAAAACATTCTTGTCATCGGGGCCGCGGGGCAGATTGGTTCGGAACTTACCATGGCGCTGCGCGAGCGCTACGGCTCCAGGCACGTGGTTGCCGCCGGCAGAAAGACGAAGCCCGCTGAAAAACTGCTGCACTCCGGGCCCTTTGAATGGCTCGACTGCCTTGACGCGGCACCACTGGCGCGGGTGGTGAAGAAGTACAGGATCGACACCATCTATCATCTGGCGGCCATCCTCTCCGCGGTTGCCGAGGCCGATCCTGGACTGGCCTGGAGGGTCAACATCAGCGGTCTCTATAACGTCCTCGAAGTAGCCCGCGAGCACCGGTGCGCCCTCTTCGTGCCCAGCTCGATTGGCGCTTTCGGCGCTTCCACACCGCTGGACAACACCCCCCAAGTTACCATCCAGAGGCCTTCGACCATGTACGGGGTCACCAAGGTCGCCGGCGAACTGCTGTGTGATTACTACCACACGCGCTTCGCTCTCGATACCCGCGGAGTGCGCTTTCCCGGCATTATCTCCCACGCGACTCTTCCCGGCGGAGGCACCACCGATTACGCGGTCGAGATCTATTACGAGGCCATCAGGCATAAGCGCTACACCTGCAATCTGCCAGCCGGCACCTTTCTGGATATGATGTACATGCCCGACGCCATCAAGGCCGCCGTCACTCTCATGGAAGCCGACCCGGCCCGCCTGGTGCACCGCAATGCCTTCAACGTCACCGCCATGAACTTCGACCCGGAACTCCTCGCCGCCTCCATCCGCACCCACATTCCCGAGTTCACCATGGACTACGACGTGGATCCGGTGAAGGCCAAAATCGCCGCCTCCTGGCCCAACAGCATGGATGATTCCGCCGCCCGGGAACAATGGGACTGGGAGCCTGACTATGACCTGGAGGCGATGACCGGCGCTATGCTTGCGGCGCTCGCAAAAAAACTGAACCCCAGGAGCAAGAGATGTCCCTAGACAGATTGAATGCGGTCCTCAAAGGTGCGGTCGATGAGCTCAAGGCCAGGGGGACCGCCAAGGCCCAGGAGATGGTGGTCACCGGGATCAAACCGGCCAGCGCAGAAAACGGCCCGCGCTACTTTATTGAGGGGTATGGCGACAGGGAATTCATCAGGATGAATTCCAATTCCTACCTGGGCATTTCCATGGCGCCGGAAGTAATCGCAGCCGAAGAGGCAGCGGCAAGGGAATTCGGTACGGGACCGGGTGCGGTTCGCTTCATCAGCGGTACCTATGCGGCGCATACCGATCTGGAGGCCCAACTGGCCCGTTTCCACGGCAAAGGGGCGGGTCTGCTTTTCTCCTCGGCCTACGTAACCAGCCTCGGGGTGCTCATGCCCCTGGCCACCGGAGACACCGTCTACATCAGCGATGAGCTGAACCACAACTGCATCATCCAGGCCATGCGCCTGTCGCGTCCCCAGGGTAAAGCCATCTACAGGCACAATGACATGGCCGACCTGGAAATCAAACTGGATGAATGGGCAGGAAAGGCCAAACGGGCCCTGGTCGTTACCGACGGCATCTTCAGCATGCGCGGCGACCACGCGCCCCTGCAGGAGTTCACAGCGATCTGTGCGAAGTATAAGGACCGGTTCGAGGAAGGACTGCTCACCGTCATGGACGACTCCCACGGCGTCGGCGGTTTTGGTCAGACGGGGCGAGGTACGGAGGAATACTGCGGGGTCCAGGTTGATGTGCTCATCGGCACCCTGGGCAAGGCCTTCGGCGTCAATGGCGGCTACGTGGTCACCTCGCCGGAAATTGTCGACTACCTGCGTCAGACCGCGCCCATGTATATCTACTCAAACCCGATCACCGTGGCCGAGGCAAAGGCGGCCAGCGCAGCCCTGAAGCTGGTGGACAGCCCCAGGGGCTTGAAAATTCTGGAGCACCTGCGGGCGATGACCACACGGTTCCAGGCGGGCCTTGAAAAACATGGGTATGAGACCATACCGGGCGATCATCCCGTGGTGCCGCTCATGGTCCGTGATACTGCCAGAACGGCGGATCTGGTCCGCTTCCTCACCGAGCGCGGAGTGCTGGCCACGGGGTTGAATTTTCCCGTGGTCCCCAAGGGCGACGAGGAGATCCGTTTCCAGGTCAATGCCGATCACCAGCCGGCCGACATCGATTATGTACTCGAAGTGCTTAGAGACTGCAGAGCACGCTAGTCCGGAACCGTGGGTCTTCCCCTCGACCGGATGACTCAAGGGGGCCCGGCATACCACCCGCGAATGGTGCCAGTGCACATAGAGGTTTTGCTTTCCTGTCAGCCGCCTGGGACGCCGGCAAGGCCCAATTGCAGTGATAATTTCCCCTCTGTCGACTAACCTCTCTAGAGGTGCAGAACCTCGTCAGCGGAATTACGTGATCACCACATCGTTCCGTTTATCGCTCTGATTTGGTGGTTATTCTTTAAGTATACCGGGCAGTGATCAGATGTATTCAATTCCTTTGGGAGGAATTGCTATGAACGGTATGCTTCAGAAAGTGCTCCTCATTCTTGTCTTAATTCCTCTCCTGTTGTTGGTCTTTTTTATTCAAACTGCTGAACTTCAGATTTTTCAGAGCGGGAAGGGATCGACTGATTATGAAAGCCAGCCACTGTACGCTCGTGAATACTCTGCAAAGGATCTCATCACCCATCACGCGCAGGTGTTTTTCAACAGGATCGGACTGAAAGACGAGATCAACATTTACCATCCATTGAGAGAACTGCGTGCCGTCGCCACATCAAAAGCGGAAACAGTCGAGGACTTAATAGAGAACATATCGATATGTGTCCCCAACATATATTTTGAGCAGTTTCTGGTATATCCGAGGTGCATCATCATTCTCGAGACCGGAAAAAATGACGATGGTAAAGCTGAAGTGAGATTCGGCGTGGCGATGGAATGCACTTATAAATCAATTTTGCCACGCTTTCCGGTGAAGAAAGCCCTAGCTGTGGTTTGTGCTTTCCAGAAGCGGTGGGCCCGTTGAGTTGACTAGGCTACCTGATGGCCAATATCTGTGTGCTGGTAATAGAACTCGGCAAAATCTCTGATTGCGGCAAAGAGATTTCTGCGCAGGTGGGCAATTCTGTGATGGCAGACTTCAAGATTGTCAGGATCATACCACTCCGGAGAGAGATAGCTTCGACGATTCACTTCTATCTGGATCCAGGGGAGGTTTTTGCTGTGTTGCCTTACGATATAGCCTCCCAGGAAAGGGCTGTTGAGCACAATGCTGTGGGCCTCTTCCGGGAACTGTTCTTGCAGAAATCGACTCAATAAGCGTATCATCTGGGGCGGACAGGTCAGCCGCCGTCCCTTGACCTTGTTGCCCTGCCGATCTCCCCGATTGCTCAAACAGATAAATGGCCGCCGCTTTTCCGGAAGGGGGCTGATGGTCGGCGCCCTGTCCAGCATTGTGTGGCAGTCCAGGCCGCAGAGCAAGTGGGATTCCCTGCTCCTGCGCTCCAGACCGTCGTGGTAGGGTTTGTAATATTTCTTTAAGAGCAGACGGAGCGTGTCGTTGTTGGGAATCCGGTTTTTTCTGTAGATTCCCTTCCCGGTGACGGTGTGACTTTTGATCACTCCGTCCTGGTTTACCGGGGGAAGATCATCCGGTGACCGGTTGAGATCGATCGTTGCGCGGGCGATGGTGGTTTCGAAATAGTGGGCCACATCATATCTGAAATCATAGATCTGCCTGGTTAACGGATCACCGTCACTGAAGATGTCGCTGCGAGACAGCAGGGTCTGATTGGACATCTCGGGGGCAATTATTTCGCCTCCGTGGGGCACGGAAACTATGACTGGCAGTTTTGCTCTCATTGTGGCGCCCTACAGTGCAGGAGAAACTCAGAGGAACAACGGTGGCATAACGGGGAAGTTCCACAACTGGCAAATCCATTACATTCCTATTATGTCGCATAATAATCAAAAATGGAGAAATTTGCAATAGACCGGCATCGCACCGCATGTCAGCGTGTCGCTGGAATGTTGCCGGGTGTCCCGAGACGGGTCCTGGAGAAGAAAATCCTGTCGCCGTCGAGACAACTGCCGTGTC
>JARRLH010000256.1:0-2568 GCA_037387205.1 Desulfofustis sp.
TTGGGGAACCTTTGCAGAGCCGCCGTAGTTTTTCTCACCTGTTGTGGGGGATACTTGGCACCACAATTCCAATGACAACGCAGCCGCCGTGTCCTACAATAACAAGCTCTGGATTTTTTGGCCCGAGCCTGACTCCGACGGCAATAAAATTAATTACGTGAGATTTGATGGGTCTAATTTTAGTAGTGTGCATACTCTCGCCGTCGGCGGCTCGGAAGAAACCTATGCTCAACTCACCCCAATCGTTGCCTATAACACTCTTTATGTCTTTTACACAGGCACCAACAAAGGCCTTTATTATGATACTTACGATGCCGGCGCAGTGGATCCGGACAAGGCATGGACGCATAATAGAATTCCAGATGCCACCATGGCCTCTTCAAGCGGCCGGTTTGCAGCGGTTTGGAATTTCACGAAAAACTGCATCGAGATCTACTGGACTCCGAGTGCATATGAGATATTAATGAAGACTTACGACCTTAAAACCGGCCAATGGAGTGCGGAGAGCAAGACCATTTTGAATCGGACATCCCCTGAAATAGCTCCTTATCTCTCGGCCGTTTTTAACCAAATCGATGCAGATGAAGGTGATTACGTCACATACTTGGCTTGGGCCGATGCTTACAATGGAGTTATTACGGAGCTGAAAGACGGCGTCTGGCTCCACAACTACCAAAGCAGTAAATGGAGGGCTGATAATCCACTTCAAGGCCCCAGCCTGGTGGACGAGGGAGAAAAGTATCTGTATGTACTCTACCATAATGAGCCTTGCTCTACTTGCTCGTACATCCTTGATAAGATTAGCGTCTACGATAAACAAGATCGTTATATCGTAAACGAAAAAGATATCAACTGTGTATCCCCCCAGATGACCAAATGGACCGCAAACGGCGTGGTTTTTTCCAAAAAGGTTGATGACGATAATTCTCCCACCGGTTACCGAATGGATACGAATTTCTACGCGCTGGTAGAGAATAATCCCGTTATGGGCAAAAAGGGTTGGTATCTCATAGCCGGCGATTATTTGGGATACTGGATGCCTGTCGGGGAACCTGAGTACGTTGATCTGGGCCTCGATGGCACTGAGCTGGTCGAGGATAGCTTTCCAAACTGGCCGGTTATCGGCGTGATCGATATGCCACCCTTCGTGCTGAACGGAAATCCAGAGTGCTCTGACCGTCTTAACTGCGGCACCAAGATCGCCATAAGCTTCTCGCAATCAACGACCGAAGGAATTTATGGGTCGTATTCGGCGGGAGCCTACATATCAACCACGGATAAGACCCAGGTTGTGTTTGACGCCAGCGCAGGTTATTCTGGCGGATTCGAAAACAGTACGACATACAAATGCACTGACACACAAACTCTTTGGGGCAATGTGGACGGCACAATAGTTGCCTTCTATCTTGCCCCCGCTTTCAACGTCTACACATTGGAGTGGTTCGATCTTGATAACCACCCGACTGGAATAACCACCCCATCATTGGACGTAACAGGGGCACAGATCGTGCCGAGAGAGTTCAAGTCGGAGGCTGGACCTGATTGGTACACTGGTCCGCCGCCCTACTTAGACCCATCTATTTTCCCGATTCATGGGACGGGAGAGGACGATTGGGCCAGGCTTGCCACGTATAATATCGACCCGACCGATGATCTGCATGGATATGAAGATGTCTTCAATGATCCTATAACGTACCAAGGCTATTGGAGTCTCAATTCAACCAACGACTTTACGTGGTCGATTACTCAGGATAATTCCGTTGATAACGGATTTTATGCTGATCTAAAATTCGGTTATAATAAAAAGAATATCCCCATAGGCTTGGGCGTTAAAGGGTCAGTAAAAATTTTGATCAAGTCAAAGGTTCAAACCGGCGTTGAGGCGGCAAACACGTTCAAAAATCAGCAACCAAGTGAAGATTCAACGGCTGTAACAGAATTTTATATCACTGGTTACTGGTTGAAACCAGAACCGAAGGGTTACTGGGTGCCGGAGAACCGGAAAGAAATGGGGGATGCCCCTTGGTTCATCACCTATAAAGTGACGATACCCTGAACTGAAAGGTTACGAATCCCAAGCGCTTTGGGTCGAGATTGCAGAGAGGGCAGAATGACGGTGACCCTGCCCTCTATAACTCGTCAGTTTTTTATTTTCGGAAGACTCTTTGTTCTTTTCTTTACGTGATCAAGTTTCTGCTTAGGTCACCCTTGATGGTGGCGTGGCTATTTGTTTTGAGCAATGAGGTAAAAATGAAAAAGATATGCATACCCGGGATGTCGCATTGGTGTATTTTTATGTTTTCGGCAACTTTGGCTTTGACGGGTTTGGTTTGTAGCCCGCAACTGAATGCCGAAATTTATCAATGGCTTGACGAAAATGGCGTAAAACATTACAGCAATTCGCCCCCATCAAAAGCTGAAAATGTTAAAATAATGTCTGGCGAATACCGATACGATGAAGCCACGGATCAAGAACGCGTCAAGGCCGATCAAAAAACAATAGAAGCGCTGACCGAAGAAATTAATACAGAAGACCAGCAAGTCCAGCCGGAGAAGCAAAAGAAATTA
>JARRLH010000256.1:2599-7414 GCA_037387205.1 Desulfofustis sp.
AGAGAGACAAAGAAAAATCAACCGCTTTTGCTCTCCTCTGAATGTTTTAGTCCATCTTATAGTATTCAACAGGGAAGGGGTGAATTTGAGGCTGTTATTCCAAGAGAGCTTATGGCAAGCGAGTACCGGGATCTCCAAGAACTATTCGGAAGTCTGGATGGTAAGTGGGCCGGAAACGCAATGGTGCTTCTCTGCCAAGGATCGCCGGATAACATCCGCAAGGCAATCGAGACTTATTCAGTCGAGTCTGAAGGCAAGATGGTCTCAACATCTTCAGGAAGACGGTTTGATTTGGAAACGATTCTGTATTCCAGGGAGAAGAAGGAGTCGCACCAGCAGAACTTTCATTTTTATTTGGATTCCAAAAAATTGGCATTGGCGCCAGACATCTCGACATCGGATATCGAATTGATCTCGATTACACCGAGTAAACTGGTTTACGTCAAAAACAGACAACCCGGAGGCGAAAGGGGGGCATATTCGGTGCGCGAGACGCTTGTTGCCATCGAAAAAACGGGCAACGCATCTTTTTTGATTGAAAGACTTAACTACTACAACGGAATATTGGTTGCCATAGACAATTGGCAGCTGCGGAATAAATAGTGTTCTCGGCGGTATCCCTGGAGCGATTGGGTTCAGTCTGAGTGGTTGTTCAGAGTTTCAAGTGAGGACGCTAGACTTACCCTGCCGGGTGCCCAGGTGCTCGATGATGCAAAGCCAGACATACTTCTCTTTGATTTGGAATCACTCTACAGCGAAGCTGTTTTTTCCCTGTTAGGAACTAATCCGAGGTTTTTGCTAATTGGTATCAACCCGGATGTGAATCTCGTTAAGATATGGTCAGGCCGGAAAGTGCGGCAGCTTTCGACGCAGAGTTTGCTTGAACTGATAAAAAGTGAGGCAAATGATTTGCCTGTTAATTCGGGTGGCGATGAAGATCGTCCTTATTGAAACGATAGAAACAAATACGGCAAGAAGAGGATTTTATCCACCTTCTGCAGCGTTTGGCAGGAAATATTACGGAATAACAAAATCAAACGGGATTGGGTTTAATTGATAAGACGACAAGGACGAGAAAATTATTCGATATCTATCAGTCGGAGGGATGGGCAAAAGTGCTCATTTGATCGAGATAGAGAAATGGCCGGGCAATGTTAAAGGAGGAGGTTATTATGAGTACAGTCAGGGGAACAATCAACTTTAGTACGCTGAGTAGGAAATTTATAAAGGGCATCGGGTATCTGCCATTACTGGTGGCATTGTCTGTCCTTATTATCCCTGAGACGGGGTTTGCCCGTGTTCTTGCAGCATTCGGTCCTGAAGACTTCATTCGTTCGACCGGTAAGCCCACCACGGAAGTGCGTGAATTCCAAGTGAGGGACCCGGATGCTTTCGAATTCACCCTGCACCTTTTTTACGCCGGCATAAAAAAGGATTTCAAAGGGGTAGTGCCCAGCGCCCTGATCAAGTTAAACGGTATGCCGATCGTTACCCCGGATGAATTCAGCAGGAATACCCATTACATCAGGAAGCCGGTAACCTTGTCGAAAGATAATACCCTGTCGTTAGATCTTCGCGGCAAGCCCGGCAGTGAAATAAGGATCGTGATTAGCGGCTACAACAACGCCCCCCAGTTGTTCGAATATAAACAGACTGTTCAACCTGACGGCAGCAACTTGTTCGGACCGAATCTGAACTATTTCTGGGCCATTGTAGATGAACCTGAAGTTGGGAGCGCTTGGCTCTCAGACCCGAATTCGCCTGGCCCATCTCTCCGTGTGGGGCTCCCCGGTGAGTATACGCTTCAGTTGAGGATTCAGGGAGACTCGTGGGGGACTGATCCGATCATAGTCAACCTGACCGGTTCAAATTATGATCCTTATGTCCCAGTGCCGGTTCAGACCAGGATTGTGGCAGCAACAGGCACTGAATATTCGGACTACTCGATAAAGGTCGGCCCGGACACTTATACCGCACCGGAACCTACACAGTGTGGCTCGTCTACCAACAGCGGATTTCAGGTCCTTGTCCTCGACCGTGCCACACTTGATAAAAAGGATCTAAAGGATTATCAAAATCCTCAAAGTTTCAGCGTCCCATGCGAAAACACCGAAATGATTAGCTTTCTTGATTCCTTGGACGATAGTGATCTGGTTATTGTCTCGAGCCTTAATAATGCGGCTCCGATCGATGTTTGTGGCAATTCGTCATCCTGTCCTTTGGGATCAAAGTTAATGGAATACGGGGCAACAAGCATATTCAATTCCCACTACTATGTACCCCTTTCTTATTCTACCGGTGGCACTCCTGTCGATTTCAGCTATTCCCTGATCGGCATCCAAGGCTTGGGGCAAGGCAATGGCATCGAGCTGAACAACTGGGATCATTTCGCTTACAAATTGGATTCAACGATCTACTCAAACATTTCCGGATACTTCGTTCCCGACGTCAATGATCGATGGACTTTTGTATACCCCGAATTCATAGAGGTCGAAACCCATGCGGAAATCAGTGATGCGAGCAATACCATAAAGGTTGGAGGAGTTTCATACGTCTCCGAATATCTCCATTCAGACCCGGCTGAGAGTGGCGGTTTCCAGGTTCTCGTGTTGGACAGGGATACCCTCGCCCCTTCGGTAGGGGCTGCCCACTATGGATTTGGCACCAACAGGACTTTCTGGACAAACGCCGGCCCTGGAGCCGACTCCGTGAGCGAAAGTGAGCAGGAGGATATGTTGGTTTTCTTAATGTCTCTTGGAGAGAGGGCGATATACTCGCCCTCTGGTGGTACACTGAAATTAGTGGTAGTCATTGCGAGCATAGGCACTCCCATCGATTATAAACCTCAGACTTTTGGAGCCCTGGCGGCGGATGCGATCTTCGGCTATTATGGTGGATCGTGGGGAGGGTTCAACAAACTGGGAGAACTAACCTCTACATATTCCTTGGTTGGGATGACTAACTTAGACCATCATGGATATTCTTTCGGCGCGAACGATACAGTCGAGGCAAGCGCAGATGGGGTAAATCTGCGGGTGGCCATGCACAAGGACAAGCAAGGTTGGTATAAGCCGGTTACAATAAATCCGGGAAATGAAGGGAGCACCGGTGGACCTGATCTCAGCATTCTCTCCGAGGCTTTTAAGCCTCCCACTGCATGGCCCCTTCCTGATCCTGCTCTTCCCGATAGCGATCCGCTTAAACAGGAACAAATAGCAGCTTACGAGTACATCAGCCAAAACATGGGCGAGGGCACCACGGATATTAGGAGCTGCTATGTTGGGAGTGATCCCAGCAGTTGGTCGGGCTACTGCGCTTATTCTAATGTTCAATATTATGATAACATTCCGGCCGACGAACAAAGCAAGTTCTCAAGAGAAGTTTATAATGATATGTGGAAACAGCTCTGTGACCCAAACGGCGGTGAGTTCAACTACGTCAATAAGGTGCATGCATTTTCAGGAGATTTAGATACAGTCTTCAATAATATGATGACAACCTCATATGCCGACCTGGACGCTGCCTACGACGCGGTGGTACCGATGGTTGACCCCAAAGATAACGAGAATATTCTCTACGATGCCGCCATTGTAATGCGCGGGCTGCTTACAATGGGAACGTCTATTGTTCCGAATAACACCTTAAAGGGGATTATGGGGACTGTAAATGGCGCCTTGTTGATTGCCTTGGGTTTGTCGAAAGATGAGAGTGGCCAAGATTACACCTCGCTTGACACTGCGTTTTCATCTCTGGAAACTGATTTGAACACCCTCTGGGCAACGATCGATCCGGGAAAGGACAGACTCATCGGCATTATCATGAGCGACTGGGCCAAACTTAAATATGTTGGGGACAAATTTGATAAAGATGGAGATTGGTATTACCAGCCCATTGATCGATGGGACTGGGTGGATCAAGTGACGGACACTCTAGTTGCCTACTATTTTCAGAGCCTTATACCCGCGGCGTGGAAGATTGACTACTTGGCGGGTACTACAGAGATTCCGCATCCAAAAAATTTCGCTTACGATGCAGGTCAATACTACACTTGCCTACCTTATTGTGATGGGGCATCGGAAAATCCCGATGCCTTTTGGGTGGACAAATTGCCTTATTATGAACCGGATCCATATGTTTATACTTGGTTTGTACTTGAGGACGAAATCGATATGGCCCTTATGAGCGGCTGTGGGTTTGTGCACTTCGATCGTTCTGCCGGTCTCAGAGATGTGCTCTTTGGCGAGGGAGCATGGGCGGGCGGTCAAAAGTTGAACCTGGAACCTTACGTCTTCTATGAAAGGTGGCTACCTTCTTGGGTGTACACTCCGTATGTAGCTCCCGTTTATCCTTATGATCCGGAGCCTTACTATTCCGATTTGTGTGATTAATGTGCACTGCACGGAAGGGTGCTCCCAATCCTCTCAAGGGAGCAGCCCTTCCAAAATGGTGATGCCTGATTTTTATCCGTATTGTTGAACTCACACATTGCAGGAATCTTTATGATATAAATTTATCCCAAGGGAAAGGAGCCAAAGCAACCACCGATCAACACTCCAATGGTTGGGGTAATCATTACCTTCTTGACCGAAGGCATACCAGCACATGTGGCGCTCAACCAAAACTTGGCCACATAGCCGACCGTAGATCAGAATATCCATATACTTTTGGAGATTCCTAGTTTGTTTTTGAAAAAGAAAATCAATAAAATGTCCCGGCAGACTGATGGATTTAGATGAAGTCTATGATCCACTTTAGGAGATGTGGCTTTGGATAGATGCCCCATGTAACTCTCAACACCTTTTGATCTGCTTGTGG
>JARRLH010000257.1:0-4796 GCA_037387205.1 Desulfofustis sp.
GGTTGAGCTGCCTATGAATTATGGAATAGGGTTATCAACCTCAAAATACACAGGGGAAATATGGAAACGGCCAAAAACATGCTGGAAGGCAAGGGGCGGGAAATCGTGTCGGTTCCCGTGGGGACAACTCTTTTTGCTGCACTCGAAAAAATGAATCTGCACAAAGTAGGGGCCATTCTGGTCACCCGGGACGAGAAAATCATCGGTATATGGACGGAAAGAGATCTCATGCAGGATGTCATCAAAGAGGGTTTTGATCTCAAAAACGGCTTCATAGAAGATTACATGACCACCGAGCTGATATTTGCGCCCCACACCGATACGGTTTTTAATCTCATGGATAAATTTCTGGGGCTCCGGATCAGACATCTGTTTATTGAAGAAGACGACACTGTCATCGGTCTGGTCTCGGGCGGCGACGTCATGAAATGCGTTATCCATGAAAAAGATGCGGAGTTGAAACAGCTCAACTCAATGGTGAGTTGGGATTACTATGAGGATTGGAAATGGAAACCTGAAGATCGGTAAAGTCAATAGCCTGTGCGGCCCCGTTATTTTGGCTCTGAAGATTTACCGGAAGTTCTGTTGCCCAATCCGCTGCAAGGGCACTTTTGCAGCGATTTTAAAAACCGTACATCACTATGACAACTGAATTTTCACAACGTCTGGGCAATCTCCTCGAAACGTTATCCTGGACTAACACAGAGCTCGCCGATAAGTGTGAGATAACCCCTCAAACGATTCGCAGATGGAACACGCGCAGGAGCAGGCCTCACTCCAGATCAATCGATAAAATCGTTCAGGTAACCGGTGTTTCGAAGGACTGGCTCGTTTCGGGTACAGGTCAGATGTTTTCCGGATGCGCGGGCGATAAAGACCAGGTGTTCAAGAGGCTCGGCGAGATCTGGAATGGTTTGAGCGAAAAACAGAAGCAGAAGATCATGGTTATAGCCGAACTGTTGCCGCCGGAGATTGAGGCCAGTCGTCCATCACCGCCCTATCGAAAAAATCTTTGCGATTGGTTAATAGTAAGTGCGGCACGGTATGTGGGCCTGGAAAATTTTGATATCACCTCGCTACCGCCTGTTCTCAGAGATTATGTCAAGTCTGGAATCTGCGATGCACGGTGTTTCTGGAAGTGCGTTTCATATTATTCTGACTCAGCAAAGAAGGAAATCGATGCCTTACTCGAGTGAACTCACCACACCTGCTAATGCAGAATGAGTATCTCATAGCAGCCGCACTAATCTCAGTTCATTTGCTCTCTGCAGCAAATTGACCTTGCTCCGGATTATCCAGTTTCCCTGGTATTTCAGAAAATGGAATTCTGACAAACTCGAAATAAGCTTATAGGCCCAGGTAAAATGAGGTGGTAGCAGAAGGTAAATAAGGTGTTGCTGGCTCACCCGAGCCGGGTTATTTTCTCTGAACTCAGTCTGTACAATTCCTTACTGGGTCCCATGGTGTGGATATGCTCTATTGGTTTTATCTTGAGCCATTTGCAAAACGATCTTTTCGCCCAAACTCTGCGTTATGCTCAAAATTATATCCTCGGTATATTAATCACATGCCTGTGGTAAAATTTCTCGCATGCCTTGATTTTGAACGAAAATCTTAGTTTTGCAAAAGGCTTTCTTTAATAAAAATATAGGGAGGATACAATGTTTCCGAGAAGTTGCATGATAATTGTGGCAGCAGTGCTCATGGGGCTGACCTGGGTACAGGCTCCGGATGTTTCGGCAGAGGATAAGAAACTGAAGGTCGCCTTTGCCCTTCTGTGGACCATTGATGACCAGGGGTGGACGACTGCCCACTACAACGGCATCAAATACCTGCAGGAGAAAATGGGGGACAAGATCGAGGTATCGTACACGGAGAAAGTACTCGCGGCGGATGCCGAGCGTGTGTTTCGCGATTATGCCAAGAAGGGGTATGACGTTATTTTCGGGACCACTTTTGAACACATGGACCCGCTCCTGGCCGTTGCCAAGGACTACCCTGATATCAAGTTCGAGCACTGTTCCGGTTTCAAATCTTCGGACAATATGCGTAACTATTTCGAACGCATGTACCAGGGCGAATATCTGGCCGGATATATGGCCGGTCTGATGGGTTTCAAAAAGGTGGGCACCGTCGCCACCCAGCCGATCCCAGAGCCGATCCGAGGTATCAACGCGTTTACCATCGGACTGAAGAAGGGACTCGATGAAGCCGGGGTGAAATATGACGAGAATAGGCTCAACACCGTGGTCTGGCTCAAGTCCTGGCGAGATGCCGCCAATGAGACAACCTTGGCTGAAACCCTCATTGCCAGAAAGCACGACCTGATCCGTCAGATGGCCGATACACCTGATTCCGCGGCGGCAGCCTGTGCGGCTGGTGTTCCCGCTATCGGATACGGTGAAGACGTTGCTAAATATGGTGTCGACTGCGCCTTGGTTTCAACTACCTGGAACTGGGGACAGTGGTATGAAAAGGCCGTCCAGCAGGTCATCGACGGTACCTGGGACAACACCCCGTACTGGGGCGGTATGGAAGACCAGGGTATTATTCTTTCATCTTTCAACGAGAGCGTTCCCGCCGATGTAAAAGAAAAGGTCCTGGCGGAACAGGCTAAACTTGCCGGAGGCGAGGACACTATCTTCGCCGGACCGGTTCTTGATCAGGATGGGAAAGAACTCTGGAAGGCCGGCGAGAAGGCAACCGATAAGGATCTGCTGACCATGAGGGTTCTAGTCAAGGGCGTTGCGGGCAAGATCCCAGAATAACGGGCAGCAGAGTCTGGTCCCGCTGCCTGAAATGGAGGCCGTATGGATGTGCTTGACAGTAGAGAATCTGGGGAAAAGTACCGGCTGCAGGTTGACGGGCTGGGCTACGATGTGGAAATTCCCTATGTATTAGTTCCCGCCCGCGAAGGAAATATCCGTATCGCCTCGTTTAATCTCATCGGGCAGACCAGGCTCAATATCGATCTGGGCCGGCTGCTTGCTGAAATAATTCGCCGCGAAGTTGCTGATTACCAATCGGTGGTTGTTCTGACTGCCGTGGAAAAGGCCTTGCAGCTCACCCAGGTGGTTTCCGCTGAACTCGGCATCGATTCGGTGGCTGTTGCTTATAATCGCATTAAACCGCATATGGAGGTGAAGCGCCGACCGGTCATCCAGGTCGGGGCTGATTCCATCACCAGCGGCGATAAATTTCTGGCTCTCTACGAGCGGGATATGCAGTTGCTCGCCTCAGCGCAGAACGGCTATATCATTATCGATGACGTGGTGAGCACCGGCGGTACTGTCCTCGGCCTTTATGAAATTCTAGAGGAGGCGGCGGCCCGGGCAGGGCTGGGTGCTCCCCACGTGCACGGCATATTCTGTGCGGCAACGGAAGGGAAAGCTGGCGCGCGTCTCCCCGCTCCCGTCCATAGTCTCGCCACACTTCCGCTTCCGCAGGCAGTGATGTCCTAATCCATGGCTGCTCCTGCAATCTCCCTGCGCGGCTTAGCAAAGCGGTTTGGCCCGGTCTGGGCCAATCGTGAGGTGGATCTGGACCTCTACTCCGGCAGGGTGCACGCGCTGCTCGGGGAAAACGGGGCAGGCAAATCAACCTTGATGTCTATTCTTGCCGGACGCTACAGTGCCGACGACGGTACCGTGATCATGCACGGCAGGGAGGTCTCCTTCAACTCTCCCGCCAAGGCGTTGGATCATGGCGTCGGCATGGTATATCAGCGGTTCATGCTTATCGAATCGATGACCGTCGCCGAGAACCTGGCCCTTACGGTTGGCAGGAAGTACGGCCGCCAAGGTGTGGACCATGAGATCAGGCAGACTGCCGAACAATACGGACTTGCCGTTGACCCGGAAAAGCGTATTTTCGAGCTGTCCATGGGGGAAAGGCAGCGGGTGGAGATTATCAAGCTGCTCATGCTCGATGCCGAAGTGCTGATTTTCGATGAACCCACGTCAGTGCTGACCCCACCCGAGGTGGATGCCCTCTTTGCGGTTATCGATCGACTGCGCAGTGAAGGCAAGACGATCGTTCTCATCACTCACAAACTGGAGGAGGTGTTGAAGCTTGCCGACGATATCTCCATAATGCGCCGGGGACGACTGGTTATTTCAGAGCCAATCGATGCCAGGCAGATGTCGCGCCAGCAGCTGGCCCGGTTGATGGTGGGCCGCGATGTCGTACTTCGGGTGGATAAAAAGGAGGTTGCTGTCGGGGAGACAGTGCTGGCCCTGGAGGGCTTTAGCGGAGACAGCTACGTTGGAGGGCCTTCTTTCAGCGATGTAACCTTCGAGATTAAAAAGGGTGAGATTTTCTCCATAATTGGTGTCGCCGGCAACGGGCAGGCCGGTTTGGTTTCAGCTATTGCCGGACTCACCAGGGCCGAAGCGGGAACCATAACCTTTGCCGGCGCAACCTACACGGCGCGGGAGTGGGGGATGGCTGACGCAGGAGAAATCGCCTATGTTCCCGAAGATCGATATCAATCGGGGTCCATTGCTTCCATGTCCATTGCCGATAATTTCGGATTGACGCGTCTTCAGGCTTATAAATGCGGATTTGCGGGAATGCTGCTCGACAGGGAAAAGATGGCGGCCGATGGAGCACGGGCCATCAGGGAGCATAACATAGTGGTGGAGTCAGGTGAATACAGGGCCGGGACGCTGTCCGGCGGAAATCTCCAGAAAGTCATCCTGGCCAGAGAACTGAGCAGAAATGCAAAACTGTTTATAGCCGAACAGCCGACTCAGGGGCTGGACATTTCAGCAACGGAAGATATCTGGCAGGCATTG
>JARRLH010000258.1:0-4794 GCA_037387205.1 Desulfofustis sp.
GTGTATTGAAGAAATGCGCTGCTGGAAAAACGGTGAGGTTTTTTCGGCCGGTTCCACCTGCCGGCCAAGGTCTTTCTCGAGTTGTGCGATGAAGTCGAAGATTTCAAGGAATTCTTCACCAACACCTTCGGCAAGAAGATGCTGGACAGGTCGTATGCGGAAATGATCTCCCGGCAGGTGGAACCGGCCGAAAAAACCTCACCGTTTTTCCAGCAGCGCATTTCTTCAATACACAGTCCCCTTCTGCTGAGTTGTCCAGCAACCATGGTCATACGAGACGCCGCCGGCAAAATGACCGAAGAAAACAGCGGCTACCTTCTGGTCCAGAACGAAAAGGGAGGGTATCAGGGTATTATCACCGATGAGGATCTGAGGAAGCGGGTGGTGGCCACCGGCTTCAACAAAGATGCAGCGGTGGCGGACATCATGTCGGCCCCGCTTATCACCCTGCCGGAGGATGCCCAGCTTTTCGAGGCCTACCTGCTCATGGTGCAGAAGGATATCTCCCACCTGCCCGTCGCCAATGACGATGGTGAGATTTCCGGCATTCTCACCTATCGGAGAATTATCACCGAACAGAGCAGGTCGTCCTATTTCCTGATTCAGGAGATCAATCATGCCTCCTCAGCGGATCAGCTGATCAATATTCACAGCCGGCTGCCCGGGCTGCTTTTTGAACCGATCAAGAACGGCGCACAGCCTGAGGCGCTGACCAGTCTGATCACCACGGTGGCCGATGCGGTCCTGGAGAAAATAGTCGGTTTGGCGGTCGACAAAGCCGGCCCTCCTCCCTGCCGCTTTGCCTTCATCATTATGGGCAGCGAGGGGCGCAACGAGCAGACCCTGAAGACCGACCAGGACAACGCCCTCATCTATGAAGATCTCGAAGATGAGGACCAGAGGGACCTGGCCGGCAGATATTTCCTCGATCTGGCGGCAGATATCTGCGGCTGGCTCGACCAGGCCGGGTTTGCTTTCTGCAAGGGCAACAACATGGCGCAGAATCCCGAGTGGTGCCAGCCGCTCGTTCAGTGGAAGAAATATTTTTCCGGCTGGATCAATGCCGCCGGTCCGGAGGACCTGCTCAAATCAAGTGTTTTTTTCGATTTCAGGTGGGGCTGGGGATCGCGTTCGCTGGCCGCGGAATTGAACGATTTTCTTTTCGATTCGCTGGGGAGCTGGTCGGGCTTTTTTCGATATATGGTGGAGAACGCCCTCCACTTCAAACCGCCCCTGGGGTTTTTCCGTAATATTGTCGTGGAGTCCAAAGGCGAGCACAAGGATACCTTCGACATTAAACGGGCGGTGATGCCAATCATCGATTTCGCCCGTATCTATGCCCTGAAGCTCGGGATACGGGAGACCAACACCCTGCAGAGACTGGAGCGTATCCATGAGCGGCGCCAATTGACCGACAGCGAATACGACGATATAGTCCAGTCGTACCGTTATCTGATGAATCTCCGGTTTATCCGCCAGATTACCGCGATTACCGAAGAAGACGGCAAAGCCGACAATTTTATCAATCCGAAACATCTCACCCGCATCGATCAGACCATGCTCAAAGAGATCTTCAAAAGGATCGAGGGAATTCAGCAGAAAATGAGCATCGAGATTACCGGAATTGTGTGAAATTCCCACCCCTTCCAGGGTGAGAAGGTGCCATCATTGACCTGCGGTGCAGCCTCCAACCCGGGACGTTTCAGCTAACTATTTGTATTTCAATGATCTACGCTTGATTTGTGGGGAGCAATTTTCTATAAAAGGAAGGTGTTTTGAGGATTGACCAAGAAAGTATTTTAATCTCAACCGCTGGGACTATTGATGAGTACAACTGAAGTTCAACAACATAAATCTGCAGCTAACCGGCAAGTGCCGTTAAAGAAGCGCCGTATCCTGCTTCAGTTTCTGGTCATCTGTCTGCCGCTGTGGCTATCATTCAAGTTCTACAACGGACCCTACAGCGACCAGGTGGGCAATTATCTGGCCGGAGTTCTTTTCGTGATCATCTGGGCGCTGGCGATTCAGCTCATCAAACCCACTCTGCGGGAAGCACCGCTGCTGATTATACTCTTCCTGGTGTTCTCAGCTTTTGAACTGCTCTTTTGGCAATATCCCGGATTGGCCGAAAATTTCTCCATCACCCTGGGCGGCCAGAAGCTCATCGGTGATATCTTCTCATTGAACCGGATTCCCTACTACGGAGTGGGCGCTTTTATCGGCTATTTCGTTCTCAAGGCCTGCCGCATGAAATAGATTCTTACTATCGAGCCATTTGCAAAACGATCTTTTCGCCCAAACTCTGCGGTATGCTCAAAATTTTATCCTCGGAATATCAATTATATGCCTGTGGTAAAATTTCTCGCATGCCTTGATTTTGAACGAAAATCTTAGTTTTGCAAAAGGCTCTATCATAAAAAAAGGCGGCCCGGACATGGAGTCCGGAACCGCCTCAGATTGGGTTAGCTAATCAGCTATTTTATCCCCACCATCCCCAGCCGAAGGATCCGGCGAGAATGATGCCGGCAGCAAGTACAATGATGAGCCACATTACATCTTTTGTCATGGTATCCTCCTTGTCTTGTCGTTGGACACAGACTTAATCTAAGCTTCCTTGACCACTATCATCTGATCGGTATCTGCGCGCTCAATCTGTGCCTCTGAGGTAGTTGACATCTCAGCTTTGAAGCACAGGGCCCACATCATGACGATACCGATGAGCCACCAGACAATCTGCCATGACCAGAGCGGGGTGAAGCCGCTGAAGGAGAAGGCCGAATTGCCCAGGATACAAAGCGGTCCGATAGCGAATACGTACCAGAGCGGAACCAGGAATTTCATGGCATTCCGCCACTTCTGACCGCTCTCGGAGGGACCGTCTATATCGTCCAGCCAGGCCCGGACTTCTGCCTGCCGCTTGATGGTCTCTTCATTGTCCTTGACTCCCAGACCGCGGAAGATATAGGCAATTATCAGACCGGTGAACAAGCCCCAGAAAGCGGTGTGCATGGTCAGCGGGTACTTGTAGTAGAAGTAGGTGATAAAGCAGGCGACAATGGCACCGAGCAGGCCGACTACCACGCCGACACTCGGATACTTGAAGCCGTAGTGAACGCCCAGCAGCATCAGATACATGATGAAGCCGAAGGCCGTGGCAAAACCACCGATCATAACGATGGCGCCGGGAGCGGTCAGGGACACGCCCACCGCCAAAGCGGTGATGACCGTAACAAACACACGGTTAGCCCAGATCTGCTCTGAGTGGCCGGCTTCCTGTTTCTTGATATAGCGCCAGTAGACATCCCTGAGTACGATGGTGCCGCCGGTGCCGATATACGGGGCCGCGGTGGAGTGAATCGCGGCGATGATACCGAGGAAGACGATCGCCATCATTGGTCCCGGTAGCAGATAGTTCATCAGCATCGGCACCACATCACCGTCGACTTGTGGGTTGATTTCCCCCATACCTGCAAGGACGCGGGCACCCATGCCCTGGAAGGCGGTAAAGAAGAACAGAGCAATACCGACGACAAAGGTGGACATGAAGACCTGCTGCCAGGCCAGCGGTTTCGGGGACGCCATACCATAGTTCCAGAGAGTGAAGGCGGGAGATGACTGGATTCCCATCAGGGCGAACATGTAGGTGAGAATCATGACCGCCGTCCAGCCTCCTGTACCGAGCTGGAATTTGATCACTGCCGGTACTTCCAGATATTTGACGTCAAGTTTGGCGACTTCTGCGGAGAAGGCCCCCCAGCCGCCCAGCGCTGGCGCCTTGACGGAGTAGAAACCGAGCACCACAATACTGAGCACCAGCAGGATGAACTGGATTACGCCAACCCAGGTGGAGGCTTTCAGCCCTCCGGTTACGACGTAGAACCAGACGATGAAGGCCATGAAGAACAGACCGGCGGTATAAGGTACACCCGCAACGATGTTAAACAGCTTGGCTGCGGCAATGAGCTGCAGGCCGGAGTAGAACATCGAGTAGAGTACGGCCGAGAGCACGGTCAACCAGCGAACTCCCTCGTTGTTGTAATAGTAGGCAAACATATCGCCGGGAGTTACAAATCCATAGCGCTTGCCCATCAGCCAGTTTCTCTTGGCGAAAAATGCACCGGTGATCGGAATCGTCAGTACATAAAATGAAGCGAAAGCGTAAGCCAGACCGTCACGCCAGATGAGACCGGGGTGCCCAACCGTGGTCCAGCCTGAAAACGAGGCCGCGGTTGCAGCCATGAGAAACGCGATAAACGGGATTGAGCGGCCGCCGATGGCGTACCCTGAAGCGGTTTTTTCGGTGAAGTACCCTCTGAGCCCCCACCAGAAACAATAGATTATGTATAATCCTAGAAAGATATACACCCACATTTTTGGATCCATGTAACGTCCCTCCTCTATCTCTCACTCAGTTATTCTAGTTGCATAACCGTTGGGGTTATCGTTTTGCGGCTGAGCGCCAGATTCTTTATCACCTCCTCTTGTTGTCTACGCTCGAAAGTTTTGATGTTTGTTTGCCTCTGCCTGCATCAACCTGAGTTATTGATTGGAGCCGATGTCCGTGACAACAGGGGCGTCCGCAATCGGGACCTGAACTGCCCAGGAATGGCGGATTTTCCCTAAGTTCACTTTTATCGACAGTACAGCCGTCTGTTTTTTGATCGTCTAGAAATCTATGCGACTGACGCCCGTCTCTACCTTCTCGATGGCTCAAAGCGATACGGGCGTCTTTATTGTAAGCGGGCAAAGCCCGCTTATTTTTTTAGGCAAAATGATGAGAGACATCATTTTTTT
>JARRLH010000259.1:0-4730 GCA_037387205.1 Desulfofustis sp.
GGCAGGAACGCAGCCATAGCGCCACCGTCCGTTCGGCTACCGTCTCACCGCCTGTTCCCCAGTTGAGCTGCAAATAGTTGACCAGGGAACTCATCTCCTCGACGGAAAGCTCGGAAAAGGCGGGCATGCGAATATTTTTCGTTTTCTTACCTGTGACAATGGCTCCCCGGACACCAGCTGAAACGAGACAGGGCAGCTCCGCTATGCGCTCGCCAAGATAGGCCGAGCCCTGCAGCGGCGGATAAAGGGCGCGCAGCCCCTGCCCTTGGCTGCCGTGGCAGGAAGTGCAGTGTTTTCTATAGACAGTGGGATCCCCCCGACTGTCACTGCAGCCTGACGGCAGTAGTGCGGCTGCGGCCAGGAGGAGCAGCAATCTCCACCAGCTCAGAAGGTGCTCAGCGCTCATCCAAGAGCCGTCCTATATCGTCCATCAGCAGATCCACCGCCTCTTCCTCGGTACCCCGGTAGTAGCCGCGGATTCTGCCCTGGCGGTCGACCAGGGTAAAGGAGCCGGAGTGGATAAAGCCGCCCGGCGCGTTTTTGTCCTCCATGGCCGCCAGGCCGTAACGATAGGCAGTGTCGTAGATCTCTTCCTTGTCGCCGGTGACCAGATGCCAGCGCTCTGCTTGTATACCAAGCCTGGCGCCGTAATCCTTGAGGACTTCGACCGTGTCATGTTCCGGGTCAATCGAATGGGAGAGCAGCAGGATTCTGTCGTCGTCCCTGAATTTCTCATACACCCTCAGCATCTGCGATTTCATGATCGGGCAGATGGTGGGGCAGCTGGTAAAGAAAAAATCGGCCACGTATATTTTTCCTTCGAACATCCTTTGCTGAACAGGCATATTCTGCTGATCAGTAAAGGTGTAGGGGATTTCCAGGCTGGCAATAATCGGCAGCGGTTCTCTGGACGACTGGTTGCACCCTTGCAGCACGAAGAGTAGAATTAAAATAAAAAGGTACCAGCCTCGAGTCGGGCAACAAAATGCAGTCTGGCGAAAATTTATCATGACTATCTATAGCAGGTGGCGGCTAAAAATTGTAGAGTTCTGTTACAATAAAACCTTCACTCATAAGGGGGAAAAATGTCAGTTAAAATATTGATTAAAAGAAAATTCAAGCAGGACGCGGTTAAAGACGCTGCCGACATGTTGATAAAAGCCCGCACCAATGCAATGGGCAATAAGGGGTACATCTCCACCGAAACGCTGGTTGGTTACGATGACCCCCAGTCCATTCTTATCATCTCCATGTGGCAGAGCAAGGAAGACTGGGATACCTATAGGGACAGCGACACCCGTAAAACACATGAAGACAAGTATGCCAAATTGTTCGAGGGACCGACGGAATACGAAATCTACAGGATGGGGATGTGAGCTGTTGCCATTATTGTACAGTCTGAGTCAATTTGATTGTACGTCTGTCGTTATGTAGAGCTGACCTGCTGGCAGTGACCGCAGGAATTGGTGAAAACTGGGTGAGAGGACAAGTGAGAATCCACCACCTACTGCATCCCCCAAAAGGAGCCTGCCTATGAAGACCAAAGATATACTCGCGGAGAAAGGGACTCGGGTAATAACCGTCGAGGAGACCATCCTGCTTGTCGACGTGGTGTCGATGTTCATCATTAACAAAATCGGCTGTGTGATCGTGGTGAACAAATTTAATGAAATAATCGGCCTGGTGGCTCCGATGGACGTTCTCAAAGCCATCCATCACCACCCGGAATACCTGACCACGATTACCGTCAGCGAAATCATGACCAGAGATATCATCGTCGTCACTCCCGAGGAGGATATCGATCAGCTGATGACCATCATGACGGAAGGCAGGATTCGCCATCTGCCGGTGATCGACAAGGGTGACCTGGTCGGTCTGATATCGATTGGGGATGTGGTCAAAGCCAAGACCACGGTATGGGACGTCGAGATCCGTCACCTCACCGATTATATAGAGGGTAAATATCCCGGCTAACCGGCCACTAACCGACAGACCGCCTGGACGGCATCGTCCAGGCGCAAACGATTCATGTTCAGCACCAGGTGATAGAGTTCGGGCTGATCATAGTCGGTGCGACCGAAATAGCGGTACAGGTTGATCCTTCGTTTGTTCTGTTTATCGATAACGGCCTGTGCCTTCTTGCGGTCGATCTTATAGTGCTCCATCATGAATTTGATGCGGTTCTCTATATTGGCGATCATCAGGAAATGGAAGGTGTCCGGCCGCTCGGCTAAAATGTATTGCCCGCCTCGACCAATGATTACCACGTTACCCTGCTCGGCAAAAATGGGAATAACTTTGTGCAGCAGGGCAATATAGAGATCGCCGTTAACATAGCCGGGCCTTTCTTCCATGGCGGTTTCCACATAGCCCTTGCTGAACGGCCCGAACCTTCGTATTAAGCGTTGCACAATCCCTTCATGACCCGTTTCCTGGGCGATGGAATCGACCAACTCGGGAGCAACATCGGCCTCCAGGGCAACCATCTCGACGATCTGTTCATCGATCAAGGTGTAGCCTAAGCTCTCCGCGACCCTGGTGCCCAGGGTTTTGCCGCCGGCACCGAATTGCCTGGCTATGGTGATGACAGACATGATTCACCTCCATTAGGTTTAGGTGAACATAGCGAGACCGCCAGCTTCAAGGCATGGGCTTGCCACCCGCAAACTCAAAGGGGGCAGACCTGGCCGATCGAAAAATCCAGGCCACCAATCTACTGCCTGACGGTGGATAGCAGCGTGCCCGGCCCCTAAAGGTGGCAGGATGACCACATAGTTCTAGCTTTTACCACTAGAATTATACTACCATTAGAGTATTAATTAAATGTTAGAAAGTCTGTAATAAGAGCCGCTTGAACGGGTGTATTTCGCTGATCGCTCTCCGTCATAGGAGAGATAGCTGAATTGGGGGCTCCAGATAGTGAACCTTGACAACCTCTCAGCAGCTGACCTGTCCCCGGTGGACAAAAAGGGCAGTGGTGCGTTCATCGCCAGAATCAAGAAGCTCATCTCCTTCACCATTACTTTTCTTATTTGTTTCACCACCTGGATCATCCTCTCGGGACGATTCGACCTCTTTCACCTCGGTCTCGGGGTAATCGCCTGCACCATTGTGGCGCGTTTGTCCGGCACAATTCTCATATCGAGGCGGGGCCTTGAAAATCTGCCCCGCCAGTGGTTCAGATTCATCTGTTATCTCCCCTGGCTCCTCTACCAGGTGTTCCTTGCCAATGTGCATGTCATGTCGCTGGCTTTCAGCCCGCGCCTGAGCGAAGTAATTGATCCACGGATAATCCGCTTCAAGAGCAAGCTGAAGAAACCCATGTCGCTCTTCATCTTTGCCAATTCGATAACCCTGACCCCCGGAACGATAACGGTGTTTGTCTCGATTACAGGTGAATTCACGGTTCATGTAATTGATGAACATTCAGGTCTTGCGCTGCCGGGGGAAATGGAAGAGAAGGTGGCTTTGCTGATGGGAGAGTGATGGAGACCTTTTTCTTATACGCTGCAATCTATCTGTGCCTGATCATGGTCCTGTCGCTCTACCGGGCGGTATTTGGCCCCACGGTGCTGGACCGCATGATCGGAGTCAACGCGATCGGCAGCAAAACAACGGCGCTTCTGGTGCTCATCGGTCTTATCTACCAGCGGGTTGAAATGTTCATCGATATTGCCCTGGCCTACGCTTGCCTGAACTTTATCGCGGTGCTGGCGGCTTCCAGGTACTTTCAGAAACGCAAAGGGCTCTATGACGAAACTCACTAGATACCACAGGGGATCACTACCTCAGTGAAGGAGCGGGGCATATGTCATTGCTGGCAGTAGTTTTCATCGTTACCGGGTTGTTTTTCTTCACCGGCGGTACCATAGGAATTTTACGCTTCCCCGATTTTTATTCCCGACTCCATCCCGCCGGCAAGCTCGACACCATGGGGGTGCTGATGAGCATGACCGGTATGGCGCTTTATACGTTCCAGGATTTCTCGCTGGCCGCCCTATTTACCTCTTTGAAGATACTTCTGATTGTGGTCTTCGTGTTCATTACCAGTCCAACCGCTACCCACGCCATTCTCGACGCGGGTGTCAGGGCCGGTCTGAGTCCGTGGACAGCACCCGAAAAGGGGAACGGCAAATGATCTGGCAGCTCGATCTGATAATCCTGCTGATGGTGATAATCTGTGGAATCTCGGCCATTTCAATAAGGGACCTGCTGGGCTCGGCGATCATGTTCGGGGCCTACAGTTTCATGATGTGTCTGCTCTGGTCCATCATGGGTGCGGTCGATGTTTCCTTTACTGAAGCATCGGTGGGGGCGGGGGTAAGTACCGTGTTTTTCGTCGCCGCAGTGTTCCGTACAACCCGGAGGACAAGAGATTGAAGAGGCTGGGGCTGATTGCGATCATGGTGTTCGGGGGGCTCCTCTTCTCCATTTCCTTTGAGCTGCCCGATCTGGGCGACGCCCGTTCCCCGGCCAGCACCCATGTGTCACCCTATTACATCGAACAGGCCATCCACGACACCTCGGTGCCCAACGTGGTGACCGCCATCCTGGCAGATTATCGGGGCTACGATACCCTGTTCGAAACCGCGGTGATTTTTTCCGCCGGCCTCGCCTGTTTTTTTCTCTTGAGGATTACCGATCGTAAGGCTCCCAAGGCCCGTTTTTACCGTCACCTGGCAACCGGTCTCACCCTCCGGGTTGAAAAGGGAGGGCGCCTGCCGGAGGAC
>JARRLH010000260.1:0-4708 GCA_037387205.1 Desulfofustis sp.
ATAAATCAGTGCGGACCATTGCGCAGATAGCACATGGCAGAGAATCACAATGTACGTATAAATAACCATGCACTGATCAGGAGGCTTACATGATCAAAAAAATAAGTAGATCCGCATTGCTCGCCTGCGGATTAGCACTAGCATTGACTGCACCATCTCAGGGAGAAACCATCGCGGAGGCGGTGGACCAGGTCATCCAGACCAACCCTCGGGTTCAATCCCAGATTCACAATCGGCTCGCCCGGGATCAGGAAGTTGTCCAGGCCAGAGCCGGCTATTACCCGACCCTCGACGGCTACGCGGCTGGCGGCTGGGCCAACTATCGAGAACCAATTGAAGATGATCTGAATCCCTATGAGGCCGGTTTCAGCCTGAGACAGAATGTCTTCAGGGGGTTTGCCGACCAGGGGGAGGTCGCCCGGCAGGAAGCCAGGGTGGCATCTTCCGCCTACCTGCTCCAGGGAACATCGGAGGATCTGGCCCTTGAAACCGCCCGCGTCTACATCAATATCCTGCGTAAGCAGGACCTGAAGGAAATTGCCGACGAGAACCTGGCTATTCATCTGCGTATCGCCGATCAGATCAAGCTGCGCAGCGACTCGGGCGTCGGCAGCCAGGCAGACACCGACCAGATTAACGGTCGTCTTGCCCTGGCCCAGTCAAACGTGGTAATTGCAGAAACCAACCTGCAGGACGCCAGGTCGGAGTACCTGGCAGTGGTCGGCACCCTGCCCATGGGCCTGACCCAACCGCTGCCGCCCAACAGCAGAATGTTTGATTCTCTTGAAGACGCAACTCTGGCCGCCCTGGGCTCCAACCCGATTCTGAAGTCGGCCGCCGCCGATCTCGAGGCCCGCCAGCAGCAGTATGAGGTTGCCAAAGCTCCTTACTACCCGATTCTCGACATCGAGCTCGACCAGCGCTGGGACGAGGATATCAGCCTCTCCGAGGGCGAGCGCGACTGGTTCTCGGCCCTTGGCAGGGTGCGCTACAACTTCTTCAACGGCTTCCGCGATCAGGGTCGTAAGGCCGAAACCCTGGAACAAGTCAGCGAAGCCAGAGAGATTAAAAACAACACGGAGCGCCAGGTGGTTGAATCCATGCGACTGTCCTGGATGGCCTATATGTCCGTGCTGGACAGGATCGACTACCTGAGAAATTACATGAAATCCAGCAGGTCAACCGCTATCGCCTATGCCAAGCAGTTCGATATCGGCAAACGGACGCTTCTGGATGTCCTTGATGCCGAGGCAGAAGCTATCACCGCCCGCGCCGATCTTGTCGATGCTGAAGCGGACGGTCTCTTTGCCCAATACCGTATGCTGGCCGCCACCGGTCAACTGGTCGACACCTTCGGGCTGGCCTGGCCGGAGCAGGCAATGGTCGACGAGGAATAGTATCAGAGAACACCGCTCCTACTCTTCGGGCCGCACTGGAACAGATTCCCGTGCGGCCTTTCTTGTCCGCACGCAATATCCCGATATATTTGGGATTTTTTTCTTGAACAGCCCGCTGTATTATTGTTCAATCAATGGAGAAGGTGCACGATTTCATACGGTTGCGGCTATCAGCCAGGGTTGTGCCCCGCAATCCGTTGTCGGCTTTTAAGAACTCTCTGAGACAAGTGAACTGCGACCGCCCCACGATCAGCATTCTGCGCCCCAGGTTGTGGCCGTTCTGGCTGGCCGCGGCACTGATTTCTCTCACCCTGCTGAGTGTCCAGGCCCGGGACTCCTTCAGGCTCGACCGGAACCTGCTGGAAAGCGTTGAGCAGAATTACGGCAGGCAGGCAAAGCAGCGGCTTCTCGACTGGCAGAACCTGATCAATGACGATCAGAGTGCAAACGACCTGGAAAAGCTTGTCAAAGTAAACGTATTTTTCAACCAACAGGAATTCATTTCCGATCTGCTCCTCTGGAAAGACACGGATTACTGGGCCACCCCCGTTGAATTCCTGGCCCAGAACGGCGGCGACTGCGAAGATTTTTCCATCGCCAAATACTTTACCCTGAAAAAGCTTGGTATCGATGAAGACAAATTGAATCTGACCTACGCCAAGGCCGTCAAACTCGACCAGGCTCATATGGTCGTCACCTACTACGCCCAACCCAATGCCGAACCGCTTATTCTCGATAATCTCGACCAGAGCATCAAACCGGCATCCGAGCGTCCGGATCTTCTTCCTGTATTCAGCTTCAACGGCATAGGACTCTGGCTTGCCAAAGAACGCGGCAGGGGCAAGCTGGTTGGTACGAGCTCCCGCTACAAACACTGGCAGGACCTGCAGGGCAGGATGCCCGAAGGACTCAATTGAGGTGAAGTCATGACACTGCACAGACAACTTCTGCTGTTTACGCTTATTCTCTGCTTCTTCCTGTTTGTCGGGGTATGGATCTACAAGCTCCAGACCACCAGGATATTTCTGCAGAATCAGCTCGAAGTCCACGCCCAGGATACTGCTACTTCGCTGGCGCTGTCATTGTCCCCTCTGGTTGGCGGGGACGATCTGGCGGCCGTGGAGACGATGATGAACGCCATTTTCGACCGCGGCTACTACAGACAAATCTCTTTATCAGATATCGACGGTACAATGGTGGTCAAGCGTGTGCTGCCAGTCGCCGTAGATGGGGTGCCGGACTGGTTCATCGAGATGCTTCCCCTGGAAACACCCGGCGGCGAGTCCCTGATCATGACCGGCTGGAAACGCGCCGGGACACTTTATGTGGAAAGTCATCCAGGCTATGCCTACCAGACGCTGTGGCAGACCTTTATCCGCATCACCGGCTATTTTCTGCTGACTGGTCTCATCGTTTTCGTCATCGGCAGTACTGCCTTGAACTATCTTCTTCGCCCCCTGCGCCGGGTCGAAGAGCAGGCCGATTCGATCTGCAGAAGAGAATATACCATCCAGGAGCCTCTGCCCAAAACCCGGGAACTCAAACGGGTGGTAACTTCGATGAACAAGATGACTACCCGGGTCCGGGAGATGTTTGAAGAACAGTCGCAAATAGCCGAGAAGCTGCGGCAGAATGCCTACGGTGACTCTCTGACCGGACTTGGTAACCGGCGATTTCTTGAAGGACAGATCGATGGCACGATGACCGGCAGCGAGAAGGTAGTCAAGGGGGTTTTTCTCTTTGTCCAGATTCAGGGGCTGCAGAAAATTAACGACGAGAAAGGCTACGGTGCCGGCGACGAGCTGCTGCTGAGAAGCGCAGAAATTATCGATGAAATTCTCGGACCTGAAATACCGCGCAGCAGCGCCCGACTCACCGGCGGCGACTTCGGCATATTTCTGCCCGATGCGGACAAGGATGACGGTGAGAAGATTGCCTCCAGACTGGCCGATCGCCTCGCCGCGCTCCCAGGCGAAGCTCTGACCCTCTCCGATGAGGTGTTCAGTATCGGAGGTGTCTACTACAGCAGCCACTGCACCTTCAGAGACCTGCTTGCCAAAGCCGACACTGCCCTGGCTGTCTCGAAGCACGAGGGTCCCAACAGCTGGCATCTCGAACCTGCCGATTGCGAAGATGGCCAGCCGCATCAAGGCAAGGTGTGGTGGCGCCAGAACCTGGAGCAATCCCTGGCGGACCGGGCCATCAACCTTTACGGCCAGCATGTGGTGCACACCGACGCACCCGCGGTGCCTCTGCACATGGAACTCTATTCGCGAATTACCATCGATCAGGAACGCGAAGTAGCGGCCGGCGTCTTCATCCCCCTGGCCGAGCGAGCCGATGTTATCACCCAGCTTGACCGCAGGGTTGTTGAGTTGGTCCTGAACACCTATCATTCATGGCAGGACAGAAAACTGGCGGTCAACCTGTCGGTCACCTCCCTCCTGGATGCGGAATTTGTCGACTGGCTTTTGAGTCGATTACATACCCTGGCTGATAAAACGCTGGAAATCTATTTCGAACTCTCTGAAATCAGTGCGGTTCGCAACCTCGACGCGGTAACAGCCTTCAGCCGTAAGGTCAAAGAGCTGGGACACGATATAGGAATTGATCATTTCGGGCGAAGCTTCAGCAATTTTGGCTACCTCAAGTCGTTGCAGCCCGAGTATGTCAAGATAGACAGGACCTTCACTAGGGAGCTGGAATCCGGTGACAGCGACGCCTTCTTTTTTGTCGGGTCGCTAAGAAGTGTGGCGCACAGCCTGGACAACAAAGTGATTGGCGAGGGGGTAGAAACCGATGCACAGCGCACCCTGTTCGAAGAGCTGAGAGTGGACGGTTTCCAGGGGTATCTTGTCGAGCAGCCGGTTCTAATGACCTCGAAAATCTGAGGTGCGGAGTTTTTTGCTGAAGGCTAATTTGAAAAGTCGGTATTTGGGCTCAAGATCAAGGAGCGTGTGGAAATTTTACCGCAGGCATACAGTAAATATTCCGAGGATAAAATTTGCATGCGCAATGCAGAGACTGAGTAAAAAGACAATTTTTCAAGGTGGCCTAAAGTATGTCGTCGACGGTCAGATCCGCACCGACTTCCTGCATCTTACGGCGGACGTCCTTTCTGGTGCCGAGTTTCGCCCGCGCCTCCTCGGGCAGGTCAGTCAACATGATGACCTTGTTCCGGATCAGTACCTCGATAAGATCGTCGAGCACCCGGATCATCTTCTTGTCGGCCTCCTCCAGCAGAGCCTCGTAGGTTCCCGGATCATGCTCGCTGGCCAGAAACTCCTGCAATTCCTGCTCGGTGACCGGGG
>JARRLH010000261.1:0-4644 GCA_037387205.1 Desulfofustis sp.
GCACTACGAGCTCAAGGTGGGTTCGATCATCCTGACCCCGGGGCTGAAGACCTACGATCCGGCAATTCGCCAGGAATTCGGCTACGGCCGCTACAAAAATGTCGTCACCTCGCTGCAGTTCGAGCGCCTGCTCTCGGCTTCCGGACCCTGCGGTGGGGAGGTGGCGCGCCCGTCCGATGAAGCGCATCCGAAGAAGCTCGCCTGGATCCAGTGCGTCGGCTCCCGCAACACCCATAACTCCAATAGCTGGTGCTCCTCGGTGTGCTGCATGTACGCGGCAAAACAGGCAATCATCGCCAAGGAACACGACGACGAGGTGCAGGCCACGGTGTTTTACATGGAGCTGCGAGCCTTCGGCAAGGATTTCGACAAGTACATAGACAAGGCCAAGAACGAGAGTGGTACCATCTATCGACGGGCGATGGTTGCCGGAGTCGTAGAAGATCCGGAAAGCAAAAATCTGACGATTACCTATATCGACGAGGACGGCAAAAGGATCAATGAAGAGTTCGATATGGTCATTCTGTCCATCGGTTTCGAGCCCAGGGAAGAAGCCCTGGCCTTCGCCGAGACTTTCGGCATCGAAGCCGACGACTATGGATTTGCCAAGACCTCCAAGCTGAACCCGGTCGAGACCAGCCGCAGAGGCATCTACGTGGCCGGGATCTACCAGGGGCCTAAGGATATCCCCGAGACCGTGATCCAGGGCAGCGGTGCTGCGGCCGGAGCCATGTCGGTACTGGGCGACCGCAGAGGCACCGAGGTCAAGGAGGTGGTGCTGCCGCCCGAGCGCGACATAACTGAGGAAGATCCCAAAATCGGCGTCTTCGTCTGTCACTGCGGAGTCAACATTGCCGGTACGGTCGATGTGCAGCAGGTGGCCGATGCAGCAGCACAGGAAGAAGGCGTGGCCCACTCCGAGACTATCATGTACGCCTGTGCCCCCGATGGGCAGGCCAAGGTCAAGGACCTGATCAAGGCAAAGGGGCTTAACCGGGTCATCATCGCTTCCTGTACACCGCGCACCCATTCTCCGTTGTTTCAGGACACCATCAGGGAGGTGGGCCTCAACAAGTTTCTCTTCGAGCTGGCCGATATCCGTGAACAGTGCTCCTGGGTGCATAAAGAAGACAAGGCAGTGGCCACCCAGAAGGCTATCGATATCACCAACATGAACGTGGCCAAGGCCAGGCTGCTTGATCCGGTCAGTCAGAATTCGGTGGGGGTCAACCACACGGCGCTGGTGGTCGGCGGCGGCATCTCGGGAATGACCGCGGCTCAGTCGCTCACCGAGCAGGGCTACCATGTTCATCTGGTGGAGCGGGAAGACAGGCTCGGCGGCTTGCTGCACCGGGTGCGCCGCACCATCGAGGGCGACGATGTGCAGGCTTTTCTGGCCTCCACCGTGAAGAGGGTCGAAAACAATCCGGCGGTCACCGTCCACCTGAACAGTGCGGTGGAGAGCACCGACGGCTTCATCGGCAACTTCCTGACTACCCTTGATAACGGCGAGAAAATAGAACACGGGGCCATCATGATCGCCACTGGCGGCAAGGAATATGAGCCCACTGAGTATGGCTACAACGAGGCGGAGCGAGTCATCACTCAGCGGCAGCTCGAAGATCTCCTGGCCGAGCGCGAACCGGCCGAAGGTGAGACCTATGTGATGATTCAGTGTGTCGGCTCCCGAGAAGAGCCGGCCAACTATTGCTCCAGGATCTGCTGTCAGGATGCGTTGAAAAACAGCATCGCCATAAAGGAGAAAAACCCGGCGGCCCGGGTCATCATCCTCTATCGGGATATGAGGGCCTACGGTCTCAAGGAAGACTTTTACAAGAGGGCCCGCGATCTGGGTGTGCTGTTCTTCCTCTTTACCCCGGAAGAGAAACCCGTGGTCGACACCGGGGGCGAAAAACTGCGGGTCAGTCTGCCTGGTAAGGTGCTGGGCAAAGAAATGGTCATCGAACCCGATTATGTCGTGCTGTCCACCGGCCTGCGGCCGCAGGAGGATGCCACGGAGTTTGCCAAAAAGTATAAATTGACCTGCAACATCGACGACTATTTTCTCGAGGCCCATGTCAAGCTGCGGCCGGTGGATTTTCCCAGCGAGGGGTTTTTCCTTGCCGGACTGGCGCACGCGCCGAAAAATCTCGAGGAGACTCTCAGCCAGTCGCTGGCCGCTGCGGGTCGGGCCGGTGCCCTGCTGTCCAAGGAAAAGCTGACCGTTTCCGGCATCATTTCCAAACACAACCGGGATATCTGCATGTCCTGCCTGGCCTGCTTCAGAGCCTGCCCGTTCGGCTCGCCGTTCATTGATGAAGACGGCATGGTGAGTCACAACGAAGTGAAATGCACCGGCTGCGGTATCTGTGCCGGCGTGTGTCCGGCCAAGGCGTTCCAGGTCAACTTCTTCAGAGATGATCAGATTACCGCGATGATCGATTCTGTGACCGAGATCAACTAAACACCGAGGAGGATTTGAATGACACCCGGTGAAGAGAAAGAGGTAGCAGTAAATCCTGAAAAAGTCACGGGCGAGATTCCCCCTGACTGGAAGGCCAATATCATTGCCTTCGCTTGCCACTACTGCGCCTTTGCAGCGGCCGACCTGGCCGGTGTCATGCGGCTCTCATACTCCCCAAGCGTCAAAGTGATCAGGCTTCCCTGTACCGGGAAGCTCGATCAGATTTATGTGTTGCGGGCCTTTGAGCGGGGTATTGACGGCGTCTTCGTGGCCGGCTGACTTCCCGGTCAATGTCATTTCCTGGAAGGAAATACCAACGCCGCCAAACGGGTCGAACAAGTCAAGAGAAGCCTGCGTACCGTCGGGATAAATCCGGAGCGGCTGCAGTTTTTTAATCTCTCGGCAGCTCAGGGACCTCGGTGGGCTGAAATATGTACTGAATTTTCCGAGAAAATCACCGAACTCGGACCCTCTCCGATCTGGGTGGCGCTGAAGTCCAAGAAAGGCGCCTCCCAGGTACAGGAAGATATCTCCGAAATTGCTGAAGAATAATGATGTCAGGCCGATTAGACTGATAAAGGAGTAAAGGCTATGATCGTTGGCGAACAGAAACCATTTGAAGAAATCTGGGAAATGGTCAAGGACCACAAGCAGTTGACTGTTTTCGGCTGCAACACCTGCGTGGCCGTCTGCCACCAGGGAGGCAACAAGGAGGCAGGAATCCTCGCCGCTCAACTGAGGATGAGAGCCAGCCAGGATGACGTTGACATCGAGATTATCGACAGCGGCATTGAAAGGCAGTGCGAGCACGAGTTTTTTGAAAAGACCGAAGAACTGGTCCAGAAATCGGAAGCGGTGCTCAGTCTGGCCTGCGGCATCGGGGTGCAGTTCATGGCGACGAAATATGAGGCAACTCCGATCTACCCGGCCCTGAACACCACCTTTCTGGGTGACGTCCCTGAAACCGGCTTTTTCACCGAAAAATGTCAGGCCTGCGGTGATTGTGTGCTGGGGGTGACCGGCGGTGTCTGTCCGGTAAGCCGCTGTGCCAAACGTTTGTTCAACGGACCGTGCGGGGGCTCCACCACTGGCAAGTGCGAGATTTCCAAGGAGACGGAATGCGCCTGGCAACTTGTGGTTGACCGGCTGGAAGCCTTGGGACGCCTCGACACTTATGAAAAGGTGATGCCTCTCAAAGACTGGTCGAAAGACCGCTCCGGAGGACCTCGGTCATTCAAATTGGAGGACTTCTAATGGTAGCGACAGCAACCGGCAGCAAACTCGAGAGGGTACTGAAGAACGGTCATCAGGCAGTTACCAGCGAATGCGGTCCTCCACGCTCCAGCGACCCGGCCCATATCAAGGAAAAGGGAGAACTGATCAAAGACCATGTCGATTCAATCAATGTCACCGATAATCAGACTTCGGTAACCAGACTCTGCAGTCTGGCAGCCTGCATTCATCTGAAAGGCATGGGGCTTGATCCGGTGCTTCAGATGGTGGTCCGCGACCGCAATAGAATCGCCCTGCAGAGCGACATTCTGGGCGCCGCCTCCTTCGGGATCAACAACATACTGTGCCTGTCCGGCGATCATCAGAGTTTCGGCGACAGTCCCCAGGCCTCGAACGTCTTCGATCTCGATTCGATGCAGCTCGTGCAAACAGTCAGGCACATGCGGGATGAGGGCAAGTTTCTCAGTGGTGACGAGATCAAGGTCCCGCCCAGTATGTTCGTCGGGGCTGCCGCCAACCCATTTGGCGACCCCTTCAAAATCAGGGTGCCGCGGCTGGCCAAGAAGGTTGCCTCCGGGGCGGAATTTATCCAGACTCAGTGCATCTACAATCTCGATAAATTTGAAAAGTGGATGGAAGGCGTCAGGGCTCGAGGACTTCATGAACAGGTCTATATCTTAGCCGGAATTACCCCCTTGCGCTCGGTGGGTATGGCTCGTTATCTGCAGAAAAACGTGCCCGGCATGGATGTGCCCGACGAGCTCATTGAACGCATGAAAGGCGTCGATAAAAAGAAGCAGTCAGATGAGGGCATCACCATCGCCGTCGAGTCGATTCAGCGTCTCAAGGAAGTGGAGGGCGTTGCCGGATTCCACGTGATGGCCATCGAATGGGAAGAAAAGGTACCTGAAATCGTCGAACGCTCGGGGCTCTATCCAAGACCGCAG
>JARRLH010000262.1:0-7679 GCA_037387205.1 Desulfofustis sp.
TCATCAAGGCACTCATGGAACTGGTGCCAAGGGAAAACTTGGGGATTTCCACAGTGGTCAGTGGCGGGACAAAAAACGAGCTGAGGGGAATGTCATCGAATCCTACCACAGCGAGGTCATCAGGCACTTTGAGACCGAATTCAATGGCGGCATGAACCACTCCGAAGGCCATCTGATCATTGCCGGCAAAGATTGCGGTTGGGGCTTCCTTTTCCGACAGAAGCTTCTTTGCTTCGGCATATCCGCTCTCGGGGGTAAGCCTTCCTTCCCTTACGAGAGCTTTGTCAAACCGGCACCGATTTTGCGCCAGGGCGCTTTTGTAGCCGCTCAATCGATCAGTAGCAGTGGTAGAGTTAATTGCCCAGCCAATGAAGCCGATCTTGGTATGTCCCAGGTCAATCAGGTGCTGCACGGCCTGAGAAGCGCCAGAAATATTATCGACCATGATAGCTGGAAAGTTGACGTCATGTCGTCCGATTACCACCACCCGGTCACGAAATTCTTGGAGGACTGAGAGCGGTTCATAGCCACTGATAATTCCGCCGCTAAAGATTATCCCATCGACAACTTTTTCGCGAAGCAGATTAATCGATCGAACGATCCGTTTTGGGTTTCTGTCGGTATTCTGAAGGATGATATTGTAGCCTTCTTTATCCGCTTCTTTCTGAATACCACGAACAATTTCGGCATAGTAGTGGTTGGCGATGTCGGGGATAATGACGCCGACAGTCATGGACTTGTTAATCTGTAACGCCCGGGCCAGGGCATTTGGGCGATAGTCAAGCTCTTTTACCGCCTGGCGAACCTTCTCCGCAGTTTTAGCACTGACTTTGTGGTCGCTTGAGTTCAAGACCCTAGAGACCGTGGCAATTGAAACATTCGCCCGTTTAGCAACATCGTGAATTTTTGACACGGTAATTCCCCGCCCAAGAAAAGTGGTAAACGTTTTCCTGAAATTTACCGTTCTCTTGCCTTGCTGTCAATTGTTATTCCACTATCTCAACCCGCTTTTTTATCTTGACAAATTGGCTATTTATCATCGACCTTGAAGATATGGGCAATTAATCTCATGGATTAATGCGGTTGCCTGCACAGCCCCAAGTCAATCACCATTATGCGGTTGCCTGCACAGCCCCAAGTCAATCACCATTTTTGCGCAGCAAAAAAATAGGGTAATATTTCGCTTGAGTTCCCCTTGACTATGTCACAATGTGGCATATTCTAAAATCAGTAATTTGTTGCGATAATCAGTAACATATTCTGATTTTTCAAGAAGATCCGAGGAGAGGAGGACTGGAGCTCCTCAGTAGAAAAAGCTTGCAATTTATTATTTGATTTATTACAAGTGCTCGGTTTGGTTTTAGAAAAATAAAAAAATTGCATAATATTTCAATTATTTATGGGTTTGGAAACAGACCCTGAATGTTCTTCAAGTGATAGATATGAGATTCTACAGCACCATTTCAGAAGCAGATATAGACAGCGATTCTGAATATAACTTCGCGCTCACCCCCTTCACCCAGCTATTGGATGGAGTTTACTGGCTGGTTACAACTCCGTTGATTATGGTCAATTCTCTCATGAAATTGTCCACGGCCCGGTTCCAAGACATGCGAGAGGAGCACAGCTATAAGCGTTCCTTCAAAGGTCCTGTCTGCATGCTGAAGTAAGCTTTCTGGCGAACAGGCTTTATCCAGCTGTTCCGATATCAAGAGCTTTTCAGACTGATAACAAAGACAAAGTCTGCACCATCACACGTGCTGTAAGATTATCCAGTCCAGGTACAAATATCTCATTTGTCCCTCTCGCATCGCCTGGCCGGGCTGGGAGTCCCAGCCTCTTCCACTCGCATACACAAATGTACCTCGCCCCAGTGCTCTCGAATTTCAAAGTCTTTGGACGCTGTTCGTTCGCTGCGACCAGCCACCTAACAGACACTACAGCAGACAAATTATTGAAGATCTGAAGGGCTCACTCTGTCTTTTCTAATAAGCAGACCACGATTTCAATAGAGAGCCTTTACAAGAGGGTCGCCACCATGAGGCCGGAAGTGTGAACACCAGAACGAGGGCCCACTGCGGTAAGCTACCAACACGGATAAAACGGGAAAGCTGCCAAGTGATGTGCCAATCACCATCCCACTTATTTCAGTACTTTTGTAATTGAATCGTTCCGCATGTATTGCCAGAGAAATAGCCACGGGGACGCCTGACTGCAGGAAAAGGAATTGTCTCATATCGTATTGTACATCTAATAAAAGTAGTAGAAGATAGGTGACAACCGGCAAAGTGGTTAATCTGAAGCAAGAATACATGAAGGATTTTTTCAGAGCTTCGAAAGAGAAGCTGTTGTAAATAAACATGCCTAGAACAAAAATTGACAAAGGACCTGCGGTTCTTCCCAGCATTTGAAGTGAATTAAACAGGTATGCAACATGTATATTTAATAGTGAGCAGACACACCCTATACCAATGGCAATGATCAGGGGATTGGCGAAAACCCGCAATATAAATTGAGAGTATTGTGATTTGTTAGTTGCGAACTCAAAAAGAAAAATACTTAAAACAACACCAATTGGACCTAAGAAAGAAGAGGTAAGAATAGCAAAGTCCAGGCCACTTTTTCCAAAAGAGGCTTCAAAAAAAGCAATTCCGAAAAACACATGACTACCAAAAACAATCGATAAACAAAGCATTACGAAAGTGTCTTTATTTATCACCTTGAGAACGTATAAAATTAACAATAAAAATGTGATGACTAAAATAGGAAGAAGTGAAGCAAAAATGATTACTAGATTTTGATTGAAGTCCCACAGATTCATATTTGCAATTTTCGCAAAAAACAATGCTGGTAATGCGAAATAATAAACAAATGAGGAAATCCCTTTTGTATGTTCTTGGGATAGAATGTCTAGCTTACGTGCCAAAAAGCCAAGCGCTACTAGAATTGCGATGGTGAGAAGTGAGAAGAGTACTGGCATGAACGTAAAATAACACAAGCTCCCCGGGAAAGCGACACTCGGAGGCGCTAATAAGCACTACCTCTTATTACATACCTTTTTCTTGTTCCTTGTGATCTTAACAGGAAAAGTTACCACATGGCTGTGAAGCAGTTCACTACTATTTGCAGTGCTTGGAGAGCATGCCGATTAAACTAGGAGAGTGATCTTAAAAATCACCCTGCTTTAAGCTACATAATGAGCCATTTGCAAAACGATCTTTTCGCCCAAACTCTGCCTTATGCTCAAAATTTTATCCTCGGAATATCAATCATATGCCTGTGGTAAAATTTCTCGCATGGTTTGATTTTGAACGACAATCTTAGTTTTGCAAAAGGCTCTACTGTTTGCCATAATCAGAGGATGGAGATATTCTCTTTTCTGTTTAGAAACAATTAATCTTCAGGGTAGTCTTTTGCTCGAGGGAGCTTGGTCGATGAAAAAGCGGCATATAGGCATTCTAGCCGTTGGTCATATGGCAACGGATATAAATCAGGGAGCCCTTCCCGCCATGCTTCCCTTCTTCATAGCGGCATACGACCTCTCTTACACCGCGGCGGCATCAATAGTTTTTGCCGTAAACATGTCATCGAGCGTTATTCAGCCACTCTTTGGCATTGCGGCAGACCGCTACGCAAAGCCCTGGTTATTACCAGGAGGTTTGATGTGTGCCGGTCTTGGCATGGGATTGACCGGATTCTCCGGGGGATATCAGTGGATCATGCTGTTGGGGATCATGAGCGGGATAGGAATTGCTGCCTATCACCCAGAGGCCGCAAGGCTTGTAAACTTTGCCGCAGGAGATCGTAAAAGTACCGCAATGAGCGTATTCGGCGTCGGCGGGACAATCGGCTTTACAATCGGCCCACTCATCATCTCTGCAGCAATGGTGCGTTGGGGGCTCGATGGAACGCTCGTTCTTATCGTACCCGTCTCCATCATGTCCATCGTCGTCATATCTCATTTTCCTCTATTTGAAGCTCTTGAAGCAATCAACAATAATCGCAAAAAAGTATCCACCAATGAGGCCAGCAGGGAAAACTGGAATGCATTTGCCCGAATAGCAGTCATAGTCAGCGGCCGCTCCGTCATCTTTTTCGGGCTCAATATTTTTATTCCGATCTATTGGATAAATGTGTTAGGTCAGTCAAAAATGGCAGGAGCAATAGCTCTTTCTATTTTTGCAGGATCGGGAATAGTTGGAAACATTGCTGGGGGTAATCTGGCCGATCGCATCGGGCAGAAGAAAGTGACCTTGTTAGGCTTCGCGAGTTTGTCTGTTCTGCTGCCGATTCTCATCGCAGTGAGCAGTGTGCCGCTGGCCACAATTTTGCTGATACCGACAGGGTTCATGCTCTTTGCCACTTATAGTCCGACGATAGTCCTTGGTCAGAAATATCTGCCAACTCGTGTTGGCCTGTCCTCGGGAGTAACTCTTGGCCTTGCAGTTGCTATTGGTGGTGGTGCCGCCCCATTTATCGGTAAGTTGGCTGATGTTTATGGTGTCTGGATGGCATTGGCCTCTGTTTCATTCCTGCCGCTATTGATGTTTCTGCTATCTTTAACTTTGCCTGATCCTCCCTCTGCCAGAATCGGTGCGGTAAGCACACGAAAAGATTAGGTAACACTGATGCTCGATCAAAGTTTACAGGGATGGTGCAAACTAGGGAAACGCATCGGGCCTCTCAGTAAGCTTGTTTCCGTAAATCAAATATGTCAAAAACCTGAATTTTGAACTGGAGTTCTCGCATGCGATCAAATCCCGATAGCATCTTGATTATCGTCTCTGCAATCTCTATAGTTATGTCAACCTAGTTGGAGAGATGTTGCTGAACTAGGACAACTACATTAAAATAGGTTGCAAATCATATCAAAAAAAGGAGAGCGCCATGAGCATGAGAGGGGAGAAAATTTCTGAAGAGTATCAGAGAATGGTATGGGTCCGTGACAAGGATGGTAAAGAGTATGCCTGCTATATCGATGATCTCAAGGGCATAAAGAAAAAAGAAGACCTCACGGACGAAGAAAGAGAGAAATGTTTGGATATAAGCCAGGTTCTGGGTGACAGCTGGTAAAAGTCACAATATAGAGAACAATAGACTCACCCCGTTTGCCGGCATGGTAAACGGGGTTTTTGTTATCAGCGCGCGGCACTATCCGAGAAAATCTTGCAGTGAACCTCTTTTCTCTCCATCATTCTGCTTTGCAGACCTGAAATAGCTAAAGGGGACCTGAATCTTACCTTCCGAGATGCCTGTCCAGGAAGGATTAACGCTTGACGGAACAAGCCTTCTTTAGTATCTAAAAATCCACGCCGGAGTGGTGAAACTGGTAGACGCACTGGACTCAAAATCCAGCGAGCTTATGCTCATGTCGGTTCGACTCCGACCTCCGGCACCACACCAAGATAAGGGGTTGGGGCAGGGTTGGCCACAGCCCCTTTTGTGTTTTTATGTTTTTTGATTGCACTTAAATTGTGCCTGCTGCCGGGATTGTGATGTCGTTCTAACTTGGCTGCCGCTTCTTTGAGGTTCTTGTCATCGGTGCTGTTATATCTTGCCCCCTCTTCAACAAGTGCTCTACTGCTGTAAATACCGCAGCATCTTTACAATAACTGCGTCGGCAAAGGCTCTGTAAACACTAGTCTTGTAACTGAGATAATTGGATGAGAAGAATAATATTAATTAGCAGAGCATGGAAATGCCTGGCTAAATGCAGAGTCTAAAATGGTTATGCCCTTTTTGTGCAGTTCTTCTGGATGCTCATACATATATTTAAGTGCGATTCGGACCAATTGATTGATTTCAACTTGGTTATCTCCAATACAAAAGATCGGCTTAAAGATTATGTTTTCTAAATATTTTTCATAGTAGCCATTCCATTCCACTACCCCTCTGATATAACCATAGCAAAACTCCGATTCGCTTACCCAGTCTATTTTCGCCTGTAATGAAGAATTACTGATGCTTTCCGGACCTTCTATTAACGCTTCGCAGGCATTAAGCAGATCGTTTCCGGTATTGGGATCTGAGCTAACTTCCCCGTAGGAGACCGTCGGAAAAACAAGCGCCGCAACTATCAAAGATAAAATGATTTTTCGCATAATTTACTCCATTAATGTCCCCACCGGGGATGGTTGAAACCCCTCGCCTTAAGGCGAAGAAAAGTTTAACAAAATGGTCGAAGACCATGCAGTTCATAAAAATGTTATTTGCGAAGCAAGCTAATTTGGCTTAAGTCGGCTTCAGCCGAATAACGAACCCATCGACTTGTAGTCGATGGTCGTTCAGTTTTGCAAATGACTCAAGGGCTAATATGGAACATGTCGTAAATCCTGCAACGCTTCAGAAACAGGCGCCATCCAGAGATGGAGGCCGCTGTTTTTGTTCCAGAAAGATAATTTGATTCAAATACCTTAACCCTTAGCCCTAGGCACCAGCTGATTGTGCATCTGAGGCAGGCCTTCTCTCTGGGACTTCCTGATGATCGATCAGGCCGTTGTTCCAATCCTCAGAAACATAGAGGGCGCAGAAGCAGGCGCCATAATCCTTCACATCAGGCTCACGGTAAATGCAGGGGCAGATTATGTCCTCGTCGGAACGACGATCTCCGGCTGGCAGCCTGCAGGGGCAGGCCATATAGCCATAGCGGTCGTTGTTGGTCAGCAGCCTTATCGTTGTTGAAATAGTAGCCTTCTGGTTCGTTGACCTTCTTCAATTGATCATGAAGCTCATCAACTTCGGTGCGAATGCCGATGGCCTCCTTTATTTCCTGAACTTTAAAGCCGATAACCGTCTTTTCACCGATCCTGGTGGTGGGGAAAGAACACTTCGGGTTGATGGTGCGGAGTTCCTCCAGCAACTCTTGGCGTTCTGTTGTCTCAAGCAGGTCGGCATCCTTGAATCGGTGAGGGATATTAAGATCGGCCAGCATTTTTTTGATGGCGGCGCAATATATACAGGTGGTCAGGCTGTAGAGGGTAACGTTTGGGAAATTCATGCAACCTCCGTTTCATTCACTTTTCGTCAACGAAGTTAACCTTTACTGGTTTCCCAGCGCAGCGGCGCGTTTTGCGCTTGAAAATACCTGAAACTCGCCGTTGATCACTCTTCAGGACACCCAGCTCCGTTTGACCCGACAATCATAACTTTTTGCCAAGCGGCTGTACAGAAAAGATAAAAATATCTTACCTGTCACCATCTGTCCATTTGAACTGATGGCGCATGCGCCTTTCCGCCGCAGGGCGCGATGCGATCCTTTTTGTGTGATTAAACAGAGACGATATTTACGATGCGTATCGACAAGAATTCCATGAACATTATAATGGCTCTAATATAGCCTGACTAAAAGGTGGTTTGACTGCCAGTCAAATTGTGCAGCAGCAAAGTCAGATTCACTTTGGAGAAATAATTCACCCCTGCGAGGATTTTATGAAGAACATCCAATGTTGTTCCCCCCTCATTTTGTGCGCCCTGCTTCTGCTTTCACCCCTAACTGTTGGTGCTGATAAATCTGAAAACGGTCCGCAGGAACAGAGGGTCATAAATGAAGAGAAAGCGGCCAAGCAGGTAGAGGACGCGGTTGCCGAGTTGAGTGCCGAGAAGAAAAGAGTCCTGGCAACCTGGCTGCACCTGCTTGACTCAGCCGAAGACACAGAGGAAGGAAGTTCCAGTGTGCTGAC
>JARRLH010000263.1:0-4620 GCA_037387205.1 Desulfofustis sp.
CCAGAGCACCTCATCCTGCCCGGCATGTTCGTGCGTGCCGACATCGTCAAGAAGAGCAGCGACCAGGCCTTATCCATCCCCTTCTACTCGATCATATCCCGCAACAACGAACAGTATGTGTTCGTTGAAAAAGACGGGGTGGCTGAAAAACGAAACGTGACGACAGGTATCATGGAAGAGTGGATGGTCGAAATCACCGAAGGGCTTGAACCAGGCGAACGCGTTGTGGTCGAAGGACATCGAGACGTCGAGGACGGTCGAAAAGTCAAGGTTGTTAAAACAATTACCGACCCGGAGGCCTACGCGCTATGATCATATCCGATACCGCAGTAAGAAAAAGCACCACGGTACTGGTGCTGGCCCTGCTGCTCATCATCGTAGGTGTGTATTCCTATATGGTCCTGCCGCGTGAGAGCGAGCCGGACATCACCATTCCCAACGTCTTCGTGTCGACCAGCTACCGGGGGGTGTCGCCCACCGATATGGAGACGGCGATTACCATCGAAATCGAAAAGAAGCTCAAAGGTCTCGATGGTGTGAAAAAAATTCAGTCGGTGAGTTCTGAGGGGCTGAGTTCGATCAACATCGAATTCATCACCGGCACCGACATCGACCAGGCCCTGCAGGACGTCAAAGACAAGGTCGACGAGGCACTCGGTGAACTGCCCACCGACCTCGAAGACGACCCTACTGTTTTCGAGGTCAACTTTTCCGAGAGGCCCATCGCCGTGTTCTCCCTGTCCGGCACCTGCGGACTACCCTGTCTGAAAAAGATCGCCGACGCCGAGGTACATGCCGATTTTGGCATCGAGCCGTCTGATGACCCCGTCGATCGGCGCCTTGATGGTGCAGCGCTCGAACAGCAACTGGGCATTGTCGAGATCGGCTTTGGCGGTCTGCATCCTGGTCTCCCGGGCTTCGAGTTCGGCGGGGGGTATGACGCCTTTGGAGTACACAGATTTGTCCCTCTGATAATCTGCCTTGGCCAGGTTATAAGCGGCCTGCGCCCGCTCGAGGGCTATCCGATAGTCGTCGGATTCGATCTGGATCAGGATATCGCCCTCGCGCACACTATCCCCTTCATTGACCACCACCTCCTCGACAGTACCTGCAATCTTGGCGGTCAGATCCAGTTCGTTCCACGCTTCTATTGAGCCGGGCAGATTGAGCCGGTTGCTGATCTTGGCAGGGGTAACCTGCATGATCACGGTGTTGACAGGGGGGCGTTCCTGTTTGACGGCGGCTTCCTGCTCGGCCAGAATAGACGATTTCTTGTCACTGATTGTCACGAACAGCAGCACGATCATTACCGCCATACCCAGCAGCACCAGGCGCGGCAGATTGTACCAGAAGAAAAAGACGATTTTGCCTCTGAGCGTCTTTGGTCTTTGATAATCGGTTCTCATGGTTTCACCGCATTTGTTCTGGTTTGAGACCTTCCATGGTCTGAATCATCATCGTTCTCATGGCATCTCCAATATCTTCAGTGGGGATCATGCCGGTATACCAGCAGGTCAGCATCAGAAGATAGATCGCATAGATATGCCCTGAAATGTGCAGCAGCTCCAGATCAGTGCGCAGCTCGCCGCGTTCCTGGGCCCGCCGATAAATGGGGTAGAGCATATCGAAATAGTCGTTCTGGACCTGAAAATCTTCCTCGCTCAGGGGTTCCTTGGGGAACACCTTCTCGTGCAGATACACCCTGCCGAATTCTTTGTGTTCTATCACATAGTTGAAATCGGCCATGAAGATTATCATGAGCTGGTCGATGAGCGGGGTTTCCGGATTTGTCTTTGCGGCCAGTTCACTTCTGGCATATTCCAGCTGGTCATCGCAGAAGGCTTTGACGATATCTCTCTTGGTCTCGAAGTAACTGTAGATGGTGCCTTTGCCGATGCCGGCTTCGCGGGCCAGTTCCTCTATGGATGTCTGCTCGAACCCCTTTTTGGAAAAGAGCTTGACGGCTGAATCGAGGATGCATCGCCTGGTTCTGATTTTGTGTTGTTCTCTGATTGAACTCATGATAATGCCAATGGTTTTGTGCTGGGGAGCGGCTTCAGGTGCTCGCGTACCTATTATTTACTACCTGATATTGTTTAATAATTTTATTTCCTGTCAGGCTGTTACCGTAAAAAAGTCGACTGCGGTCGGAATATTACTATAAAGTCGACCGAAGTCAAGAAAAAATCGACTGCGGTCGTATTTTTTAATAAAATCGTAACAAAACAGATTGTTAAGTGATGGTATCTCGGTTTGATTTTCGTCAGTTTTTCTCACAGGCCAGGTGCACAGGGACAGGCACCCCAATTGAAGCGAGGCCATTAACTGGCGTGTTCCTGTAATTGACTCTTTATTTTTCTGAGTGTGCATTGCCAATCATAATGCGGTGACTTATGGTAGAGCGGCCCTGGTGTCATCTGTAAAGCAGGAAATGAGGCTGAACAAGAGCAGCGGTAAACGCTGCTATCCGGTGAAATCGACTAATGGGATGATGGAAATTCAGGCTTGGTTGAGTCAATCGCTCGGTGATCTGGCTACTGTTCTGCAGCTTGGCTACGCCTTTGGAGCAGGTATGGTTTCGGCGGTCAACCCCTGTGGGTTCGCCATGCTGCCAGTCTACCTGTCGCTCTACCTGGGGGCAGATGACGCGCAGTACAGCGAACGCGCCTGGTACGTGAGGGTCGGCCGGGCCGCAGGTGTCGCCGCGATCGTAACCGCCGGATTCGGCCTCTTGTTTGGTCTGCTTGGCATTGTCGTGTCGGCAGGCGGCTCGTTTCTGCTGGCCGCCATGCCCTGGCTCTCGGTGATCATCGGCGTCTGTCTGGTGCTGCTTGGAGTCTGGCAGATGCTGGGCAAACACATTTCCCTCGATATCATGACCAGAATCTCCGCCAGGATAGGGGATCCGCGCTCAATAAGCGTAAAGGGATTCTTTCTCTTCGGGATAGGCTTCGGCGCCACCTCTCTGGGCTGCACACTGCCTATTTTTCTGGTGGTGGTCGGTGGTTCCCTGACCTCCGGAAACTTTACCTCTGGTATAATCCAATTTATCCTCTATATACTCGGCACCGGGTCGGTCCTGCTGGTGCTCAGTGTCGGCATGGCTCTTATCAAGGGCGGTGGTGTTCTCTCTCTGTTAAGGCGCATAGTCCCCTACGTAAACCGGATTTCTGCCGTGCTTCTTATTCTGGCCGGAAGCTACATCTGCTACTACTGGCTCAGGAGCGGACTGCTGCTGCCCTCATGAGCGGACAGCTGACCCGCGGCATGGCCGCGGCTTCTCTCTCCTACGCGATCTGGGGGATACTGCCGATTTACTGGAAGGCGCTTGACCACGTACCCGCCTATGAGATACTTGGCCACCGCATGGCCTGGTCGCTTCCCTTTATCGTGGTAATTCTGGTCGTCTCCGGTCAGGGCGGGATGTTGCGCCAGCTGCGGAGCGGCAAGGCACTCACCATCTCGGCCCTCAGTGCTGCGCTGTTGGCCATCAACTGGCTCATTTACATCTGGGCCGTCAATGCCGATCACATCGTCGAGACCAGCCTGGGGTATTATATCAATCCTCTGGTCACGGTTGCCTTCGGTGTATTCTTCCTGAACGAGCGGCTGCGCGGTGCTCAGATAGCGGCCCTGGCGCTCGCCCTTGGCGGAGTGTTGTATCTCACCCTGGTGTACGGCTCGTTTCCCTGGATAGCCCTTTCCCTGGCCCTGACTTTTGCCTTGTACGGGTTGATTCACAAGAAAATTCGGATGGGCCCGCTGAAAAGCCTCTACCAGGAAACACTGTTATTCTTCCTGCCGGCCCTGGCGCTTATTCTCTTCCTTGGCAGAGACGGCAGTTCCGGTTTTCTGCACGGGGACGCCACCACGATTACATTGCTTGCCGGCACCGGTCTGATTACCACAGTACCACTCCTGCTGTTTGGTTATGCTGCTCAGAATATACCGCTGTTTTTGCTGGGAATTCTGCAGTACACCGCTCCGACCCTGAACCTGCTGATCGGCGTCTTCATCTACGGCGAGGAGTTTCCCTTCAGCAGGATGATAGGCTTTCTGCTGGTCTGGGGCGCGCTGGCGCTCTTTATGGCTGAAGGGCTTGTCCAGAGAGCTCGTCAACAGAGGCACCTGGCGGGTGACAGTGATTAAAACTCGCCTGCCATACCATAAAGGAAAACAGTGATTATAATAGTCCTATAAAGGGTCTTTGCATGATGTGCGAGCAGGCCGACTCTTCTCTTCTTTCACTCCCTCTCTCCACCAGGCCTGAAGAATCATCATGCTGAGACCCCGTTTTTTTAAGCCGTTCGGATAGCCCGGGCAACTGCGAGGGCCTGCCTGGTTGCCGCCACATCATGTACCCTGAATATCGACACGTTCTTCTCAAGGCTTAGCGCCGAGACTACACTGCTGACCGAGTCGCGCTGATCGGCGTCGAGGCCGGTCAGGTCGCCCAGAAATCGTTTACGACTGTGACCCAACAATACCGGACGCTTAAGCTCAGAAAGCCGGTCAAGATTGTTGAGAAGCTGGAGGTTATGCTCCAGCTTCTTGCCGAAACCGATGCCCGGATCGATAATGATCCGCGTCGGGTCGATGCCGGCATCGTCAAGAAACGCC
>JARRLH010000263.1:4627-7353 GCA_037387205.1 Desulfofustis sp.
AAGAAACGCCAGGCGCTCTTTGAAAAATGAGATGACCTCTTCCACCACATCGTCATAGTGTGGGGCATCCTGCATGGTTCCTGGCGTACCCTGCATGTGCATGATAACCAGTTCACCGCTGCTCTGCTTTACAACCCCGATCATCTCGGGATCTTTGCGCACGGCGCTGACGTCATTGATGATATCGGCACCGATCGCCAGAGCCTGTCTGGCGACTTCTGCCTTACTGGTATCTATGGAAATGGGGATGTCGGACATGGACCGGATCGACTCGATCACCGGCAGCACCCGTTGCAGCTCGTCATCGATTGAAACAGGCTGGGCATAGGGTCTTGTGGATTCGCCGCCGACGTCTATGATATCGGCACCCTGATCAATCAGATTACGGGCCTGTTTAAGGGCGGCTCCAGAGTCGAAGCACTTGCCGCCGTCAGAGAAAGAATCAGGTGTAACATTGATGATGCCCATGATCCTGACGGATCGGGCAATGCTCATGAACTGACCCCCGGCTCCTCCCGACCTCCCGTTTCTTCTGTTGGTGGCACGTCAATCGGAGTTTCCACCTCGACCTTGCTGGTGGTTTCTTCCTGCTGTCGGGTGTCGGGCCGCGGTGACGCCTTCTGCGGTTCCTCGAGGGGATGCTCGTCGGGCCGCAGTTCGGCCAGAATGCGCTGTATATCGTCGAGCACGATAGTTTCCTTTTCGAGCAGCTCATCGGCCATCCTTTTAAGAATGTCGCGGTGGCCCTCGAGAAGCTCGGTGACTTTGTTGCTGGCTTCAAGAATGATCTCTTTGACCGCCATGTCTATCTGTCGGGCGGTTTCTTCACTGAAATCACGATGCTGGGCAATTTCTCTGCCCAAAAATATCTGTTCTTCTTTTTTACCGTAGGTGAGTGGGCCCAGCTCGTCGCTCATACCCCACTCGCAGACCATTTTTCTGGACAGCTCGGTGGCCCTTTCCAGGTCGTTGCCAGCTCCGGTGGTTATCTCGTTGAAAATGAGTTTTTCGGCGATGCGTCCGCCAAAAAGAATGGAGATCGAGTTTTTCAAATAGCCCTTGGAATGGGTGTATTTTTCATCGATGGGCAGCTGCATGGTCAGGCCCAGGGCCCGGCCCCGAGGGATAATAGTGACTTTATGAATCGGGTCGGTGTCGGGCAGCAGGTAGGCCACCAAGGCGTGGCCCGCCTCATGATAGGCGGTGACTTCTTTCTCTTTTTCGGTGATGATCATGGAGCGCCGTTCGGCCCCCATCATGATCTTATCCTTGGCCTTTTCCAGCAATTCGAGGGTAATTTCCTTGGCTCCTTCACGGGCAGCCATCAGAGCGGCCTCGTTGATGAGATTCTCCAGGTCGGCTCCCGAAAAGCCGGGCGTACCCCGGGCCAGTATCTCGTAGTCTACGTTGACGGCCATTTTGGTTTTCTTGCCGTAAATTTCCAGAATTTTCTGGCGGCCGCCGACATCGGGAATCGGAACTACCACCTGACGGTCGAAGCGGCCCGGTCGCAATAATGCCGGGTCGAGAACATCGGGTCGGTTGGTGGCGGCGACGATGATCACGCCTTCGTTGGATTCGAAGCCATCCATCTCGACCAGAAGCTGATTGAGTGTCTGCTCCCGCTCGTCGTGCCCGCCTCCGAGACCGGCGCCGCGATGGCGGCCCACCGCATCGATCTCATCGATAAAAATGATGCAGGGAGCGTGTTTTTTGCCCTGATTGAACAGATCCCTGACCCGGGACGCACCGACGCCGACAAACATTTCAACGAAATCGGAGCCGGAAATTGAAAAGAAGGGTACATCAGCTTCTCCGGCAATGGCCCTGGCCAGGAGAGTCTTACCGGTTCCCGGTGAACCGGCCAGCAGCACGCCTTTGGGGATCCTGCCGCCAAGCACGGTGAATTTATGCGGATCCTTGAGAAAATCAATTATTTCCTCAAGTTCTTCTTTAGCTTCATCGATACCGGCTACATCGGCGAAAGTCACCTTGTTGGTGCCCTGTTCCATCAGGCGGGCTCGGGTCTTGCCAAAGGAAAGTGCGCCTCCTTTGCCGCCCCCCTGCATCTGTCTCATGAAAAAGATCCAGACACCTATGAGCAGCAGCATTGGGAACCAGGAGACGAAAATGGTCATCAGCCAATTATCTTTCTGGGCCTGCTTGACGGCGATGTCGACTCCAGCTTCTCTGAGCAGCGGGATAAGTTCAGCGTCGGTTACCGGGTAAATGGTCCTGAAGGGCTGGCCATCCTGCAGTGTCCCTGAGATGGTGTCGCCATCGATGCGGACGCGGTTAATCGACTTGTTCTCGATCTTGGCCATGAAATCACTGTAGGTCAAAGTCGAGACATTGCCCTGCGGTTTGTTGAACAGGTTGAAGAGCAGGATCATGGTCAGTCCGATTACCAGCCACATGCTCAGGTTTTTATAAAAGGTGTTCAAATGAACCTCCCGGTAATGCTGAACGCTGTTGAAAAGTACCGAATAAAAATAACAGCACCTAAGTTAAAACATCTTTGTGGGTTGTCGAGCACTATCCTCTAATATTGTAGTCATCAGGCAAATTTTTGTACAGGTTTAACCCCTATCCGTTTCTCGCCGAAGGCTCTCAGCGCACTGACAAAAGCGGCGGCACCGTTGGTCGTGGTAGTATAGGGAATGTGCAGATCGATCGCCCCCCTTCTGATGCGGTAACTGTCCTCGGTGGTGCGTTTGCCCATGGAC
>JARRLH010000264.1:0-11764 GCA_037387205.1 Desulfofustis sp.
AGCCGCCCTCTGGTCGATGAACTTAAAAAAATCGGCGCTGCACCGCCGCGCTACATAGTCTGTCTGAATAAAACCGACCTCCATTTCGAGCAGATCGTTGAAGCCATTGCCCCCCAGGGGAAATTCGCCCTGATCGACGATCCCGAGCCCATAGATGTCCGGCTGCTCAAGCGTAAAAGCGTGTCCCTGCACTGGGAACTGATGTTTACCAGGTCGCTGTTTGCCACCCCGGACATGATCGAGCAGCATCGACTGCTCGAGGAGGTTTCCAGCCTTGTTGATGAAGGCAGGCTGCGTACCACTTTCAATGAACATTTCGGCACCATTTGCGCCGCCCACCTGAAGCGGGCCCACGCCCTTCTGGAAAGCGGCAGATCCTGCGGGAAAATAGTTCTCGAAGGCTTTTGATCACTTTTGACAAGCCTGCTCCCGTAACGTCGGGCTCAGGACCTGGTGCTGTTGGCTTAAAATACATGGAGGGAGAAGGTAATGAAGAAAATTCTGATTGGTATAGCAGGCCTGGCGCTTGTCGCTGCAATCGCTCTCTACCTGCTGGTTGGAAATCTGGACAAAATACTCAAAGGTGCAATCGAAGGAGTGGGAACAGAGCTGCTCGGGGTACCGGTAACGGTGACATCCGTGGATCTTGATCTGAAGAGCGGCATGGGGCAGATTTCCGGTATTTCCATTGCCAACCCGCCAGGCTATCAGGCGGTAAATGCCTTTAAATTGGACAACATCCGGCTGGGCCTCGACCTCAGTTCCCTGCGCAGTCAACCCATAGTGATCAGGGAACTGAATATTCAGAGTCCCGTGGTCGATCTTGAGGTAAATGAGCAGGGGAGCTCCAATATGCAGACCCTGCTCGACAATATCAAGCAAAACAGTGCGAAAACCGACGAGAAAGCGGCTGAGGAACAGCCCTCACAGGAAGAGACGGGGACCACAGAGCCGGTCAAACTCAGTTTCACCAAGCTGGCGATTACCGGGGTGACGGTCAATGGCGTGGTACCCGGCCAGGAGCCGACTCAGGTGGTTCTTCCCGACATCGTAAGGGAAAATGTCGGCGGTACCGAGGGGCTGACGCCGGCCCAAGTCGGCGGTGTGCTCATCGGCGACATAGCAGCTCAAAGTCTGCAGGCGGTCGTGGAGAAGAAACTGTCCGAAAAGATGGAGGAGGCGGCCCAGGGCCTGCTCAACGATCTGAAGAAAAAACTTGGGCAGTAACGCTCATATCTGCGGTTACTGCGTCGCCTCTGGTGCAGAGCGTCCCAATTCAGTTGTCTCGGAAGCGGTTGGGCGGAAAAGCGAATGCGATTTGTGGAAAAGTTCATTATCGATAACCAGAGTATTCCTGACATGGAAAAGGTGGTCAAGACCAATCAGGTGGCCAATCATCTGCCCTGGATCGCCGATGCCAATCACTGGAAAGAAGCGGATTACTGGGCCACCCCTCTGGAGACGATCACCACCTTCGGCGGCGATTGCGAGGATATCGCCCTGGTGAAATGGGTCATTCTCAGAAACCTTGGTATTTCGGACGAGAATCTGGCTCTTGCGTACGTAAAAATCAAGGCGACGGGCGAGGACCACATGGTGCTGCTCTATGTCGCCAAGCCGGACGCTCCCGAAGGCCAAAAAGAGGCGTACGTGCTCGACAACTATGTTGACGAGGTAAAACTGGCAGCAGAGCGGATGGACCTGCTGGCTGTACTGGCCATGGGGACCAAGGGCAGGATCGTGCTGTTCAACGACGACGGCAAGAACCGGTCGGTGAAAGCAAGTTACGAAGGACGGAAAATCAGGAAAGTCGAAGATCTCATTGAGAGGGTCAAAGAAAATCGGGCGAAGTTTGCGGAACTCAACAACGGCCGGTCGCTCATGCCCGATGGCTGAGGGGCTCATGAAGACCTGCCGCAGTTTATGGGTCCTTCGCAGGGCGGCGGCTCAGATCCTCCCAGCCTACTATGTATACATTCGATTTCCTCTACTCGCAGCCATTTCCTGCCTCTCTATTTTTCTCAATGGGGGCTTACGTGGTATCATATAAGTAAGAGAAATCCCAGGCAGCGGTTCGATTTTCGTGCTCGGGTTCAGGGCCGGCTCATTTGCGGGTTGAGAGACAGCCGCCTGTTCGGGTGCGGGAGCGCGGAGGATGACTATGAAGCTCTGTAGCAACTGCAGTCAGGCGTTGGCCGAATCGGTCAAGATCTGCCCGAACTGCGGCAGTGAAGTTGCTGAAGGACTGAGCCGAGTTGATACTTACAGAATTCTCGAAGTCATTCATGAAGGGCGTGCCTCGATACTCTTCAAGGCTATCGATGAAGGGGCGGAAGAGCCCGTTGCCCTGCGCCTGTTCACCGCCGACTCAGGCGTCGATGAGACGGTTGCCGAGCGGTTGACCAGCGAGCTGCGGGTCCTCGGGGAACTGCCGCCCGAGTGGTTCGTCCAGCATTATTCCATACGATGCTCCACCGACGGCAGGTGGTACCGGGTCAGCGAGTGGGTCGAGGCGGAGAGCTGGGGCAGTCTGCTGAGTTCGGGACGGCTGCAGGATACGTCGGTGGCCTACGATCTGTTCCACCGGTTGGCCGCCATTCTCTCAGGTCTGCATCAGAGCGGCCATTTCATTCCCCACCTTATTCTCAACGACATCCTGGTGCTCAAGGGTGATTCCGACCGGGTCGATGTCAAGATCGACTATAAACTGTCACGCTTTCTCGATCCTAAAATGGCGCGCCCCGGGCCAATGCTGCAGAATCTGCTCGACTGTCATCCCGACATCAGCGGTGGGCGTCCCCTCGATTACAAGAGCGATATCTGGTCCCTGGGCCGGATTTTTTCACAGATTCTGAGCGCCGATATGGATCTCTGCGATCCGCGACCGATCCTCAAGGAAGAAACCTTTCCCAAGGAGATCAGCGTTCTCATTCGCTCAATGCTGGCCGATGATCGGGATGTGCGACCCGGATCCATGCAGGAAGTGGCCGAGGCGCTGAGCAGAATCCGGGAGGAGATCGAGGAAGTCGAGGAGACTGCTCCTCCCGAGACGGCCAGAGAAGTGAAACGATTGAGGAGAACGGTTACCGGCTTCGGCATTCTTCTCACCATCCTGCTCGTCATCGGCGGAATCTACTTCTTTACGTTCGAGCGCTCTAACGGGGATATAGAGTCGACCCTGGAATCCTATGCCAAGCGCTATGCCGGTTCCGTCGCCTTTGTGATGGTGCAGTATCATCTAAGGGTTGACGACATGGCAGTCTACAGCCAGATCAGGGAGGGGACGGCCTTTCTCGTGCGCTTTCAGCCAGCTGATGGGGATAGGTGCCGGAGAAGAGCTGGAGGATATCTATGACCTGGATTCGGCCTATCGGCGCGGGGGCAGCAGAAGTGTCAGCATTGCCGGAGTAGCCAGACCGCCGTCGCGAACCTCTCAGAAGATCAACGCGCCGCTGCAGGACGATTTCGCCGTCTTGAAAATCAACCGGGTCCCCCAGGGTCTGATGGTTCTGCCCCTGGACAGGGATTTCCGCATGGAAGAGCTGGAGCGGTTGTCCCCGGTTATTGCGCTGGGTTTTCCCCTGGGCAGCAGAATCCAGGCCGACGTGATCAATGTGAGCGTGACCAGGGGGCATATACGCCGCACGTTCAGAAATTTTTTTCAGGTCGACACCTCGATTTACAAGGGCAACAGCGGGGGGCCGATAATCGATAAGAACGGCAAGGTGATCGGCATCGCCTCGGCGGTGGCCACCGACGTGGCCATGGCTCCCATGGTGGTGATTACCCCGCTCTCAGATATCGGTCTGGTGCTGCCAGTGACCGAGGCGGTTCGCTTCATCGATGAACTCAAGGCCGGCCGGCCCAAATGGAACGGGGTGCTTGATCTGTCAGCCTCCGAAATAATCAAGGATATTCAGAGCCTTGCCCTTGAGGGTAAGTGGATCGAGGCGCAGCGCAGAGCCGACCAAAGTCTTGAGGGAAGCGACACCCCTTCGCTGATCATGGGCGCCGCGGTGATGCATTATTGCAATGGTGACCTGGCCGGCGCGGCCGCGCTTGTCCCACGGATCAGATGACAACTCCCTGACCCGGCTGATGCATTTGGACTGGCGTTCGTCCGGCGAATTTTACGGCTACCTCGCCCGCCTGCTCAGCAGCGGCCAATTCAGCGAAAACGACCTGGAGTCCTGGAATCTGCCTGCGGAAAAAAGCTGGCTTCATTTCGTCGCCGGCCTCATCGCGGAGGGTGACGGGGATAGGGCCCGAGCCAGGGGATTGTTCAGTTCCGCAGCCAGAGCAGCCGATCCCGATGACTGGTCGCGCTATCTTGCCCTGGTCCATTTATTCAGGCCGGGAAGCGCTCAGCGGAATGAGCGCAGCGCTTTTATTGAGACGCTTCAGGAACTGACAGACGAACGTGCGGAGCGCCTTAGCTGGTTGGATCCCCTGGTTGCAAAATTTGAAGGGGCGGTCGCCACACCGGAGGAGCGCAGTGCTATTCTGGTGCAGATTCACGACCTGCAGCCGGAAAACAGGAAGCTGCTGGTCTACGCCTCATTCTACAGTGCCATGGCCTCGGAGTGGTCCCAGTCGCTCAAGTTGGCCGAGCAGTTTCTTCAGGTTCAGGGACGGGAAGAGCCTCTCAGGCTCGGATTGCGGCTGCTGACCACAACGGTTCTGCAGCATAGCGGCAAAGAGAAGGAGAGCCGCAGGCGGCTGGCCGAAATCTGTCCGGCGACTGAGACGATCTGGTACCGGCAGGTCTGTGAAGCCCTGCTGCACAAAAGAAGTGAGGAGGACCTCCTGGAAAAGGCGGGCACCATTCCTGAAAAGGTTCTGACCGCCCATGCCGCGCTCGGCTTTCAGGCCGAGGCAGAAGGGGAGAGAGAAGGTGCGCTGGCTCACTATCGGGAGGCGCTGGGTTCGTACCTGGACAACTGGATCGAGTTCGAGTTGGCCCGGCAGCGCTACATAATACTGCGGCAGCAGAACAGCAATTAAGAGCACATCGAGGGGGAAAGGATGAAACTTCTTGACGATCTGGGAATCTCCAGCCACAACCAGGGAGCGTCAACGGGCGTCACCTGGCGGACTACTGCTGCCGAGGGACGCATAAAGGCTGTCTCACCGGTGGACGGTCGACTTCTGGCCACGGTGGAGCGCTGCTCGGCAGCCGATTACCAGGATTGCTCGGCTGCGGCTCAAGAGGCATTCGGGGAGTGGCGCAAGGTTCCCGCTCCCAAGCGAGGGGACATCGTACGTCAAATCAGTGAGACGCTGCGCGCCGTAAAAGCTGAACTCGGTACCTTGATTACCTGGGAAACCGGGAAGTCACTGCAGGAAGGGCTTGGGGAAGTGCAGGAAATGATCGATATCTGCGAATTCGCCCTTGGCCTGTCCCGCCAGCTCTACGGCAGAACCATGAGCTCGGAGCGGGTCGAGCACCGCCTCTACGAGCAGTATCATCCGCTCGGCCCCGTGGGAATTATCAGCGCCTTCAACTTCCCGGCCGCAGTCTGGTCCTGGAACGCGATGATCGCCACCGTCTGCGGCGATACCACCCTCTGGAAACCGTCTTCCAAAGCGCCCTTGACGGCCATTGCCATTCAGCATTTACTGGGCAGGGTTGTAAAAGAAAACAACCTGCCTGAAGGGCTTTTTAACCTGGTGGTGGGGACAGGGGCGACGGTCGGTGAGCGTCTTCTCCAGGACCGTCATCTTCCTCTGGTTTCAATCACCGGCTCAACCAGGGTTGGCCGGCGGGGCGCCGAAGTCATTGCCGGTCGTTTCGGCCGTTCAATTCTCGAACTGGGCGGCAACAACGCAATTATTATCACCCCCACAGCGCATCTGGGCCGGGCCGTTCCCGCCATCGTCTTTAGCGCGGTTGGCACCGCCGGTCAGCGCTGCACCACGACAAGGCGCCTGATCGTTCACCAAGATGTCTATTCCCAAGTGAAAAAGGCTCTGGTCAGCGCTTACGAGTCGTTGCGCATCGGCAGCCCGCTGGATCAGCACAATCATGTGGGCCCGCTGATTAGCAGGGAGGCGGTGCGGGAGTACACGGACGCTCTGCAGAAGCTGAAAGAACAGGGCGGCAGAATCGTCTGCGGGGGGCGGGTACTGGAAGGCGAGGGCTTCGAGTCGGGCTGCTATGTCGAGCCAGTGCTGGCCGAGGCCGAAAATTATTATCCGGTGGTGCAGCAGGAAACCTTTGTTCCGATCCTCTACCTTATTACCTATGAAGGCGGGGTTGAAAACGCGATCGCGCTGCAGAATGCAGTGGTGCAGGGGCTGTCCTCGTCGATTTTCACTGAAGACCTGCGTGAGGCGGAGTTATTCCTTTCGGCGGTAGGCTCCGATTGCGGCCTTGCCAATGTCAACATCGGCACTTCCGGAGCGGAAATCGGCGGGGCCTTCGGCGGAGAAAAGGAGACCGGCGGCGGCAGGGAATCGGGATCAGATGCCTGGAAGGGCTATATGCGCAGGCAGACCAACACGATAAATTACGGTCTGGAACTGCCGCTGGCGCAGGGAATTGTTTTTGAACTGTAAGCTATGCCGACCCCTCTAATCGCGTCCCTGTTGGCGGCCATGTTCCCAGGCTTTTAATGCAGTGCCGGTAACAGTGGGAGTTGATGCATGGGCGCACGATGACATATGTCCACAAACTGGTGCGGCACGTAGGGAGAAGACCTTGAAGAAGAGAATTACCAGAGTCTTGGTGCTGGGGCTTGGCAAGGTTGGCCATCTGGTTGCCGAACTACTGCATGAAAGCGGTTTCGAGGTGAGCGGGGCAGATCTGGACGTAGGGACCGGTTTCTCCTTTTCCAGCAGAAAGCTGGATGTCAATGACCAGGTTGAGTTGGGCAGCGCACTCCGGGAATGTGATGCAGTAATTTCCTGTTTGCCCTACTGGTGCAACGTTGAGATTGCGAAAGCAGCGATAGCCTCGGGCACCCACTATTTCGACCTCACCGAGGATGTCGCCACCGCCGGGCAGATACGAGCCCTGAGCGAATCGAGCCCGGCTGCGGTGGCGCCTCAGTGCGGGCTGGCCCCCGGCTTCGTCGCCATTGCCGGCTCATTTCTGGCCGCAAAATTCAGTAAAATACGTTCGCTAAAGCTGCGGGTTGGAGCCTTGCCCCAGCATCCCACAGGGATGCTGGGCTATGCCTTCAACTGGTCCCCTGAAGGGGTGGTTAACGAATATCTTAACGATTGTGAAGTGATCGAAAATGGTGTTCGCAAATGGGTTTCACCCATCGAGTGGCTCGAAAAGATCTATATTGACGGTCTTCAGTTCGAAGCCTTTACCACCTCCGGCGGCATCGGCACCATGTGCGATAGCTACGAAGGACTGGTGGAGAATCTCGATTACAAATCGATCAGATATCCCGGCCATGCAGAGCTGATGAATTTCTTTTTCCATGAACTGCTCATGCGTGAAGACCGGGATCAGGCCGGGAAAATACTGGTCAACGCCAAACCGCCGGTGGGCGAAGATGTCGTCTATGTTCATGTCTCGGTCGAGGGCTGGATCGCCAATCGATTGTCCCGGGAGGAATTTGTCAGAACCTTTATACCCGCTGCCATAACTGGAAAGAAGCGCAGGGCGATCGGCTGGACAACCGCGGCTTCGGTCTGTGCCGTCGTGGAAATGGTTGACCGCGGGGAATTGCCGGGAAAGGGGCTGATACTGCAGGAGAATGTCTCTCTGGAGAGGTTTCTGACCACCGTCAATGGGCGTTTGTATGACGGTAAGCCTCACGGCGGCACACGGCGTTGACTATCTGGACTTCATCGGGAAAGCAAGCGAGTTGCCCAAAAAAAGGAAGGCCCATCAGTTCCGAGCTGAACCCGAACCCGACAGGCCTTCCAAATTGCCTCGATCCGCTGCGTCACACCGATCGATGTTCCCGCCGAACATCCAGACTTTGTATCCGTTCCTGTTATGGCGGACAGGAACTGACAACCGCATGTCTGAAAGCAACTGTGACAGGTGTAGCGAGTGTGGATGTAACTGCCGTCTATAGGCATCCCCCAACATCAACGCCCGGAACGCTTCGCCGCGTCCTGTCACTAAGGATCGCACCCTGGTTGCCAGATACTCACCTTTTTATGGGCTCACCCCTGGCTGACGTCCGAGACGCCATGGTACCATCCTCCGACCAAGCCCCCTTACCAGACCTGATCTCCCCCGGCTTCTTATAGTGTGGGTAAGACACCTATATTTCCACCCGAGGCTGGAAGATTCCCCGTGAACCCAGGCAGAAGCCCGGGGGAGAGAACCTTCCTGTGAAAATCCTCCTTCAATGATCCGATGTTCCCGTTAAAGTCCCCCGAATCCACGTCCAAAACGCTCGATGGTGATTTCCACATCCCCGACTCGACGCTATGAAAAGCTGCCTACGCTGACCCGATGCCACCCGTTAAGGCTCCCCGAATCTACGTCCGAAACGCTCGTAGGTTTTTCTCCACATTTTCGAATCGGTTGACTGCACATTACCCGATTGGAAAACAAAAATAAAAAGAAAATTTGATCGTTTCGCAGCCCTTGCCAACCGTAAATTTCCGCCTTTTTCAGCGGCGCTGTTTAACTCGAACAGTGGTCATGGTATTAATTATGAGAGGTCGGATCGGGGCTGGCTGCGCATTTCTTTTAATACTATAGTGTAGCATCTGTCCAGGGTGGCGGCAGGCTGCTGCAGCTCCTTTATTTTCATCGGTGCCGGTCTCTTGTGGCACCATCACATTAGCTATCGAAATTATGCAGGAATATTTCAGAAACTACCGTCCCCTGCTCATGGGGAACCAGTGGATGGTGACCGCTGATCATCCTCTGGCTGTGCAGGCGGCGGGCTCCATTCTCGACGAAGGTGGCGATGCTGTCGAAGCGTTGGTATTGGCCAACCTGGTCATGGCGGTGGTTAATCCTCACATGTGCGGTCTGGGCGGCGATCTGTTCGCCCTCGTCTACCGGGCAGAAAGTCGCCAGCTTCGAGCCCTTGACGCCGCCGGCTACGCTCCCGGCCAAGCGAGTCTCGACAGGTTTGCGGAGATGGGCCTGCAGATTATCCCCGCCACCGGAATACACACCTGTACTGTTCCAGGCGCCCTGGCGGGCTGGCAGGCACTTCTCGACGATTACGGCAGCCTCGGTCTCGATACCCTGATTGGTCGGGTCATCGGCTATGCCAGGGATGGCTTTCCCGCCTACCCAGCTCTGCTTGGCTCCATTGTCAAAAAACGCAAGCTCTTGGCCACTTCCCAGACAGCCGCCTCGATCTTTCTAGCGGGCGGGCAGCCGCCGAAGATCGGCCGACTGATCAGGCAGCCGGCCCTGGCAAAGAGCCTGGTGCTGATTGCTGACCAGGGCCCCGAAACATTCTACCGCGGGGTGTTGGGCGAAGAACTGGTGCGCCACAGCGACGAGCTTGGAGGCTTCTTCAGCCCCGAGGACCTGGCTGACTACCGGGTCATCTGGAAAGAGCCGCTTACCGCGGCTTACCGTGGTTTTACACTGGCCACCCAGCCGCCGCCGTCGCAGGGATTGGCACTGCTCCTGCAGGCCCGGATTCTTGACCAGATCGATGTGAGTGCGCTGCCGCCTGGATCCGCCGACCTCGTACACCTCATGGTCGAGGCAAAAAAACAGGCCTTTGCCGAGCGGGATGATCACATCTGTGATCCAGGCTTTCATTCTGTGCCCCTGGACGCCCTGCTGGGTTCGCGAAAAACGCTCGAGTTGAGAGGCCGGATCACTGCGCTGGCGGGTGAGCAGCCCTGCAGGCACCGGTTTGCCCGGGGAGGCGAGGATACCGTCTATATGATGGCCGTCGATGCAGGCGGTAACGCGGCGGTGCTTATTCAGTCCATCTTCCAGGAGTTCGGCTCTTGCGTCATGGTTCCCCGAACCGGGATGCTGCTCCATAATCGGGGGCGTGGATTCAGCTTGAATCCAAATCACCCATGTCGGCTGGAGCCGCGCAAGCGTCCCTATCATACCCTTCACCCTCTGATGGTGCTTGAGGGGGATCAGCCCTGCCTGCTTCTGGGGACGCCCGGAGGCGACGGCCAGACCCAGACCAACATGCAGCTGCTGGTCAATCTCATCGATTTCGACGCCGATGTCCAGGGCGCCGTCGATGCTCCCCGCTGGAGATCGATGCCCGACGGGGAATTGCTGCTCGAGAATCGTTTCCCGGAAACAACGCTTCACCGCCTCTCAGACAAAGGTCATAACCTTCAGCAATTACCTGATTTTTCACCTCTTATGGGAAGTGCCCAAGCAATTCGCATCGACCGGCAGCAACGGCTTCTGGCCGGCGGCGCCGATGGCAGACGCATGGCATACGGCCTGGGACGATAGTCCGAAATCGCGTATCGGCACGCTCTGTAGCGATCTCATGTGTGGGCCCTGATTTGGGACGCAGTATTCCCGTTGTGGGTCTTGATTTGTCGATTATGGTTGTTTTTTAAAATATATCAGGTATTTTCCTATTAATTTTGCCTGATTGCCCGACGGCCAAGATAAATTAAGTAAAGAGGTGAGCGTGGCATCGACAAATGATCGACCCCAGTTTCGAAACGACCAGGAAACCGTGTCAATTGAGTCCCCCCCAGTCAAAGACAGAAAACGAAGAGAAGTAATCAAGAAACTGGCCGTAGGCACTGCGGCCGTGACCGGCTGCAGCCTGCTGCCGGACAAGTGGACGACGCCGCTGGTCGAATTTGGCGCACTTCCCGCCCATGCGACCACCAGTGGTCTGATGGAGGAGTTGATCAAAGCCATCGAGGAGACCGAAGCCACACAGAAGCAGGCTGCGACTCCCGAGGCTCAGTCAGTTGCTCAGTCCACAGCCGAGTCTGCTGACGAGCCCGCAGCCGAGCAGGCCACTCTGGAAGCTTCCACTGCTCAGGAAACCAAGGATTCGGAGTGGACGATGATTCAGTGGGGCGGCGATCCCAACGAGACCAGTGAAAATCGAGACAGAACCTGGTGGACGAAGATACATGGAGGAAGTTGGCCGCACTGGCACCGAAAGTTTCCGCTGCCTGGATGGGTCGACGATCGCTCCTACCGACTCGAGTTTGTCTTTTCCGACGGCGAAATATTCACTGTCTACGACAGCAGGAAGATGGCGATGAATCCGAACGGGCCCAAGTATAGGCCTGAAGAACACGATGAAACCGACCCGCGGAAGCAGCATCCCAAGATCGGCGCGGCCCTTGGGGCCAAGCCGACCTGGGTGAAATTCAGAAAAGTCTAGAACATTAAGAGAAACCCTGCTCCTCCGCGACCAGCCTCAAGGTAGTAGGGACCGGTCTTCAGCGCTCCAGGCAGCCGTGAGCCTTGTCTTATCCATTCTGTCGTGCAAAACCACCGGTACTGTGCCGCGACGGTGCCTGGTTGATCCACCTGGACGCGCATCCCCGAGAGCTGGTCTCCACCAGCGGCGCCTCATTTATTCGCCCTTGTGATTAGAAAATTGTGAGAAATTGATTTTTGATTCTGCGATTGTTGTGGCATGATAACAATACATGGCGATTTGAGTTCACCCCGTCTCACTGTTTCGGGTTGCCCGGAAGATGACAATTCCCTGCAGTGCCGGACTGGGTCTTCCGGCGTGCGCTGCCGCCACCACCGCAGCGCCAACCCATGGCGAGGTAGATGGTGACGACCGGATAACAATCATTTATTTTCTTAGTATTTACGACCCGACCCCTTGGACAGTACGCCCCAAGACATCGCTTCCGA
>JARRLH010000265.1:0-4595 GCA_037387205.1 Desulfofustis sp.
CGAGCTGAGGTTTACATTTCACAACAAAGAACATCCTGTACACATTTATGGCATTGGCTTTCTTAAAAATGGCCACCACCCGCTGGTTTTTAATGATCAGATAGGCTATTCAAGTTTCTTTCGTAACAGTGAATCAAATAATGTTACTTACCCCAAATCAGGTGCTGCAATTGGTCCATTGCAGCAAACTCTTCAGCTGACCAGTAACTTGTCGTTTCAGGAAAAAACATCGGTCGGCATCAGCAAATATTACAAAAAACAAGGCAGTACGCCAATTGATGTGGTTGCCAGCAGTGACCACCCGCTCCTCAATCGCCTGAGAATGACCGATGAGGATCTGGCCGCAATCAGCTTTGCTGAAATTCCGGTTCTTGCGATTGATATAGACAGCGACGATCTTTACTCGGAGAATTATGGCATCCTGACAAACTATGACGGCCATGGACGTGAATGGGAGCGACTTGGATATGCCCGCTTCTTCAAGGATGGTCAATCCGTCTTTTCAACTTTCAGCGGTATCCGCCTTCAGGGCGGGGATCCGGGGCGCGAAAATGGCCTGATCAATTTTCGTCTCTATTTTCGCGAAGAATACGGCACATCGCACCTAGCGTCGGACAGGATTTTTAACGGCTCGGTCAAAATCATCAAACGGCTTGCCGTGAAACAATCTCAATGGAAGCAGTGGCCGCTCAACGGCCCAATATCATACGATGTAGCCAGGAAAGCAGGTGGCCTGGTCCCCCCGACGGAGATATGTTTACTTTACCTGAATGGTGAGAATTTAGGTTTGTACTATATGGTGCCCCATCTTGGCGAAAAACAGATTAAAATCATGCTGCCAGAAGAAGATTATCAGTATTTCCGGATCAGGGGGACAAACCATGATGCGGATTGGCATTTCTTTTCGGGGTTTATTGAAACAATCAAAAATTCGGAAATAATTGATGAATCCTACGCCTCACGGTTTTTTGATCTTGAAAATCTTGTGCAGTTAATTTTCTCATATATCATAAATGCCACGGGGGACTTTTGTCAGGGGATCCTTCTTAAAGGTTCAAGCAGCGATAGCAGGTATTTCTGGTACGGTTGGGATTTTGATCATAGCTATGTCGATGTCCCCGTGGAGATCACAAAAACAGAAAATAAATCAGGAGAGCGCTGGGAGCAGCCGCCATCATTTGCAGGTTTTCTCAAAGATGACCAAGCGCGGAAACCACATCATTGCTTGCGAGTCAACTTATTCAAACGACTGTTAAATGAAGATCCGGAATTCCGAGAGAAAACCAAACACCTGTTTACATCAACTTTGAACCATCGGGTAACCCGGGAATTTATCGCTCAACTGCTGGGGTATTACCAGCAGATATTGACTGCCATCGACTACCCTGGGGGGGATGAGTACATCGACACCTTGAGAACCTTTTTTGCTGAACGAATTCCTTTTTTGTTGAACGAGATGGAACAGCACTATCCCACGGACTCTGTCGTTGTCTGTGAGGTGACCTCTGATACCTACCCGATAACCGTAGATGGTTATAAGAAAGAGGGACCTTATTCTGGGTACTATTTCCCCGGATCGATCCTGACAGTTAGCCCGGGGGATCCAGATGAGGTCAGATATTGGCTCGTCAATGGCACGCACACCTTAAAGCAGCACCTTGCACTTTCCATCTCAAGGGGCCAGGGATGCCTGGTTCACGGGGTTAATTGAAGATATCGGTGCTTCAGTAATTACTTGCCTAAAGCGCTCTGGCTCCGCTATTGAAAATGCGTCTTTCTATTTTTTCAACCAAGTAAATTATTCTTTTAATTATTAAGGACATAAATCTTCTCACCGTGTCCAATGGAAACAACAACATACCCCTCCGATATCTCTTCGAGCCGGTTGTTATGAAAACAATTCACCTGGTATCCTTCTTGGCATGAATCGAACCTTTCTGCGGCAGATAATTATTATTACCATTTTCAGGTTGCTCCTCAATACCGGCCGGCGATTTGTCTATCCCTTCGCTCCGGCTTTGAGCAGGGGGCTCGATGTGCCGCTTGCGGCAGTCACCTCGATCATTGCCGCAGGACAATTCAGCTCCCTGCTCGGTATTTTTTCCGGCCCCCTTGCAGACCGGTATGGGTACCGGATGATGATGCGGGCAGGACTGGCCATGCTGGCGCTTGGTATGCTTATCTGCGGCTTGGTTCCGCTCTATTGGCCGGTGTTCGTCGGCCTGGTCGTGGCCAGTTTTGGGAAAACTCTATTTGATCCGGCGATCCAGGCTTTCGTGGGAAATAACGTCAGTTACGAGCGCAGGGGACGGGTCATCGGCATTGCCGAGACCGCCTGGGCCGGCAGTACGCTTATCGGCATTCCGGCTCTGGCTCTGGTTATCGACCATGTCGGGCTGAGAAATTCCTTCTACCTGCTGGCCATTCTGGGAGGCCTGAGTTGGCTGCTCATGGGAGTGATAGTCCCTGCCGACACTGTTCGTACTGACACGCAGCGACCAAAAACAAACGTTCTGGCTGCCCTGAAGCCTCTGCTGAAATCCAGACCGGCTAGAGGTATGCTGGCCTTTGGCTTTTTGATATCGCTTGCCAATGACTGCCTGTTCGTCGTGTATGGGGCCTGGTTTGAACAGGATTTCAATGTCTCGATTGTCGCCCTGGGGTTTTCCACCGTGGCCATCGGTACGGCCGAGCTGCTTGGAGAATCCATGACTGCTCTCTTTGCTGACCGACTTGGCCTGAAAAAAGCGATCATACTGGGTCCGCTGTTATCAATCTCCGCCTATCTGCTCTTGCCCGTCATCGGCCAAAGCCTGAGCCTGGCGATGATCGGGCTGTTCCTGGTATTCTTGTCGTTCGAGTTCACCATCGTCACCAGCTTTCCCCTGTGTACGGAAGTGATTCCGCAGGCCCGGGCGACGATGATGGCGGGCTATTATGCCACCGCCGGTGTGGGCAGGATGGCCGGCGTGCTGATCGCCGGTGTTCTCTGGTCCGCAGGAGGTATTGCGGCGGTAGCGGCCGCCTCTGCCGGGTTCACTTTTTTGGGACTTATGGCGGTGTTCTGGGGGCTGCGCGGCTGGTCTCCGTCGGACAAACCCAAAGGTGGCCGGCTTCTTGTTAAAAAAGGGTAGGCGGAGAGCTACCGGGATGGGCTCTTTTTCTAAAAGAAAATGGGTGCCAGCACAAGCCACTCAAAAGATCTGGAGAATTCGACGGCGGCCCCTTCCCCGTCTGCCCTGGTGACAGTCCCGGACAGGCTGTCGACCAGCAGCCGGCTGTGTGCCCCCTGGAGAACGATTTCGATGGAGTAGCTCTTGGCAACTTCCGGGAGCCGGTCTGTTTCGATGAGGAACCCGGATCGACTCAGATTTTTAAGGGTTCCCTCTATGCGGCTGTTGTCATCTGTAAGGGTGCAGGTGGCCTTGGAGACATCGACCAGCCTGAAAGATTCTCTGCGTTCTTCTGCGTTCATAACCAATTTCTCCCTGTTGAGACGAAGTGCGAGCAAACCTTATTTATCAAGCCGCCAAAGTCAAGTTGGCGAAACGGTAAAGGTACTTGAGATTATTTGAACATTTAGGGTTGCCGGGGACAGCGGCACCAGCGGTGAGCGAGGGATTAGCTGGCCCCGGGAAGAGGCGAACAGAGATCCCCAATCAGCCCTGCAGCTGCCTGATCAGTTCGTCTTTCTCCTTCAGCCTGGCATTGGCTTCTGCGGCAGCCTCGAAATTGTCCTGGGCTGCCTGGATAGCCTCTTCCTTGGCCTGCTCGGCGTGGGTGATCTTCTGGATCGAAGATTGGACTACCTCATCCATCTGCTCTTCGAAGCGCTTTTCAACCGTCGCCAGTTCCCTGGTCTTCTCTTCAAGTTCTTTTTTCAGCGCGGCGATTTCTTCACCAAGTTTTTCACTGTCAGCGCTGAAACGGCTCTGTTCTTCGAGTCGTTTGCCCATCTCAGCCAATTTTGCCGTCTGGGCGCTGTGTTCTTCTTCGGCCTGGCGCAGTTTATCTCTGGATTCGCTCAGTTCCGTCTGTAATTGGTTGTTTTGCTCTCTGGCCGATTGCAGGGTCGCCGAAAGGCCATCGATTTCTGCCTGCAGGTCTCGCTGGCTGTGTGCCTCTCTCTGCAACTCGGCTGCTTTTTGATTATGTTCCTCAAGCTGGTTTTTGAGGATTTGGAGTTCATCGAGATAGGTTCTCGCTTCGCCTGCCTTTTTTTGCAGCAGGATAACGCACATACCCGCAATTGCCACTGCTGCACCGATTACCAGCCATAAGCCCATACTGTCCATAATTGCCTTTCCCGTATTCGACGTTGATCGTGATAAATAGTTCTTTCAACTACGAAATTGTTAACACGCTCCTATCTCTTATATCTCAGCTTGGTGATGAATTTCAAGTAATGGCTTGAAATAACCGGAAAATAGAAAAATTACGCTGGCTCAGCGACCGCTCATCCAGCGGCAGACATGCTGCTCGACCCGATCGAGGATCATGTAGAGCAGAAAACCGAGCAGCGCCATACTGGTGATGCCTGTGTACAGGGAGATGTAGTCGGCCCGGCCCCAGGAATCCATGATGATGTAGCCGAG
>JARRLH010000266.1:0-4585 GCA_037387205.1 Desulfofustis sp.
CCATATGAAATGAAGAAATATACCATATTTAGCAGTTGCCCTTTATGGGTGCAATCGTAGAAATTGCTAATTGGGTGATTGCGGATCCCGAATATACCATAACGAATAAACTTCAGATAATCAGGAGGCAGCAAGGGGACTGGAGGAACTGCTTCTTTTAGTAACGATTATAATTGAAATAAAATAATTATTCATCGGCAAAGGAAACCACCCTCCGCAGCCAGAACATGTCCGGTGACAAATGAGGATGCACTAGAGCAGAGCCAAAGCGCACCTTCGACAATCTCTTCCGGAGCGAATATCCGTCCCATCGGCATCTGAGCAGTAAAGTCCGCCTCAGCTTCAGGATTATTTTCAAAAAATTGTTCCATCAGGGGTGTTCTGGCGCTTGGGCATATCACGTTGACCCGCAGACCGTATTCGGCATATTCTAAAGCAGCCACTTTGGTCAGGCTCACGATGCCAGCTTTGCTGGCTGAGTAAGCGCAACGGTACTTACCGCCGATATATAGTCCGGTTGTGGCGGTTGTGTTTACGATCGACCCACTGCCCTGCTTGAGCATTTGCGCGATTTCATACTTCATACACAACCAGGTTCCTTTAAGGTTGGTCTCAATCGTGCGGTTCCAATTTTCTTCGGTGTGGTCGACGACAGAGACGACATCCCCCAAAATGCCCGCATTATTGTAAGCACAGTCCAGCCGGCTGTGCATCTCAATTATCTTTTTGATGAGCGCCTCAACCTCGTCCGATTTTGATACATCTGTTCTGACAAAGTATGCCTGACCGCCTTCATCGGTAATGCTTCTCACCGTTTCTTCGCCGCCTTCTACGTTGATATCCGCGATAACGACCTGGGCCCCTTCCCGAGAAAATAGTTGCGCCGCTGCTCGACCGATCCCCGAGCTACCACCGGTTATAAGAGCAATCTTATCTTTTAACCGTTCTGTCATTTTGATACCTCCTTGGTCTATTTTGGTCCTGACTATCACTAAAGTTCATAATAAGCCCGTTTCACTTACCCAAACTAAGCAACCTTAAAGGCTTTTGGCCCTTGCATTTTCCTGTTTTCGGCCAATATCAAACCGAAGAAACCAGCCGGAATCCACCACGCTCTGTCCAACCATAGGGTTGAAATTTGAAACGATAACCACAACGAGTGGCTTCGGCCTTGTAGTTCCACGAGCCGCTCCGCAGTGCCCGCAGATTTTGTCCTTCCAGATAATCAGCCCGCCATTCATCTTCAGACACATCATAAGGAAAAGGTTTCTTCCAGCGGGTGGCGCACCATTCCCATACATTACCGGCACAAACGAACAGGCCAAAGGGGCTACCACCCGTCGGATAAATTCCCACCGGCGTAGTGGCGCAAACCTTTTGGTCGCCTTCTCTGGCGTTCAGCAAGTTGGGCTCAAATTCATTGCCCCAGGGATACACTCGCCCATCAACACCTCTGGCCCCTTTCTCCCACTCGGCTTCGGTGGGCAGGCGATAAATTTGACCAGTTTCCGCACTCAACCACCGGCAATAGGCCACACATTCATACCAGCTTAGCCCAATTGCGGGCTGGTTGGGTTTGTTAAAGCGCGTATCTCGCCAATAACGCGGTTCAGTTTGATTCTGGCCAATCTCCTGCCAACCCGCCGCTGTCCAGCGGCTTTTATCCTGGTAGCCGCCGGCCTCAACAAACTCCTTATATTCGGCGTTGGTCACAGGGTATTTACCCAACCGATAATCCGGTAGAAACAGTTCGTGTTGTTCCCGACCTTCTCCCATTAAGAATTTTCCGGCAGGAATAACCATCATTTCGCCCAAGCGGGGGTCGCCAAGGCAACCAAGCACGTCACCGGCAGCAATCCGCACGCGCAGTGCTACTGCGGGGTTGGCAATGGTCGAAAGCAAATGGTGAATGACTGCTTGACGGGTAGCCGAGTCAAAACTGGCTTGCTCTTGTAACAAACAGCGTCCGGCTAGTACTGGATTGATCTGGATTAACGTTTGGACCAATTTGTTGTCGTTCTCCGGCGCAGATCCTGCTGCCAAGATAGTGGTTTCTTCCCATCCTGTCTGAGGTGGTGGCGGAAGCGGCTCATAATTGCTTTCAGGCCGAACCCACAATGGCATCTCTGTATCCAACCAAGGCCAGCGCCATAGGTGCGTCAGGCTGGCGGGCTCCTGTTTGAGCATTTGATGGGCCGCAAAATACTCTTGCAGTAACTGGTGGTAAAAACGCACCGTTAAGCGGTCCACTGGCATTTCAATAATTTTAGCATTAGCAGCCAGGCTCAGGACCTGGTTGGGCGGCGCAGGTTGCGGCGGCCAGTTGGGGTCAAGCTGCACCTCGCGAGGCATAATGGCTTTGACGTGTTCAGTTTTCACTTTGGTCCCGAAACCGGAACGAGCTTGCATTTCGAAAGCCATGACCGAGAGGGCTTCACATTGTACATCAGCGCTTAGCCACTGGTCAGAAGGGCATTTGACTTTGGCCCAATCCATCAAAATCTGACTAAAGCGCCGCATCAAGGCAACCCGATTCTGGCTCAACTGGCTATCCTACTCGAACACGTCGACCATAAGGGTAAGCAAATAAGGGTTGCGGGCCATTTCCAGCAGACGATGGCGGCTATCGTCACTCTGGGTCAAAGTTTGCCATAGCGATAGCCATTTTTCTGGCAGCTCGTTCTGTAAAAAGAGTTGAATCTTATCATCGCTGAGAGGCTGCACTTCAACCCGTTGCAGACCGGACAACTCCTCGCCATAGTCCAAAATTCGGCAAGTTACTAAGAAGCGATTGCCCTGCGCTGACCTTTGGTCAATGAATCGACGCAGCGCCAAGCAGCGTTCACGATACCCCTCGAGCGGCATCTCATTCAAAGCATCAAATAGAAAGAACAATTTGCCTGCTTCCAGGTACGCTTCCAGATTGGTCGCGAGTGCCTGCGCTCCCCAATGGCCGGCCTCCAGAAAACCACCCCAACCCTGAAGGATAAAATCTTCTAATGACATGCCGGCGTCAAACTCACTTAGGCGCAGGGGAATCGGCAACTTATCAGGTTGGCCCGAAAATTGGTATGCTAGGTATTCGAGGGCCGTCGTTTTACCACAGCCGGGGTCTCCCAAAAGAATAACACACGGGTACTTCTCCACCGCTTCCCGCAAGGTTTCCAGTTTGACATGTTTGATATCTTGGCCAGAGGGTATCCATTCGCAATACTCAAACTTGGCCCGTTGTCTGCGTCGGCGCGTCGTGCGAGGACCTTTGGTGGGCTCACAAGGGATGACTTCCGAGGTTTCACCAGCCAGGGGAACGTAGTAGGCAGCCTCATCGGCGAAGCGAGCTTTGAGTCTTTCTCGATAGTCCTGTTCAAGCTCTGACATGTCAGTGACATGGGCAGTAGCACCCGGAAAAGATAGCACCCGATATACCCTTACGGGCCTTGCTATGTTTTTGACCTTTTGTTCCCCTAAAAAATCAAATTCCAAATCTAATTTATTCTCGACCTGATCATAGACTCTGCCTGATATGCAAATACCACATGCTTGAGCAAGGCCTTCAACCCGGGCCGCAATGTTGACACCATCACCGTATATGCGGCCATGCTTCTCAACGACATCCCCAACATTGGCACCAATGCGAAATTCCATTTTTCGACTGTCGGGTAACTCGGCGTTTCGCTCAGCAAGTTCATCTTGGATTTCCACGGCACAATTGACCGCATCTACCGCACTGGTAAATTCAGCCAGAAGATTATCACCGGTGGCATCCACTAAGCGACCCCTGTGTTGGCTGATAAGACTGCTGATTATCTCACGGTAAGCTGTCAGCGTTTGGATGGTTGCTTCTTCATTATCGCCCATGAGTCGGCTGTAACCAACAACATCGGCGCTGAGAATGGCGGTGAGTTTGCGTTTAAAACCCTTATCGTGCATTTCAGCACCCTAATTTTGAGGTTTCAAACAGTGAACTCAGATTATGATCTAGCCAAAGGAACGCAGAATCAGATGAGAGATAGGATTCGATGCTGGAAATGGAGAACTGCTTCAGGTCATTTGGAATTGGAAAATCAAATATAATTTAACTGCATTTATACCCAAATCATTGGGTTTCAGTCAATCATAATTGAGGATTTTTGCAGAAAATAATTTATGAGAGCAATCAACAGATGATAAAATCCGTGGATTGCTGTGTTTCAACGTTGAGCCTTTCGGTCTCCTCTATTAAATGAATGCCCCGAACCAGGGAAATCAGAACATTCTTCTTGTCAGACTCACTCAAATCCTTCGCAGCCTCGGCTTGGTCGCGCAACGCTTTGAGTTGATCGATCTTCGGCGGCAGACCAATGGTTTCTTCAGCTTGCGACGGCTGGTTTTTTTGTGAAGAAGAAGTTTGCTGAGCAACGATGGCAGACCAAGCCACTAGAGCGATAACAACACCTAACACCACTTTTTTCAGGTTATTTGCCTTGATGCAACCCGCCACTCATGAACTCTCCATTATATGATTTTGATTAAATGCTATCTCAATAAAATTGTGCCGTGCTAAAAAAATGAGTGGTCAGATACCTTTTGGATTCATTCTCCAACC